>CAZLGB010000008.1:0-38449 GCA_964558825.1 uncultured Intrasporangiaceae bacterium
AGCGCTAGCTTCCCAAGCTAGATACGCGGGTTCGATTCCCGTCGCTCGCTCTCTTTATGCCCTGGCACACAATCGGCCCGTCTCCTTTAGCCGATCACCCCCCAATTGAGGCAGGATCGTCCCGTGTCGACGACGATCTACGAGGTGCTCGATGAGTTGCGCGCGCAGGCGACCTCGGAGGCCGACAAGGGCAGCAAACTCGAGCGGTTGATCGCGCAATACCTACGGACCGATCCGGTCTTCGCCGATCAGTTCAGCGAGGTGCACCTCTGGCAGGACTGGCCAGGTCGGGGTGGTAAGCACGACACCGGGATCGACATCGTCGCGACCGACCGGCTGACCGGTGGCAGTGTCGCCATCCAGTGCAAGTTCTTCGACCCGCACCACAGCATCGGCAAGCCCGACATCGACTCGTTCCTCTCCGCGTCGGGCAAGGAGGGCTTCACCCAGCGGATCATCGTCTCGACGACGGACAAGTGGAACGCCCACGCCGAGGACGCGATCCAGGGCCAGCAGATCCCGGTGCAACGGATCGGGCTGGCCGAGTTGGAGGCCTCCCTGGTCGACTGGGATGCCTTCACCTGGGCCCACCCGGAGCTGCTGCGGACGACCGACAAGAAGAAGCTGCGTCCGCACCAGAGCCAAGCCATCCAGGACGTCTGCGAAGGCTTGGCGAACGCCGACCGAGGCAAGTTGGTCATGGCGTGCGGCACAGGCAAGACCTTCACCTCACTGCGCCTGGCCGAGCAGTTGGTCGGGGCGGGCGGGTCGGTGCTCTTCCTCGTCCCATCAATCAGCCTGCTGTCGCAGACCT
The DNA here is from genome assembly GCA_964558825.1 of uncultured Intrasporangiaceae bacterium. Classification (GTDB taxonomy): domain Bacteria; phylum Actinomycetota; class Actinomycetes; order Actinomycetales; family Dermatophilaceae; genus Phosphoribacter. The sequence continues at coordinate 815 of CAZLGB010000008.1, forward strand.
TGCGCGAATGGGCGACAGAGCCGCCGTGCCGTTGGCCCCGATCGCCGTGTGCTCGGACCGCAAGGCCACGGCCCGCTCGCAGGCCAAGGACGAGGACATCTCCGCGGTCGACCTGGCCCTGCCCTCGACGACGAGCATCCCCATCCTCGAGGCCCGCTGGCGGCTGGCCTTGGGTCGTGCGGATGCGATGACCGTGGTCTTTGCGACCTACCAGTCGATCGACGTGGTCGCCCAAGCCCAGTCACAAGGACAGCTCCCTGACTTCGGCCTGATCGTCTGCGACGAAGCCCACCGCACCACCGGCACCACCCTGGCAGGCGAGGACGAGTCGGCCTTCGTGCGGATCCACAACCCGGCATACATCCGCGGCGCGAAGCGCCTCTACATGACCGCGACACCGCGGATCTACGACGACTCGTCCAAGGCCAAGGCGGGGCAGGCCAATGCGCTGCTGGCGTCGATGGACGACGAGACGATCTTCGGTGCCGAGCTGCATCGGCTCGGCTTCGGCGAGGCCGTCGCCAAGGACCTGCTCAGCGACTACAAGGTGCTCGTGCTCGCGGTCGACGAGACCGCCGTGTCGCGCACCTTCCAGCTGCAGCTGGCCGACGAGGGCAACGAGCTGCGCCTCGACGACGCCGCCAAGATCGTCGGCTGCTGGAACGGGCTGGCCAAACGCGGCGACACCGAGCACCCCTTCGCCGGCGACTCGGCCCCGATGCGCCGTGCGGTCGCCTTCGCCGGCACCATCAAGGACTCCCAGCGCGTGCAGGCCCTCTTCGCCCAGACGGTCGAGCAGTATGCCGCCGCCCACGATCTTGATGACGCGGCGGGCGACCCGATGCTGCGCTGCGAGATCGAGCACGTCGACGGCTCCTACAACGCCCTCGAGCGCAACACCCGCCTCGACTGGTTGCGCGGCGACGTGCCCGACGGGGTATGCCGCATCCTCACCAACGCCCGCTGCCTCTCCGAGGGCGTGGACGTGCCCGCCCTCGACGCGGTGATGTTCCTCTCGCCACGCAAGTCGGTGGTCGACATCGTCCAGTCGGTCGGGCGGGTCATGCGCAAGTCGCCCGGCAAGCACTACGGCTACATCATCCTGCCCATCGGCATCCCGGCCGGGCTCACCCCCGAGCAGGCCCTCAAGGACAACGAGCGGTATGCCGCCGTGTGGGAGGTCCTGCAGGCGCTGCGCGCCCACGACGAGCGCTTCAACGCGATGGTCAACCGGATCGAGCTGGTCAAACAGCGCGACGCCAAGATCAACGTCATCGGAGTCCCCGCCCCCGAGGACCGCCGCGACCGCGACGGCGACTCCCACGGCACCCAAGGCACCTTGGCGCTCAGCTGGCTCGACGAATGGCGCGAGGCGATCTATGCCAAGGTCGTCGCCAAGGTCGGCTCCCGCCGCTATTGGGAGGACTGGGCCAAGGACATCGCCGACATCGCCCAGCGGCACATCACCCGGATCACGGCCCTCTTGGGCGGCGGAAACGCCACGGTGACCGCGGAGTTCGAGCGCTTCCTCACCGGGCTGCGCGGCAACCTCAACGACGGCATCACGCGCGACGACGCCATCGACATGCTCGCCCAACACCTCATCACCCGCCCGGTCTTCGACGCTCTCTTCGGCGGCTACGACTTCGCCGCCCACAACCCCGTCGCGCAAACCATGGAGCGGATGCTCGACGCCCTCGACGAGCACGCGCTCGACGACGAAAACCACTCCCTCGAGAAGTTCTACGAGTCGGTGCGGATGCGCGTGCTCGGCGTCGACACCGCCGAGGGCCGCCAGAAGCTCATCGTCCAGCTGTATGACACCTTCTTCGCCACCGCCTTCAAGAAGACCGTCGACAAGCTCGGCATCGTCTATACGCCCGTCGAGATCGTCGATTTCATCCTGCGCTCGGCCGATGAGATGCTGCGTGAGCACTTCGGCCAGGGGCTCACCGACGAGGGCGTGCACATCCTCGACGGCTTCGCCGGCACCGGGACCTTCATCACCCGGCTGCTACAGCTCGGGTTGATCCAGCCGCAAGACCTGGCCCGCAAGTACCGGAACGAGTTGCACGCCAACGAGATTCTGCTTCTGGCCTACTACATCGCCGCAGTCAACATCGAGACGACCTATCAGGACCTGCGCGGCGAGCTCGGCGACCCCGGCGACTACGAGCCCTTCCCCGGCCTCATCCTCACCGACACCTTCCAGTCCTGGGAGGACGGCGACGCCCTCGACACGACCGTGTTCGTCCAAAACAACGCGCGCCTCGAGCGGCTCAAGGCCCTGCCCATCCAGGTCATCGTCGGCAACCCGCCCTACTCCTCTGGCCAGGACTCGGCGAACGACGACAACGCCAACGAGTCCTACCCCACCCTCGACGCCGCAATCCGCGACACGTATGCCGCCCGCTCCACCGCGACCAACAAGAACAGCCTCTACGACTCCTACATCCGGGCCATCAAGTGGGCTTCGCTGCGGATCGCCGACCGTGGGGTGATCGCCTTCGTCACCAACGGGGGCTGGCTCGACTCCAACACCGCCGACGGCATGCGCCTGTCCCTCGCCGCCGAGTTCAGTGATATCCACGTCCTCAACCTCCGCGGCAACCAGCGCACAGCAGGCGAGCAGTCGCGCAAGGAAGGCGGCAAGGTCTTTGGCGGCGGATCGCGCGCCACCGTCGCCATCACCATCCTCGTCAAGGACCCCGATCGATCAGGCCCGGCACGCATCCACTACACGGACGTCGGCGACTACCTCACCCGCGAGGAGAAGTTGCAGCGCGTGGAAAAGGCCGAGCGGGCGACGAGAATCGAACCCGTCAGTCAACTCTCGCCCAACGCTTACGGCGACTGGCTGAACCAGCGCAGTCCCGACTTTGAGCAATACCTCGCCGTCGACTATCTCTTCACTCATTATGTTAGAGGCGCTGAGACAGCACGCGACGCTTGGGTATATAATTCCTCCCGAAGCAAGTTGGCCGCGAACGTTTCTAGACATGTCGATACCTATGAGGCCACCCGCTTGGGATCATTCTCGACCGGCGCGCGCAACGATCCCACCCAGATCAGCTGGAGTCGGTCAATGCGAGCCGACCTCTTGCGCGGCCACAAGATGGCTCATCACAGATGAGGGTGTAGGTCGGGCGTCGGCGCGTCGGTGGCGGGGCAGGGGTCGAGGTCTCCCGAGGATGGAAGTTCTCACACTGCCCATCCGGAAGACCTCGACGTGCCTGACGCTACCTTCGCTTGCCCCGACCTGACGACGTTCACCGGTCTTGACGCGCTTGGACTGCAGGTGACCGGGCAACGGATCGAGCCGGACCGTGCGGTGCTGGCGTGCCGGGTCCTCGAGGATGACCGGTGGTGCCGTCGCTGCGGTTGCGAGGGTGTGGTCCGCGACAGCGTGCTGCGCGAGCTGGCCCACGAGCCGTTCGGGTGGAGACCGACCACACTGCTGGTAGCGGTCCGCCGGTACCGGTGCACCGGGTGCGGGCACGTGTGGCGGCAAGACACCTCCCGGGCGGCGCGGCCGCGGGCGAAGATCTCCCGGGCCGGGCTGTCCTGGGCGCTGGTCGGCCTGGTCGTGCAGCATCTGACGGTCGCGCGGGTCGCCGAAGGCCTGGGGGTCGCGTGGAACACCGCCAATGACGCCGTCTTGGCCGAGGGGCAGCGGGTCCTGATCGGCGACCCGTGCAGGTTCGACGGGGTGGCGGTGATCGGGGTTGATGAGCACGTGTGGCGGCACACGCGCAAGGGCGACAAGTACGTCACCGTCATCATCGACCTCACCCCGATCCGCGACGGCACCGGCCCGGCACGGCTGCTGGACATGGTCGAGGGCCGCTCCAAGGCGGCGTTCAAGACCTGGCTCACCGAACGGCCACAGGCGTGGCGTGACGCCGTCGATGTGGTCGCGATGGACGGGTTCACCGGGTTCAAGACCGCCGCCGCCGAGGAGCTGCCCACCGCGGTCGCGGTGATGGACCCCTTCCACGTGGTGCGCCTGGCCGGTGACGCTCTGGACCGGTGCCGACGCCGGGTCCAACAAGACCTCCACGGTCACCGAGGGCTTCGCAACGATCCGCTGTACCGAGCGCGGCGGACCCTGCACACCGGCGAAGACCTGCTCACCGACCGCCAGCGCGAACGCCTGCTCAGGCTCTTCACCGAACCCGACCATGTCCAGGTCGAAGCGACCTGGGGGATCCTGCAGCGGATGATCGCCGCCTACCGCCACCCCGACCGATCCAACGGTCGTGTGGCGATGGCCGCGGTCATCGACGCCCTGCGTGAGGGCGTGCCCGCCAGCCTGGTCGAGCTGCGCCGCCTCGGCCGCACCCTGACCCAGCGCGCAGGCGATGTCCTGGCCTACTTCGACCGACCCGGCACCTCCAACGGCCCCACCGAGGCTCTCAATGGCCGGCTCGAGCACCTGCGTGGATCCGCCCTCGGGTTCCGCAACCTCACCAACTACATCGCCCGAAGCCTCCTGGAAACCGGCGGCTTCAGAGCACGCCTACACCCTGGATTGTGATGAGCCCACAAGATCACTTTTAACACCCGCGTGATCACAAAAGCGTCCTATCGTCCGTTCTTCAAGCAGAATCTCTATTTTGACCGCGATTTGAATAACGTCATTGGCGCCGTCGTGAAAGCATTCCCAACGAGCGCCCATCGCAACATCGGCATCGTTGTTCCCGCCCCCAGGGCGGAGGTGGTTGCCGCAGCACTAGTGGTCGATGAAACGCCTGACCTGTCCTACTACACGTACACTGGGCAATTTTTCCCTCGTTGGCGCTATGAGAAAGGCGTGCCCGACGAAGGGATGCTCGCCTTCGAGTCAGCCGAGGACGGCGACGTCATCGACGGTTACCGGCGGATCGACAACATCACCAACCACGCGCTCGCGAGCTTCGTTACGGCATACGGGGATTCGATCACCAAGGACGACATCTTCTACTACGTCTACGGCCTGCTGCACTCCCCCGACTACCGGGAGACCTTTGCGGCCGACCTCAAGAAGATGCTCCCGCGCATCCCGCTCGTCACCGACCCGTGGCCCTTCGTCGATGCCGGCCGGCGGCTGTCCGAGCTGCACCTTGGCTATGAGTCGGTCACGCCCTACCCCCTTGCTGGACTGGACGATCCCACCTACCCCGATCCGGCGAGCGAGGCGGCATACCCCTTCTTCCGGGTCGAGAAGATAGGCTTTGCAAAGGTCCGCGACGCGCAGACCGGCAAACTCGTCGCCGACCGCTCCACGGTGGTCTACAACTCGCGGATCACGCTGAGCGGCATCCCGCAGGAGGCCTACCGCTACCTGCTGGGGTCGCGCTCGGCGGTCGAGTGGATCATCGACCGTTACCAGGTCAAGATCGACAAGGCCTCAGGCATCGTCAACGACCCCAACGACTGGTCACGCGAGGTCGGCGACCCGCGCTACATCATCGACCTGCTCGCCCGCATCGTCACCGTCAGCCTGGAGACGATGACGATCGTCGACTCGTTGCCGAGCCTGGAGATTCTCGACAAGCCAGAGTGACCAGCGTCAATGTCAGGAAGGCGCCCGAAGGTCGACCCCCCAGCGAGAATGGACGCGATTTCGCACGCCTCCGAGCAGGGGAATGACATGGCCGGCTACACCGTCATCGATGTCGAAACCACCGGGCTTTCACCGGAGCACCACGACCGCATCGTCGAGATCGGCGTGGTCTATGTGGAACACGACGGAAACATCCAGGATCACTGGTCGACACTCATCAACCCTGGGCGTGATGTCGGACCCACCCACATTCATGGGATCCGCGCCAGCGACGTGCTGAAGGCTCCGACATTCGCCGATGTCGCGCCTTACCTGTTGCGTGCCGTGACCGGACGGACAATCGTCGCGCACAACGCCAGCTTCGATCTGAGATTCATCGCGAGTGAGATGATGAGGGCGGGAGTGCCACTGCCCTCGCTGCCGCTGAGCGGCGTGTGCACCATGTCCTGGTCGACCGCGTATCTTCAGGCTCCCAGCCGCCGTCTCGTCGACTGTTGTCGGTCGTGCGGCATACCGCTGGGGCATGCCCACTCGGCGGAGAGCGACGCCTTGGCCACGGCACGCCTCCTCGGTCATTACCTCAGGGCCTCCAGCTGCCAGCCGCCGTGGCTGGAAACGATCCACGCGTCGCGGAGCTATCGGTGGCCTGCCCTGCCGGATGTCTACCCAGACATGTCCATGTGCGCTCGTTCATCGGCGCCGCCGGCTCGTGAGGACGGATGGCTTGACGCCGTGGTCTCTCGAATGCCGCGGGCTGCCGATGCTCGCGTGGACAGCTACCTGGACGTTCTCGAGAAGGCCATGATTGACGGATTCCTCGCCGAGCACGAGAAGACTGCTCTCGTCGCTGTCGCCACGGACGCGGGTCTGACCAAAGGACAAGTCTTGGACGTGCACTGCGACTACCTGCGGGCGATGGCGGTGGTCGCGATGGCGGACGACGTGCTCACGCCCGAGGAGCGGCAGCAGCTGGACGCTGCGGCCCGGGTCCTAGGCTTGGGCATCGCCGACGTCGACGCAGCCCTCGACTACGCGCGACACGGCGACAGTGCCTCGGCGAGAGCGGCAGAGCGTCTGCAAGCGGTCGGCATCCACCTGGAACGCGGCGATCGTGTCGTCTTCACGGGCGAGATGGGGCGGCAACGTAGCGAATGGGAGGACATCGCGCGACGTGCGGGACTCCAGCCGGGCAGCGTCACCAAGGCCACCCGCGTCGTCGTCGCCGCGGATCCCAACTCGCTGAGCGGCAAAGCGGCCAAAGCCCGCGTTTATGGAGTACCCATCGTCACGGAAGCCGCTTTCGTGGGAATCCTCGACTCCTACGTGCGTAGGGCGGAATGCCCTCCTCGGAGCCCGGCGTGACTACCAGTCAGTGTCTCTGATCCGGTCGTCCATGAGGATCGCCCAGGTGTAGGTCGGGCCCTGACGCTCCTTGACGTCCGACGGTCGCTCGGCAGGCATCTGGGCGACGGCTCGCTCGAAGTTCGTCCGTGACAGCACTCGGTTGATCTGCCTGCTGTCTCTGACGATGCGCAGGTAGTTGCCCGGGACCAGGTAGGTGAAGAGCAACCCGCGCGTGGTCCGGAACTCCTCGCCCTCGTGCCGAACGATTCGATCCCAGACTCGGTCGAAGGACACCATGTCCACAGGGTAGATCCGCTAAATCCGCCTGGGCACGCGCGCTCACGCACCGAAGCGACACAGTCCGCTGTCCGCTCGTGCGAGAGTGGCGCTGTGAGTGCTGGACGTGTGCCGAGGCCCATCGACTGGGTGGGCGACGTTGCGACGCCGCACATTTGGGTGCTGGATCAGACGCGGTTGCCTGGTGAGACGGTGTTCTTGCAGGTCGAGACGATCGAGCAGTTGCTCGATGCGATCGGGCGGCTTGCGGTGCGGGGCGCTCCAGCCCTCGGAGTGGCGGGCGCAATGGGAGTGGCGTTGGCGGCATACACGCTCGATAGTGACGAACAGGTCGCCCGCGCGGCGGCGGCCCTGCGCGCAGCCCGCCCGACAGCGGTCAATCTTGCGCGCGGTGTCGACCTCGCGCTAGCCGCGCTGCCACAGGGCCGCGAGGCCGTGCTCGCCGCGGCGATCGGGCTGCGCGACAGCGAGATCGCCGCGTCGACGGCGATGGCACGGCGTGGAGCTGACGACCTCTATCGCCGAGTCGGCGCAAGTGGGCAGGCGCTTCGACTCATGACCATCTGCAACACCGGAGCCCTGGCAACAGTGGAGCGCGGCACGGCATTGGCGGTCATTGAGCAGGTCATGCGTGACAGCCGGCTCAAGCGTGTGATCGCCTGCGAGACAAGGCCGCTGCTGCAGGGCGCACGCCTCACCGCATGGGAGCTCACGCAGCTCGGCGCGCCCTTCGACCTCATCGTCGACGCGGCCGCAGCTTCGGTCATGGCTCGCGGGCTCGTCGACGCCGTCCTCGTCGGGGCCGACCGCATCACCGCCAACGGCGACGTCGTCAACAAGATCGGCACCTTCGCGCTCGCCCTCGCCGCGCAGCACGCCGGCATCCCCCTGTATGCCGTGGCCCCCGAGTCGACGGTCGATCTCGCCACCGCCTCGGGAGACCACGTGGAGATCGAGGACCGCGGGGCAGCCGAGGTCGTCGCCTTCGGCGGCAGACCCACGGCGCCAGTGGGGACGAGCGCGCTCAACCCGGCCTTCGACGTCACCCCCGCCAAGCTCGTCACGGCGATCGTCACCGACCGGCGGGTCATCGACCTCGGCCGCGGGGACCTGCCCACCGATCCCCTGCCCGATGGGGCCGGCCCGGCCGCCACACCGCGCACGCGATCCGGCGAAGGAGCTCCGGCATGACCGCCCCGAGCCAGCTCGACGCCACCCGCTGGGCCTCGTCCATCGAGGACCTCGCACGAGTCGGCGCCTCAGCGGTGAGCTCCGGCCTCGTCGTCGCGACCGGCGGCAACCTCTCCGTGCGCGCAGTCCGGCGCGGTGGCGGTCCGGAGACCTTCCTCATCACCGCCGCGGGCAGTCACCTCGACCGGCTCGACGCGACGACGATCACCGAGCTGCGGATGGACGGCTCCGTCGTCGCCGGCCCGCCACCCTCGACGGAGTGGCGCCTGCACCAGCGCACCTACGGCCTCCGACCCGACGTCAACGCGATCGTCCACGTGCACCCGGCATACGCCGTCTTGCTCGACGCCCTCGAAAGGCCCATCCGGCTGCTCACCCTTGACCACGTCGCCTATGTGCCGAAGATCGCGCGGATCCCCTTCCACCCCAACGGTTCCGACGCACTTGCTGACGCAGCCGCCGAGGCCGCCGCCGAGTGCGACGCCGTCATCCTCGCCCACCACGGCTGCTCGGCGCTGGGGCCGAGCCTCGACACGGCATACCGCGTGGCGGTCAACCTCGAGAGCGCCGCCGAGGCGACCTATCGGATGCTCGTGCTCGGCGACGAGACCACCGAGTTCCCAAAACACTTGCGCGCCAACGCCATTCACCGCGAGACGCCACCGGCGCCCTGAGGTCGGCACTCGGCCCAGGCGCCCAGCGGCGACAGCGACTCAGATCATCGCGCTGGCCATGCCGGTGAAGTAGGGGACCAGCCAGATGCCCCACACCCCGAGCGAGAAGCGGTGGAAGCCGAGGATCTCGCTCTCCCGGTTGCGCACGAGCACGACGATGGCCCAGACGGCATGGGCCGCCATCAGCGCCAGCGCGAGGCCACCGGTCCAGGCCATGGCGGTGCTGAGCCCGCCGGCGACGCCGCCCTGCCGGCCGCCGCTCGTCTGAGCGATGCGGGTCATGACGGCGGTGCCGGAGGCGTCGCAGACGAGCCCGGCGAGGAAGGTCGCGGCGTGCCACCAGCGCAGGCGGCCGCCGATGCGCTCGGCCCAGACGCCGGTGGAGTAGAGGACGAGAGCGGAGGTGATGAGGACGATGGCGAGTGCAAGCATTGAATTATGCTGACACTAGTGTCAGCATCTTGTCAACACGACTGTTGGTATGCCGTCGGGTCGCCCTCAGCCGCCGAGCACCCGCCTCAGCCACGACGGCTTGGCAGCGGTGCGGTCCTGCAGCACCGCGCTGGCCTGGACGACCGGCGCGTCCTGCGGTCTCGCCGGCGCCGCCGGCGCGTCCTGAGGCGGCGCGTCCTGAGGTATTCCGGCAGCCGGAGGGCCGCCCAGCAGGGCGCGCACGTCGGGGGGGCAGCGCGGCGAAGTCCTCGGGACTGTTGAGGACGAACGAGCGCGAGCTCGTCTCGACGTAGGTCTGGGTCCGGACGACCTGGTCCGGCAGAGTGGCGGCGGTCCCTTCGATGAGGTCGGGGATGCCGTTGCCGTCCGCATCCGGCAGGGCGGCCAACTGCCGACGCAGCTCCTCCGGCACCTGATCCCACGACGGATAATCCACCCCGTTGATGGTGAACATCAGCCCTCCCTGTTGACGTCACCTGTCGCCCGGTCGCCCGCCCCGTCGCGACCTGCGGCGATCGCGTCGAGGTCGCGCACGGCATACCTCTGGTGCTCCCACTCCTCCTCGAGGATGGTGTGCAGACATGACAACACGGTCTTGGACACCTGCGGCGACCACGCGCTCGGCCGCGGCGCGGCGAGCAGCTCGGGCGTCGCGCCGGCGATGAAATCACGCACCATCGCGACCCGATCGGCGCGCGCCGCGAGCACCTCGGCAAAGGTGGGTATGCCGTCGCGGAAGACCGACGTGTCATAGCCGTCGGTCGCGTATTCGACATGCGGCTGGCCGAGCGGGTGATAGGGCGCGGCGATCCCCTGGATCGCCTTGCGCAGCCACGTGTCGGTCGCCATGACGAGATGACGCAGCGTCTGGGAAAAGCTCCACTCCCCACCGATCGACATGTCGACCGTGCCCGCCGGCATCTGCTCGACGCGCGCGAGGACGTCGGCCCACGAGGACTCGATCGCCGCCCACGCCGCGCGCAACGACTCGGGGTCGGACGCTCGCCGCAGCTCGCGCCCAGGGAAGCGCCGATCGAGCTCCGCGTCGACAAGCGGCACAATGTCAACTCCGTTGACCAGCAACGTGCTTCCCTCTTCGAGCAGCCACGGCGAGTCGAGCTCGGCACCCGCGAGATCGACGCCCCGCATGACGACGCCCGACAGATCGGCCCGCTCGAAGTGCGCTCCGGCCAGCGACGTCGCGACGAAGCGCGCCCCTCGCAGATCGTCACTCTCTGTGAAGTCCACCATCAACCGACGATCTCACGAAGCCCCGACACCCGCCAGGTCGTATGCCGTCCGCCACCCCTGCGAGACGGCTGCGGGACGGCTGCGGGACAGCTGCACGACGACCGCGCGACGCGCCGGATGAGGGTCCTGACACACGTGTCAGCGGACGGCCGGGAGACCGGCATACGCTCGCCCCCGTGAGCACAACTCCGCTGCCGTCCGACCTCGAGATCGCCCGTGCGTCCACCCTCCTGCCGATCGCCGAAGTGGCCTCTCGCGCAGGCCTTCCCGACGACCTCATCGAGCCCTATGGGCGCGACGTCGCCAAGATCTCGCTCAGCGCCCGCGAGGCTCTCGCCGACCGGCCGCAGGCCAAGTGTGTGGTCGTCACGGCGATCACTCCGACACCGCTCGGCGAGGGCAAGACGACGACGGCGGTGGGTCTTGCCCAAGGGCTCGCCCGCATCGGACACAGCCCCGTGCTGACCCTGCGCCAGCCCTCGATGGGTCCGACCTTCGGGGTCAAGGGCGGCGCGGCCGGCGCCGGCTATTCGCAGGTCCTGCCGATGGAGCGGCTCAACCTGCACCTCACCGGCGACTTCCACGCGGTGACAGCAGCGCACAATCTGCTCGCCGCGATGCTGGACAACCATCTGCACCACGGCAATTCGCTCGGCATCGACCCGCGCAACATCTCGTGGCGACGCGTCCTCGACGTCAACGACCGCTCGCTGCGCAATGTCGTGCTCGGCCTCGGCGCGCGCGTCGACGGCGTGCCGCGGCAGTCCGGTTTCGACATCACGGCGGCGAGCGAGGTCATGGTCATCCTCGCGCTGTCGACCTCCCGCGAGGACCTGCGTGCGCGCCTCGGCCGCATCGTCGTCGGCTACACGTATGCCGGCCAGCCGGTCACCGCCGACGACCTCGAGGCCGGCGGCGCGATGGCCGTCATCCTCGCCGACGCCCTGCTGCCCAACCTGCTGCAGACGATCGAGCACGTGCCGACGCTCATCCACACCGGCCCCTTCGGCAACATCGCGACCGGCAACTCCTCGGTCGTCGCCGACCAAATCGGCTCTGGTATGGGCGATTTCCTCTTGACCGAGGCGGGCTTCGGCGCCGACATGGGGCTCGAGCGCTTCGTCAACGTCAAGAGCCGGGTGAGCGGCATCCGCCCGAGCGCTGCGGTCGTCGTCACGACCGTGCGCGCCCTCAAGGCCCACTCGGGGCGCTTCAAGGTGGCCGCTGGACGGCCACTGCCCGACGAGATGCTCGTCGAGGATCCGGCGTCGGTCGAGGCCGGGATGCCCAATCTGCGGGCGCATCTCGACATCGTCCGCGGCTTCGGGCTGCCCGCGGTCGTGGCGATCAACGCCTTCCCGACCGACCACGCCAAGGAGCATGACGTCATCGCCAAGGCCGCTCTCGACGTGGGAGCGCGCGTGGCCGTGGGCACCCACGTCGCCAACGGTGGCGACGGCGCGCTCGAGCTCGCGCGCGAGGTGGCAGCTGCGGCGGCCGAGCCGGTGACCCTCACCTACAGCTATCACCTCGACGCGTCGCTGCGCGACAAGCTCGAGGCCGTCGCGCGCAAGGTCTATGGTGCCGCGGGCATCGACATTGCCCCTGAGGCGGCCGCCGCCCTCGATCGTTTCGAGAAGCTCGGCTTTGGCGCCTTCCCGGTCGTCATCGCCAAGACCCACCTGTCGATCTCGTCCGACCCCAGCCTGCGCGGGGCACCCACGGGCTGGCGGCTGCCTGTCCGCGAGGTCCGTGTCGCCGCCGGTGCCGGTTATGTGTATGCCGTGTGCGGCGAGATGCGCACGATGCCAGGGCTCTCGTCCCGCCCGGCAGCCACGCGCATCGATCTCGACGCCGACGGCCGCATCGTCGGGCTCAGCTGAACCGCGTTTGCCGGCAAGCTATTTCGCTGGCACAGCAGCCTTCTTGGGCGGTGTCGGCGCGGTGGCCTTCTTCGCTGGCGGGCTCGCCTTCTTGACCGCCGGGTTCGCCTTCGTGGGCGGTGTCGGCACCGCCTTCTTCACGGCGGGCGCTGTCCTCTTCGCCACCGGCTTCTTCGGCGTGGCCCCGCCGGCCGGAGCGAGTCGGACCCGGACCTGACTTCCGCCCTTGGTATCGGATACGAGCTGCGAATCGACCCCTGCGAGGGTGGCCACCAATGCACTGAGCTTGGCGAAACCGTAATTGCGCGAGTCGAAGGTCGGGTGGTTGGACACCACCAGCTGGCCGACTGCCGAGAGCGAGGCCCAGCCAGTGTCCGTGGTCGCCGCTCTGATGGCCGGCTTGATGATGGCCGCCGGATCGTCTGCCGGCACGGTCTGCACGACCGGCTGTGGGGCGGCAGACGCCTCCCCTTCGGGGTCCTCGATGATCTCCAAGAAAGTGAAGCGATCACACGCATTCTGGAAGGCGCTCGAGGCCGTCCGGTTGCCCAATCCATAGACCGCCCGGCCGGATTCGCGCAGTCGCACTGCCAGGCGCGTGTAATCCGAGTCGTTGGCGACGATACAGAAGGCGTCGACGTTGCCGGCATAGAGCAGGTCCATCGCGTCGATGATGAGCGCCGAGTCGGTGGCGTTCTTGCCGACCGTGTAGGCGAACTGCTGCTGCGGTTGGATCGCATAGCGCGCGAGGACCTGTTTCCAGCCACCGAGCAGCGCCGAGGTCCAGTCGCCGTAGATGCGCTTGACGCCGAGCGTGCCATGAGTGGCTGCCTCGGCGACGATCGCTGCCGCCAACGTCGGACTGACGTTGTCGGCGTCGATGAGCACCGCGACGCGGCGAGACGTGTCAGCCATCGGACGTCCCCTGACTCAGATCGACGACGGTGACCCCAGCGTATGCCGGCGGCCCACCGAGTGCAGCGAGCGCAGCACCAGCGCCGTCGAGCCCGATCACGCGACCGATGAGCCGAGCGAGATCGAGCCGACAGGAGAGGACCAGCTCGAGCAGACCGGCATAGTCGCGGGCCGGCATCCCGTGGGCGCCGAGCATCTCCAGCTCGCGGGCAATCACCGCGCCCATGGGCACCGACGGCTCGGCCGCGTCGCCGAGCAGCAGGCCAACCTGCACGTGCCGCCCCCGCGGGCGCAGCGAACGCACCGAATTGCCAAGCACGGCAGGCGAACCGATCGCATCGAGGGACACATCCGCGCCACCCTCCGTCGCCGCGACGATGCCTGCGACGAGACCCTCCCCTGGCTCGAGTGCTGCCTCAGCCCCGGCCTCCAGGGCCGCAGCCCGAGCCGCCGCGGACACGTCAACCGCCACGACCCGCGCTCCCAGCGCCGCGCCGATCATTACGGCCGCCAATCCGACTCCGCCGCAACCATGCACGACGAGCCACTCCCCAGCAGCAAGCCGGCCGACCGAGGTCACCGCGCGATAGGCCGTCGCGACTCGGCACCCCAACGCCGCGGCCTCGACGAACCCCACAGCCTCCGGCATCGCCACGACGTTGGTGTCGGCCGCTTGCACCGCAACGAGCTCCGCAAAGGACCCCCACCCGGTGAAGCCCGGCTGGGTCTGGTCCGGGCAGACGTGGGTGTCGCCGACGCGACACTGGGCGCACGACGGGCGCCCGCAGCCACACGCGAAGGGGACGACAACCCGGTCGCCGACCCGCCACCGGGTCACTCCGGCGCCCACCGACGCGACCGTCCCCGCGAACTCGTGGCCGGGCACCATCGGCAGCGGAACCGGGTCGTGTCCGAGCCACGCGTGCCAGTCGGATCGGCATACTCCGGTGGCGGCGACCCGCACGAGCACCCCACCCTCGGGGCATGGTGGTGCCGGCAACTCGCCGAGGATCGGCGCCTGACCGTATGCCGCATAGCTCACCGCACGCATGTGAGGGACTATGCCACTGCTCAACTCCGGGGCACGCGGGAGGGGACCAACGCCCGCCCCGATCACACCTCGACGATCGGCCGTCGAAGCCGCTCACGTCGGCGCCCGGCCCACTCACCGCGCCACACCCGCCCAGGAGCGCGGCGCACAGCACGGCAAGGCTCCAGGCCGCCCAGCGTCCCGGTCTCATCGCTCCTGCTTCGCTCCAGACTAGGGAAGGCGGCGGACATAGGGGTTGCCAGGGTGAGCCGCTCAGCCCAATCGCTCCATCACCATGCCGGCGGTGAGCCGCCGCAGCAGCGGTCCCGCATCGCTCATGCAGCGGGCCACGTCAGGCTCGATGTCGGTCAACGCATAGACGGCGTCGATGCCCGAGGCAGCGATGTCCTCAGCCCCCAACAGCGCCCGCCCGCACACCGCGACGACAGGTATGCCGTGCGCCCGCGCCGCTCGCGCGACGCCTGCGGGGGTCTTGCCGAGCAGGGTCTGCCGGTCGAGGGAACCCTCGCCGGTGATCACCAATGCGGCTCCTTCGCAAAGGTTTTCGAAGTCCATGAGGTCGAGCACGAGCTCGACACCAGGGCGCATCCGGGCGCCGAGGACGGCCTGAGCGGCATAGCCCACGCCGCCGGCGGCACCAGCTCCCGGCAGGCCGGTGTCATCGCGGCCGAGCTCGGCGGTGACCTGGTCGGAAAAGCGGGTGAGCGCCGCCTCGAGGATCCGCTGCTCGCTCGGCCCCGCTCCCTTCTGCGGGCTGAAGATGGCCACCGCACCCAGCTCGCCGAGCAGCGGGTTGTTGACGTCGCACGCCACGGTGATGCGCACGTCGCCGATCCGGGGGTGCAACCCGCGCAGGTCGAGCTCCGCCAGGTCGGCGAGCGCGCCACCGCCGTCGGGCAGATCGCGTCCGGCCGCGTCGAGCAGCCGCGCCCCCAGCGCGGCGAGCATGCCGGCGCCACCGTCGGTGCTTGCGCTGCCGCCGATCCCCATGACGATCTCGGTGACCTCGGGCTGCTGGTCGAGGACCGCCCGCAGCATCTCCCCGAGTCCCCGCGAGCTCGCCGTCAACGGCGCCTTGACTCCGCCGGGCAGGTGCACCAGACCGCAGCAGTCGGCCATCTCGACGACGGCGGAGGCGGCGCGCACGGCATACCCGGAGACGACCGGCTCACCGGTGGGACCCGCGACGGTGACCGGCACGTGGGTGAAGCCGACCGACTCGGCGGCGGCGAGCGTGCCGTCGCCGCCGTCGGCGACGAGCACCGCCCTGACCTCGCGATCGGGCGCCGCGTCGGCGGTCCCCGCGCTGATCGCGGCGACCACCTCGGGCGCGGTGAGCGTCCCCTTGAACTTGTCGCATGCCACGACGATGTGGCCGGTGCCGGTCATAGTCCCGTCCTTTGCACAGTGCTCTCGACCCGATCAGCAGCATCGAGCCATGTCACGGGCGGCCGCCGCCTGTGGCACAACATCGCATCGACATCACCCGTTCGTGAGCGTTTGTGACTGAGCCACGCTTGATGCGATCGCGGCCGTCCTCAACACTTTCTCCGTCGTCAACTCCTTCCCCATCATCTACCCCCTCAACGACCGCGACCCCGGCTTCACGCATGACACGACGATCACCTTCGTGGACGAGCTCGCCTTCAAGGCAGAAGCCCCCCGGCGGCGGGCTCACCTCGGGTTCGATCACGTCGCTCGAACGGGACGAGAGTCCCCGCTGCACTCGTGTGCCCGGGCGTAGGCTCGGCTTCGGTGCGATGACGCCCACAGGTGTCTTCGCGCCGACCCCGAGGCACTCGCCTCCGAGGCACGACGCGAAGGGAAGCAGACCGTGGCATTCGCAGAGCGCATCTCCCGTTTGGGGACCGAGACGGCCTTCGCCGTGTCCCTGGCCGCTGGGGCGTGGGGGGCGGAGGGGCACCGCATCTATCCCTTCCACCTCGGGGACATCGACCTGGCCACCCCGGCCAACATCGTCGACGCGATGAACAAGGCCATCGCCGACGGCAAGACCGGCTATTGCCCCGGTGCGGGGATCATGCCGCTGCGCGAGGCGCTCGCGGCCGACATCGGCGGGCGGCGGGGGCTGTCGCTCGGCCCCGACAACATCACCATCCACCCGGGCGGCAAGCCGGTCATCACCAAGTTCGTCCAGGCGCTCATCGAGTTCGGCGACGAGGTGCTCTATCCCAACCCGGGCTATCCGATCTACGAGAGCCAGATCGAGTTCATCGGCGGCAAGCCGCTGCCCTATCGCTATGTGCCGACCGACACCGGCTTTGCCATCGACCTCGACCAGGTGCGCTCGCTCATCACGCCGGCGACCAAGGCCATCGTCTACAACAACCTGCAAAACCCCATCTCGGCCGAGTCCAGCCAAGCCGAGATGGAGGCCGTCGCCGCCCTGGCCATCGAGCACGACCTCTGGGTGCTCGCCGACGAGGCCTACTTCGAGATGCGCTATTCGGGCACCTCGTCGTCGATCGCCTCGCTGCCCGGCATGGCCGAGCGCACGGTCATCCTCTACACCTTCTCCAAGAAGTATGCGATGACCGGCTGGCGACTCGGGGCGGCCGTCGCGCCCCGCGCGCTGTCCGACGTCTTCAGCAAGCTCAACACCAACAACGAGTCGTGCACGACCCACTTCATCCAGTGGGCCGGCGTCGAGGCCATCACCGGCGACCCGTCCGGCGCCGAGGCGATCCGGGTCGAGCTGCAGGGTCGCCGCGACGCGGCATACGACATGTTGTCGAGCATGCGTGGCGTCTCGCTGGCGCGACCCAATGCGACCTTCTACCTCTTCCCCGATGTCACCGAAGCCATGGCGCACAAGGGGATCGACTCGCTGCCCGAGTTTGCCGACCGGGCGCTCAAGGAGACCGGCGTGAGCTTCTGCACGCGACTGCACTTCGGGCGGCCGCAGCCGGGCGAGGACCGCAAGTATGTGCGCTTCGCCTACTCGGGCCTGCCACAGTCGGACATCCACGAGGGCCTGGGCCTGCTCAAGCAGTGGATCGAGGCCTGACATGGCGATCGTGGCCGTCACCAACCGCATCCCCGCCTCCGGGCTCGAGGCCCTACGCGCCGAGCACGAGGTGCGCGCCTGGGAGCACGAGGAGTGCATCTCACGCGAGGAGTCGCTGCGACTCATCGCCGGCGCCGACGCCGTCGTCACCCTGCTGACCGAGCGGGTCGACGGCGAATTCCTCGACGCCGCAGGGCCGCAGCTGCGTGTCGTCGCCAACGTGGCCGTGGGCTACAACAACATCGACGTGCCCGCGTGCGAGGCACGCAAGGTCGTCGCGACCAACACCCCCAAGGTGCTCACCGAGACGACGGCCGACACCGCCTTCGGGCTCATGCTCATGGTGACCCGACGCTTCGGCGAGGGCGAGCGGATCATCCGCTCGGGCACGCCGTGGCAGTGGGGCATGTTCTACCTGCTCGGGATGGGCTTGCAGGACAAGACCCTTGGCATCGTCGGCATGGGTCAGATCGGTGTCGCGATGGCGCGGCGCGCGAAGGCCTTCGGCATGAAGATCGTGTATGCCGACGACTACGACCCGCCGGCCGAGGCCATCGCCGGGCTCGACGCCCGCAAGGTCACCCTCGACGAGCTCTTCGCGATCTCGGATGTCGTGTCACTGCACTGCCCCTATATGCCGTCGACACACCACCTCGTCGACGCGGCGCGCCTCGCGCAGATGAAGCCCACGGCATATCTGGTCAACTCGGCCCGCGGGCCGATCGTCGACGAGGAGGCGCTCGTCGCGGCCTTGCAGGCCGGACAGCTCGCCGGCGCCGGACTCGACGTCTTCGAGAAGGAGCCCCAGGTGCACCCCGGGCTGATCGCGATGGACAACGTCGTGCTGCTGCCGCATCTCGGCTCGGCGACCACCGAGACCCGCGCCGCCATGGCCGAGCTCGCGGCCGCCAACGTCCTCGCCGTCCTGCGCGGCGACGCACCCATCACCCCGGTCACCAAGGCGTGACCGCGGGCGCGGGTGGGTGGGGACTCCCCACCCACCCGCGCCGGGCTGGGTGAGTGCGGTCAGCCGGCGGCGAGGCCGGCTGCGGGGCCGGTGGCCGGGCCGTCCGACATACCGTTCGACGTGTCGCTCGTCGGCATGAGCAGCAGGTCCTTGACGAGGTTGCCGATGGCGATCGCCATCTGCGCGACCTTGACGGCGATGAGCCAGCCGCCGGTGGCGATGAGGGCCGCGACCTGAGCGACGAGCGATGCCACGGTGAAGGCGACGCTCCACCAACTCGCCTTGATGATGTTCCAGATGAGCGTGCCGATCGACTTCCACTCCCAGAGGAACTGCAGGACGTTCCAGATCGCTGTCGTCGCCCGCTGGGTCGCGGTGGCATTGGCCGGCACGTTGGCGGCGGCCGCACCGATCCCCGGGTAGAGGTCGTCGAAGAGGCCGACCGCCTTGGTCACCTTGGCCGCGGTCGTGAGGATCCCGAACATCGCAGCAAAGATCGAGGCGATGTCGATGAAGATCGTCACCACCCACATGAGGTAGGGCGAGAGTGTGCCCTCCATCCGCCCGACTTCGACCGGGCCCTGCGCACCGTGGTAGTAGGTGACGGTCTGGTCGCCCTCGGTGCGCAACTCGAATCGGCCGGCCTTGCTGCCGCTGTCGGCGTGCGCCATGCCCAGGCGCAGGTTGTCGGTGAACTCCGCCCGCAGTCGGTCGGCGAGCTCGGTCGGCAGGGTGGTGAGGAAGCCCTCGTACCACTGCACGGCGCTAGTGACGAGCGGGTCGTCCACCGCGGGCATGGCCGACTCGGGCAAGGCCTGCGCCATCCGCTTGAGGTCGGTGAAGCGCAGCAGCCGTCCGGCCTCGTCCGCGAGGGCACTCGCCGCATCGCCATGCGCGGCGTATGCCGTGACCCTCGCCGCCGCCTGGCCGCTCGCCTGCGCGAGCTCGGACTGCCCGACGACCGTCTCGAGGTCGAAGACGATGGCTTGCCCGTTGCTGGTCATCGGCGCGAAGGTCACCGTGTTGGCCAGTGCGTCCTCACCGATGTCGGTGAAGGGGAAGAAGCCGACACAGCCGGCCACCCCGAAGGGCGCGTCGCCGGTCATGTAGTCCTGGACCTGGGCTTGGGTCAGCGCCGTCGTCCAGACCGACAGGCCTTGGAGATAGATCGAGCCGGTCTGGCTCGTCGCGAGGCTGCCCCCGACGACGAAGTTGGGGGTCACCGCGGGCAGCGACGGGGCGCCCGTCGTCTCGACGATCGACCCGTCGAGATAGAGATTGCCGGTCGTCCCGTCGAAGACGAGCCCGATGTGATGCCACCCAGGCGTCACCGCATGCGTCAGGGTGATCCCGTTGCCCCAGTAGGCGCTGACCTGACCGTCCTCGAGGACGATCTCGACGCCGGCCCCCTGCGACCCACTGGACACGATCGGCTGGTAGCCCTGGTCGACGTCGGCCCAGACGAGCATGCTGAAGGGCTCAGGGCCCCCGGGCGCCAACCCGTCGCTCGCGGCGGCGGTGAGGGTGGCCTGGCTCAGCTGCAGGCACGGGGTGTGCCACATGAGCGCCGACGCGGTCACGGCATACCCGTTGCCGCCGACGTCCACCGCAGTGCCGCCCGCGAAGTCGTATGCCGCGAGCAGCCCGTCCTGCGATATGCCGCCGGCCGGCTCCCCCCAGAAGGGCGCGTCGACCTCCTCGCCGCTCAACGGCGTGGACCAGAGGCACCATGACACGACTTCGAGTCCGCGGTCGCCGACCCCGAGCGACCAGTCGCTCGTCGCGGTCGCGGAAGACCCCGTGACCAGGCCGGTCGCCGTCGCCGAGCCGTCGAGATAGAGCGACAGGACGCCCGTTGAGGCATGGTCGGGGTCCTGGAGGAAGGTGCACGCGACGAAGTGCCAATCGGTGTCCTGGATCGCGATGTCGGACGTGACCCCCGAGCCCTCGATGAACTGGGCGCACAGGAAGCCCTGATTGGTGAGATTGAGCTCGAACTGCCCGGCTGCCGAAAAGACCGTCGTCTGAATACCGTTGGTGACCAATCTGATCCAGCCACCGACAGTGAAGACGGATGGCTGGGGCACCACTCCGGGCGACCCCGTGATGACCTGACCGCTCATGTTGAGCGGGATGGACGAGTCGAGCGTGGCGACGACGGCCTGGCCCGGCTGCTGGAAGGCGCCGCTGAACTGAAGGACCGACATGTGTGCTCCTCTATGGGGGAGAGAGAAGAGAAGCCCCGAGACACCACCACAGGTGGTGCGACCAAGCAAGGTCAGCCTTACATGTGACCTGAGTCACAGTGGGTGATTCCCGGAAAAATGCGCGCAATCCGGCTGCGCGCGTCAGACGTCGGCGGGCAGGCGCATGAGCACCTGCAGCGACCCGTCGGTGAGCGCCATAAGGGTCGCAATGGTCAGCATGACCCGGGCGTGGATGAAGCGCTCGCGGTCGACCTGGTGCGAGGGCAGCGGGAAGAGCGCCTGCACGAGCTGCCGGGAGCGCCACAGGTCATAGCCGAAGGCCTGCGCGCCGGCGTGATCGGAGGCAAATCGGTTGGAGGACAACGTCGTCCCCTCGACGAGGTTGACGACGACATAGGCCTCGTGGTGGCGGCCGCGCAGCATTGACACACTGCCGGGCGCCTTGCGCTCGAGCAGGTCGAGGATCTCGCCGCGCCCGTGGAAGTAGCCGAGCGACCGGCTTTGCAGGACGAGCCCGGCCCCCATGACCCGCAGATAGTGGTCGCGGTTGAAGTCGGCGTCGAGGATGGTCTTGACCAGCCGCTTGTGGTCCTCGACCAGCCGCGGGTTGGTCATACAGTCGAGCACCGACTGCAGGCCGTCGATCGCGCCGCAGCCGACGCCATCAGAGCTCTCGGCGTCGTCGCGGTGCCCGCCCGGCGAGAGCCCGAGGCGCAGATAGGACTCGATCATCATCTCGGCGTCGCCGGTGAAGGTGCCGCGGGTGAGGTCGTCCTTGTCGACGCCGAGTCGGTAAGCCAGCGCCGAACCGGGCGCGCCACCGGGCACCTGCGGACCGAGCATGTCCTCGTCGAGCTCGGGGTCGTGCCGCCCGTCGATGCACCGCGTCTTGGCCCGCGGGTCGACGCTCACGTAATAGTCGTCGAGCACCTCCATGACATCGCCGAGCCGCACCGGGTTGTCGTGCGCGGAGAGCGGCCCGGGCCACGACTTGTCCGACAGCCGCCCGATGGAGAAGGTCCGCGGCCGCGACGTGTCCAGGTCGGGCAGGTGGTCGATGAGCATCCTCGCAGGGTAGCGCCGCACGCCTCGCCCGCACAGGGGCGGCCGCCCCTCCCCACCTCCCCGAGACCCAGCAGGGGTGTGCCGTCCCCGCCCCACCGGCATACCCTCCGGGGAGGCGACGAAGGGGGCGCGCGCGAAAACCCACCTGCGACAGGCGGATCCGACGGCATACCCTCGCCAGGTGAACGCTTTCCCGACCACCCTGCCCGGCACCCGGGCGGAGGTGAAGATGTGGGCCCACGAGCACGAGATCGAGCCGGCTGCCGTGCAGCAGCTGCGCAATATCGCCGCTCTGCCGTGGGTCGTCGGCGTGCGCGTCATGCCCGACGTGCACCTCGGCAAGGGCGCGACCGTCGGCTCGGTCATCGCGATGAGCCAGGCGATCGCGCCCGCGGCGGTCGGGGTCGACATCGGCTGCGGCATGGCCGCAGTCAAGACCGACCTGCGCCTCACCGACCTGCCCGACGACCTGCACCCGCTGCGCACCGAGATCGAGCGCGCGGTGCCGGTCGGCTTCGCGGGGCACCAGCACCCGGTCGACCCCGTCCGTATGCCGGGCATCCCGCTCGGTGGGTGGGACGGCTTCTGGGCCGGCTTCGACGAGCTCGACAAGCGGGTGCACGACCAGGCCCGTAAGGCCAGCCAGCAACTCGGCACGCTCGGCGGCGGCAACCACTTCATCGAGGTGTGCGCCGACGACGACGAGGCCATCTGGGTCATGCTCCACTCGGGCTCGCGCGGCATCGGCAACCTGCTCGCGCAGGCCCACATGGAGACGGCTCGGGCGCTGCCGCACAACGACGGCATCCCCGACCGCGACCTGGCGGTCTTCCTCGACGGGACGCCGGAGATGGCGGCATACCGCCGTGACCTCGAGTGGGCGCAGGACTATGCGCTGCGCAATCGCGCGGTCATGCTCGCGCTCGTGCAGCGGGTCGTCAGCGACCACTTCGCGGCGCGCGGTCGCACTGTCGGCTGGGGCGAGACGGTCCAGTGCCACCACAACTACGTGGCGGCTGAGCGTTATGACGGCGTCGATGTGCTCGTCACCCGCAAGGGTGCGATCCGCGCGGGCGCGGGCGACCTCGGGCTCATCCCGGGGTCGATGGGCACCGGCTCCTATGTCGTCCGGGGCCTCGGCAACGAGGCGTCCTATTGCTCGGCGTCGCACGGCGCCGGCCGGCGGATGTCGCGCAACCAGGCCCGCAAGCGCTTCACCGAGGCAGACCTCGCCGCGCAGACCGCCGGGGTCGAGTGCCGCAAGGACGCCGGGGTCGTCGACGAGATCCCCGGCGCCTACAAGGACCTCGACTCGGTCATCGCCGCTCAGGCCGACCTCGTCGAGGTGGTGGCCCGGCTGACGACGCTGCTCTGCGTCAAGGGCTAGCAGCTGCTGAGCCCAGAGCTGGGTCGAGGTGTTCCACTACCTTCTCGCGGTAGGCGAATACCTCGACCCGGCAACGTAATGGGGTTCGTTCTGGATCACGTGGGCGAGGTCGGCGCAAGGTAGGGCGCCAGCTCGGGCACGTCGCGCGCCTGCTCGTCGGTCAACGGGGCGAGATGCGCGACAACCTTGGGAGCCGTGATCTGATAGGCGCAGCCGCCGGACACCGCACATCCGCCCCGCAGGAAGAAGGGGCCCTTGCGGACGTTGAGGCCATGGGAGACCCCGGCCGCGCCCCAACCGTTGGCTGTGGCGCCCTTGGCGATCGCCGCCTCAATGGCCGGCCATTGCGAGGGGTCGGGTGATCCGAAGCTCACCTCGACCTCGGAGCGCCAGCCGTCGCCGCCAGTCGTGTCCAGCCAGAACCAGAGGCGAGCGCTGTGGGCCGTGAGCCCGCTGCTCTGGAGGATCGGCACCCATTCGGCGAGGAGCCGCCGACGGATTTCGGCCGTCATCGCGGCAGGCTCCTGCGGCAGATCGGCCATCGCTTCAGGGGGGCGATTGGGATCAAGGGTCACGGTGGCTCCATCGGTCGATGTCGACGGGTGCTGCGCAGGCTGCTGAGTGCAACTCCCCACGGCGAAAGTAAGGGCGCCGATCACCGCCAGCAGCAACGCTTTTCGCCCGCTCAATGTTCGTGATCGGACGTGGGCTTGCGCACCCATTCCGGATCCTCCGTGTAGTCGAAGCCCGCCTCGATATCGCCACCGGTGTAGCGGTGCCGCCCGACGGCGATCATGTCATGGTCATCGAGCAGGTCGGCGTGCCCTGACACGATGTCGGCCATGGCGTAGAGCGACTCCGAGTGTGTTCCGACGTCGTAATAGAGGGAGTGATCATCGACGTTGAACGGGTTACGGTTGTCGGCGACCCGATTGACGTTCTCGGCCTTGAATCGAGTGCCGCCGAAGGTATCCTCGGCCGGATCGGCCCCGAGTTGCCCGTATGCCGTGGTGACCAGATCGCGGCTGGCCGAGCCGACGAAAAGCTGATCCGGGCGCAGGTGCAAGTCGGAGACGGAGTCCGCCGATCCCCCCACGCCCGGGCTTCCGATGAGGATGACCTGGTCGGCCGAATCGGCGAGTCCGTAGCGCTGCAAGGACAGCCCGGTCGTCGTGCTCCCATAGGAGTGAGCGACGACGGTGATGCGAGGGTCGCCGCCGGTGTGGGTGAGATTAAGGGCGGAGACGTCGGCGGCCAATAGCCGAGCGCCCGCATCCGCGTTGCCCTGGAACATCACGTTGTCGAACTCCGGAGCGTCATAACCCTGCCACGCGATGGTGGCCAGGGAGCGCGACCGGTCGGCAGCCCTGGTCTCGAGGTAGAGGTTGTAGGCGTCGCCTCCGACTTGGTCGATCTTGCTGACGCGGGACTCGAGCCCAGGGACGCACACGGCGATGTCTTCGGCGAGATCGGGATTGCCGAAGGCGATGGCCGCGCGGCCCTCGCCGTGATACGCGCTCGAGTCGTAGGCATACAGGAAGGCTGGGATGCCGTCTGCTGCACGGCGGAGAGTCGCCGCAGTGGCCAGCGCGTCCTTGAAGCTCTGACATTGCTCCTTGCCCGCCTCGTTGAGGTTGATCCAGTCACCAGGATGAGGCCCCCAGCCGAGCTCGAAGAGCTGATCGGCGGTCAGGCTCTCGATGTCCTCGACGGACCGGGGTGGCGGCCACCCGTGCTGGGCGAAGATCGCGTCCAGCTCGCCCAGCTCTGCAGCGAGGACGATCCGGTTGGCGTAGTCGCGATCGACGCACGGCACGCCGTTGGTGTTGCCCCACAGCTGGGGGTCGGCGGCGAGCAGCTGTTGGCGCTCGGTCGGCGACAGGGTGTCCCAGAACCGTTTGACGTCTGCCGCGCTGGACGGCATACCGCCAAAGCCCGCGCGCGCGAGCAGCTGCGCGAGAGTCAACGCGCCCGCGAGCCCGGCGGCGAAGATCGACATCCCCGGACGTCCCTGCGGCAGCTGCTGCTGACGCGCGAGGGCCGCCAGCTCGGCTGCGCACCCGTCACGCGCCGAGGTCACCCGCTTGACGACGCCTTGGTATGCCGCGTCGAGGTCCTGCGTCGAGCCATAACCGAGGCGCGCCCCGGCCACCTGCAGCTCCGTGGCCGCCCGGTCGTAGGCCGCCTCGTTGCGCACCTCGATCCAGGTGCCGAAGGCGTGCACGCGCTCCTGCAACGGGGCGAGCACGGCATACGCGGCGTTGAGCTCGTCGGTGCGCGTGCGGCCGACGAGCAGCTCACCGCGATAGTCGACGAGCGCGCGGGACGCCGAGGCGAGCGCAGGGGGCACCGTCGACACGAAGTCATCGACGTGACGCAGGGTCGCGTATGCCGTGTCGCCGGCGCTGCCGACCGGCCATGCGTCGCGGACCTGGGGCAGCTGCGCCGCACTGCGATCGGCGAGATCGCTGGTGGCATCGCGCTGCGCTTCGAGGCTGTGGACGGCCCCGATGACAGCAGCGGCGTCGTCACCGCAGTAGGGATAGTGCTGCGGCGCACCGCTCCCTGCAGAGTCACGGCTCATGGCTCGGCCCCCAGCGTGCGCTCGGCACGGCGATAGGCACGCAGCGCCGACGTCTCGGCATCCTCGTAGCCCACCGCCGCGGCGGCCAGATTGGTGCCGAGCGTGCCGTATGCCGTGCCCAGCGCGGCCAGCGCGTCGCCCCACACGCTGGTGAAGGCCTGCAGCTCGGCGGCGACACTGATCGGAGCGCTCGGCAGGGTGATCCCCGCCAGTGCCGTCGCGGCGTGCTGGCAGGTCTGCGCCAGGCCTGCCACCGAGCCACCGGCGGCAGCCAGCGCGCCCGTGTTGACGGTGTAGTCGGTCGGCATGTCGAGCTCGGCCCTCCCCCTGAGTCTGGCCGTCCCACGCTAACCGGCCGTCGGCGGACGCGACACCCGTGCGCATACTCAGATCCCCCGCTGGGTCGAGGTATTCCGCTACCGCGTGGCGGTAGCGGAATACCTCGACTCGCCAGGCCCAGCGCCGCCGGAGGGCGACTGTGCGGCGCGGCACACGGCATACGCCTTGCCTTTGTTACCGACGGGTAGCAAACTGGCGCTAACCACTGGCCACCAGCGGCGATCAGCTCACCCCATCGAAGGATCAGCGTCATGGGTCACTACAAAGCCAACGTCCGCGACCTCGAGTTCAACCTCTTCGAGGTCTTCGGCCGCCAGGACATCCTCGGCAAGGGCATTTACGCCGACCTCGACGAGGAGGCCGCCCGCGACATCCTCGGCCAGATCGCCCATCTCGCCGAGAACGACCTCGCCGCGAGCCTCATCGACTCCGACCGCAACCCGCCGGTCTACGACCCGGCGACGACGAGCGTCGTCATCCCCGAGTCCTTCAAGAAGTCGTATGCCGCCTACCTCGATGCCGAGGTCTGGCGCATGGACGTGCCGAGCGAGCTCGGTGGAATGGCCGTCCCGCCGTCGCTGCGCTGGGCCATCGCCGAGCTGGTCTGCGGCTCCAACCCGGCCATCCACATGTATGGCGCGACCTTCTCGTTCGCGAGCCTGCTCTGGCACCTCGGCACCCCCGACCAGAAGAAGCTCGCCCAGCACATCGTCGACAAGGCGTGGCACACGACGATGGTGCTCACCGAGCCCGACGCCGGATCCGACGTCGGCGCGGGCCGCACCAAGGCCGTCCAGCAGCCCGACGGCACCTGGCACCTCACCGGAGTCAAGCGCTTCATCACCTCGGGTGAGTCCGACATGTGCGACAACATCGTCCACTACGTGCTCGCTCGCCCCGAGGGTGCCGGCGTCGGCACCAAGGGGCTGTCGCTCTTCATCGTCCCCAAGTACCACGTCGACCTCGAGACCGGGGCGCTCGGCGAGCGCAACGGCGTCTACGCCACCAACGTCGAGAAGAAGATGGGCCTCAAGGTCTCCACGACCTGCGAGCTGACCTTCGGCGACAAGCACCCGGCCGTCGGCACCCTCCTCGGCGACGTCCACGACGGCATCGCCCAGATGTTCCACATCATCGAAGGCGCGCGGATGTTCGTCGGCACCAAGGCGATCGCCACGCTCTCGACCGGCTATCTCAACGCCCTCGACTACGCCAAGAATCGCATCCAGGGCGCCGACCTCACCACCCCGGCGAAGGACGCCCCACGCGTCACCATCACCCACCACCCCGACGTGCGCCGCTCGCTCATGCTGCAAAAGGCGTATGCCGAGGGGTTGCGTGCGTTGGTCATCTTCGCGGCCACCCAGCAGGACGCCGTTGCCGTTGCGGCAGAGGGCAATCCAACGGTCCAGCCGGAGAAGGGCTCGACGGCTGACCTGGCCGCGCGGATGAGCGACCTGCTGCTGCCGATCGTCAAGGGCCTCGGGTCGGAGCGGGCCTGGGTGCTGCTCGGCACCGAGTCGTTGCAGACCTTCGGCGGCTCGGGCTTCCTGCAGGAATACCCGCTCGAGCAATACGTCCGCGACGCCAAGATCGACACGCTCTATGAGGGCACGACGGCGATCCAGGGCCTGGACTTCTTCTTCCGCAAGATCGTCAAGGACCACGGCCAGTCGATGACGGCGCTGTCGATGCAGATCGCGCAGTTCGCCAAGGACCTCGGCGCGCAGGGCGGGGCGCTGGACGCCGAGCGCGAGGCCCTCGGCAAGGCGATGGAAAACATCCAGGCGATCGTCGGCTACATGGCCGGCGCGGCCTTCCAGTCCGACCCGCGCACCGGCGGCAACCTCACCAACCTCTACAAGGTCGGCCAGAACAGCACCCGGCTGCTGCTCGGTGCCGGCGACCTCATCGTCGGCTGGCTGCTGCTGCGCCAGGCCGAGGTCGCCACTGCTGCGCTCGCCGCCGGCGCCAAGGGCAAGGACGCCGACTTCTACACCGGCAAGATTGCGGCGGCGAAGTTCTTCACCCACCAGGTGCTCCCGCGCCTGGCCGCCGAGCGGGCGATGGCCGAGTCCACCGACCTGTCGCTCATGGAGGTGCCCGAGGGCGCCTTCTGACCCGGCTCGCACGACGCGCGACGCGGCATACGACTTGAGGCGTATGCCGCGTTGCCGCGTGCGGGGGGCGAGCCCGTCAGAGGCTGGGTTGCTCGATGATCACGGCGGCGAAGTCCGACTCGCCGTGTCGCTGCAGGTCCTCGACGAGGGATTGGCACTGCGCCAGCGCGTCGTGCGGATCCTCGGCCTTGACGAAGACCACGGCCCGGACCACGTCGGCTTTCGAGTCGTCGACGTAGAGGTGCCCGACGGCATCGTGCCAGCGCGCGATGGCACGAACCGAGGCGACCAGGCCGCTGCGACTGACGCACCCGTCGCGCATCGGCAGCAGGGCCAATTCGACGGGAATCACGGCAGGACGACTCCTTCAGCGCGTGATCTTCGGCGGCCACCAGGTGACGGCCTCGACCGATCCCTGGCTGGCACCGGTCGTCGCGTGGACGTGGGCGACTCCCGAGAGGGCAGCGCCGGCGAAGGCCGAGGCCGCGAGGAGGGCAAGGACAAAACGGCGGATCATGGGACACCCCTAAGGAGGAGAGGTCGGACCCCGGTTGGGTCCGTGGCACGTCGACAATCCCAAAGATCGACGCGCTTGGGTCCTCCCTGGACGGGCCGGAATCGGTCACGTCCACTCCGTGCCAGCACCCCCGCCTGCGGTCCACGGTGTGGGCTCAAGATGCCAAGACCGAGCCGACTACCTATGGTGAAGGCAACGACGGATTCTGGGGGTTCGCGTTGTTGCAGTTGTTCGGGGTCGCCCCGTCGACCGAGACGGTCTATCGAGCGATGTTGGCCCGGCCGCGAGCCGGCGTCGCCGCACTCGCCCGCCATGTGGGCATGACTCCCACCGAGGTTGGCGCCGAGCTGGACAAGCTCGCCGAGCTCATGCTCATCCGCTCCGATCCGGGCCGGTCGACCTACACCGCCGTCGCGCCCGATGTCGCCATCGAGCAGTTGCTCAGCCAGCAGGAGGAGCGGCTCGCCGAGCTCGAGGCCAAGGTCCGCAGCTCTCGGCATGCGGTCACCGGATATGTCGACTCCTTCCTCGAGAGTCGGGTCCAGCGCGACAACCTCGGCCTCGTCGAGCTCATCGACGACCCGACGCTCGTGCGCTCGCGGCTCTATCAGCTCGTGCGCTCGGCCCAGCAGTCGTGCACGACGGTGCTGCCTGGCGAGGCGCTCCCGACGGAGGCCATCGAGCCATCGACCCGCTTCGACGCGGAGCTGCTCTCGCGCAAGGTGACCGTCCGCAGCGTCGTGTCCGGCGCCTCGCTCAACTCCCCGATCTGGCTCGAGCACCTGCAGCGGCAGACCGATCTGGGAGTCCAGGTCAGGGTGCACACCAACCCCGGGTTGCAGCTCATCGTCGTCGACGGGTCGATCGCCATCCTCCCCCGCCAGCAGTCGCCCGGCGCCCTGATCGTCCACGGCCCCGATCTGGTGGCGCCCATCGAGCTGCTCGTGCGCACGACCTGGGAGCAGGCCGAGCCGTTCGAGCGCCCGGCGGCGGCCGAAAGTGGACCCGAGCGCTTCTCGGAGGCGCGCCTGCGCCAGGTCGTGGCGCTGCTCGCCCAAGGACACAAGGACGAGACCATCGCTCGGCGCCTCGGCATCTCGGTGCGCACCGTCCGCCGGCTGGTGTCAGCGGCGGTCGACGAGTTGCACGCCGACAGCCGTTTCCAGGCCGGCGTCGAGGCCGTGCGTCAGGGCTGGGTCAGCTGACCCTGTGGGCGGGCAGCCCGCAGCAGTCCTAGCCCGACGAGCAGCACCGCGAAGGCGATGGCCGGAGTGATGTCGCCGAAGAGGAAGAACTGCGGGTGGTTGCCCAGCACGTCGACCCCGGTGATCGAGACCATGAGCACGCCGAAGACGGTGACGAAGGCCCCGACCGCGGCGACCGGGTCGAGCCAGCGCGGTTGTCCGCTGGGTATGCCGTCCGCCCGCCGCGGCCCGCGGTCGAAACGCACGAAGATCGCCACCAGCGCGGCCGTCGGGATCGCCAGGACGAGGAACCACAGCGGCCGGGTCCACCACCACGTGGCCGAGCCGACGGCGGGCAGGCCGATGCCGAAGGTCCGTGCGCTGAGCAGCACGAGCAGCAGGGCCGTGAGGTGCCAGAGGAAGGCGGTCATCGCGAAGGCCCCGGCGGTGAGCACGCCCCGCCAGACCCGCGGGCGAGCCAGCACTCGAGCCATCGGGCCACGGACGAGGGCGGCCAGCCCGATGAGCGCGAGCCCCTGGGCGAGCAGGGCCGCGGTGGGCGGGGCCATGTTGGAGATCTCGTCGCCGGGCAGCCCGACCATGGACACGGGATAGGGGCCGCGGGTCACGGCGAGCACCAGCCCGAGCGCGCCGCCGATCAGCAGAGCGGCGGCGACGCGCTGCGTCAATGTCCCATCGCGCCAAGCGAATCCGCATTGGTGCAAGGCGAGCCAGACGAGCAGGAAGTTGAGATTTCCGACGACGCCGACGCCGAGACCGAAGCGCACCCAGTCGACGAGCACCGCCGCCACGACGAGCCCAGCGAGCACCCCCAGCCCGCCGCGCCGGTGTGCACGCCACATGAGCGGGGCGAAGGCCGCGATGCCCAGATAGATGCCGACGAACCACAGCAACTGCGGCACCATGACGAGCGCCGCGGTGACGAGCGTCCCCTGGCCGCCCCGGGTCAGCCCGGTGAGGTGGGCGATCGCCCCGAGGCACAGCCAGACCCCGAGGAAGACGAGGGTCGGGCGCAACAGCCGCGCGGCCCGCGCCCGGATGAACACGGCATACATCCCGGGGGTGCCGAGGGGGGTGCGCCGGGTGAGCGACTCGAGCGAATGGGCATGCGCGACGCCGCCGACCAGGAAGAAGAGCGGCATGACCTGCAGCACCCAGGTGACCGGCTGCAGCGCGGGGATGAGCTTGAGGGTGTTGGTGATCTCGCCGGAGTCGGTGACCGCGACCATGAGCCAATGGCCGAGCATGACGACCAACAACGAGCCGACGCGCAGCGCATCGGCCCAACGATCACGGTCGACTGGCGTGGCAGCTGCAGCGGCCGCGGCGGTCCGCGACACTCCCCCTTGCTCGATCACGGGCTCACTGTCCCACAGCAAGCGCTAAGGCATCGACAGCCGGCGGTCGCGCAACACCGGGAAAGCCGCTCGTGTCGACCCGACGACCGCCGGATCGATCGTCACCGAGAGGACCTGCTCGTCGGTGCCGGCCTCGGCGACGACCTCGCCGCTGGGCAGCACGACGCAGGAGCGACCACCCATCGTCACCCCCGAATGAGTGCCGGCGGTGTTGCAGGCGACGACGACGCACTGGTCCTCGACGGCCCGGGCGCGAGCGAAGAGGCTCCAGTGGGCGACCCGAGCGGCCGGCCAGGCGGCGGGCACGAGCAGCAGCTCGGCGCCGGCGTCGAGCTGTCGGCGATAGAGCTCGGGGAAGCGCAGGTCGTAGCAGGTCGACAGGCCGGTGCGGATCGGCGCCGCGTCGCCGCTGCCGTCGTCCGCGGCACCGAGGGGGAGGTCGACGACGACGATGTCGTCGCCGGCCTCCATCAGCGCGGGCTCGCCCTCGGCGAAGCCGAAGCGGTGGATCTTGCGATAGCGCGCCACCTCGCGCCCGTCGCGATCGAAGACGAGCGAGGTGTTCCACAGCGTCTTGCCCTCGGGCCCGGGCGCGCTGCCGCGCTCGACGAGCGAGCCGGCATGCAGGACGACCCCGGCGTCACGTGCGGCAGCGGCCATCGCGCCCGCCAGGGGCCCGTCAGCTGCCTCGGCCCGCTCGTCCCAGCGGCGGTAGTCGAATCCCCCTGCGCCCCAGAGCTCCGGCAGCATGACGAGGTCATGCCCGGCCAGCTCGCGCACCATCGACGCGGCGCGCTCGACGCGGGCGGCCATCGGCTCGGCATCGGCATACCCGAGTTGGACGACGGCGATGCGCATGCTCAGTCTCCCGTCCGGGCGTCATTGCGCGCCAAGGCCGCCAGCCGCTCGTTGTATGCCGTGAGGTCGGCATCGTGGTCGCGATCGGCCTGCCGGTCGTGGCGCCGCGCCTCGGCGTCGTCGACCCGCACCCAGGCCAGCACGATGAGCATGGCGAGCAGCAGCGACGGCACGTCGCCGATGCCCCAGGCGATGGCCCCGCCATGGCGCTGGTCGAGCAACGGGTCGGGGATCCACGGGATGTCGACCAACCCGAAGAAGCCCGGCGCGAGCAAGGTGTCGCTCGCTTGCATAGCGACCCCAAAGAAGGCGTGGAAGGACATCGTCGCGAAGAGCACGACCAGCCGCAGGGCGGGCGTCCACTTGCGCGGCCCGGGGTCGGTGCCGACGAGCACCATGGCGAAGAGGTATCCCGCGAGCAGGAAGTGGACGATCATCAGCACGTGCCCGGTGTGGGTCGTCAGGGCCAGCTCGAAGAGGCCGGTGTAGTAGAAGATGATGAGGCCGAAGACGAAGTTGATGCCGGCCACGATCGGATTGGCCCAGAAGGCAACGTATTTGGAGTGGACCATCCCGAGGATGATCTCTCGCGGGCCATAGGTGCCGTCCTTGCGATGCGGCTCGACGCGGGCCACGAGGGTGATCGGCGCGGCGAGCACGAGCAGGATCGGGATGATCATGGCGATCGTCATGTGGCTGGTCATGTGCCACGAGAAGGACACCCGCCCATAGATGCCCGGCGCTCCGCAGGTCGACCAGATGAAGGTGAGCCAGCCGAGGACCCAGCAGATGGTCCGCCCGATCGGCCAGCGGTCACCACGCCGATGGAGGCGCACGACGGCCCCGAGATAGAGCGCCATGGCGATGACGGCGACGGTGCCCATCAGCCAGTCCCAGCGCCACATCGTCAGCCAGGACATCGAGGTGGGTGCGGCCGGCTCGGGATAGTTGGTCAGCGCCTCGGCGATGGTCGCCGCCGGGGGCCGCTCGAGGTTGGGGTTGGCGGTGCGGGCGAGGGCGGTGGCGATGCCGATCGTCGCTCCCATGACCGCGAGCTCGACGACGACCAGCCGAGCGAAAACGCCTGCCGCGCTGGGGTTCTCGCGAAGGCGCGCGACGACCTGTCGTCGCTGCGCGACTCCCAGCCCACCGAGGACGACGAGCGCGACGACCTTGGCGATGATCAGCGCGCCGTATGCCGTGCCGAGATCTCCCAGCCCCGACATCCGCACGGCCGCACTGACGACCCCGGAGCAGGCGACGGTGAAGAGCGACCACGCGGCGACCGTGGAATAGCGCTCGACGACGACCGGCAGCCACTGCCCCAAGGTCGGGCGCAGCAGTGCGAGGGCGCCGAGCCCGCCCACCCACGCGGCCGCGCCGACGAGGTGGAAGGCGAGGGCGTTGACGGCGGTCTCGTGCTCGGTGGTGCTCGCCGAGTGGCCGGCGAGAGCCAGCGGCAGGATGGCGATGAGCGAGACGATGCCGGCCCAGAGGGTGACGACGCGTCGGCTTGAGATCGTCGCCAGCGTCACGGCGATGGCCGCCAGCAGCGCACTGATCAGGCCCTCACGCAGGGTCTCGATCGACCAGACGAAATGCTGGAACTGCGCCCAGAAGCCACTCGACGCGAGCGGCGTCCCCGAGATGTCCGAGAAGCCGAGGACCACACCGATCAGGCCGGCGGCGATCCACACCGAGCCCGTGATGATCGCGAGCCGCGGAGCGAGGGCGAGCGCCGTGGGGGCGCGATCGGGCACGGCAACAGCGGCGAGCAGCAGCAGACCCAGCGTCAGCGCGGCCGCGAGGTCGTGAGCCACCCGCACGACGGGCAGCCCCCAGCGCACGAGCGCACCGGGGTCTTGCAGGCCGGTGGCCGCAGGCGCGGCTGCCCCACCGACGACGACAGCGATGAGACAGGCGATGACGGCGACGGTCGCGGCGAGGACGAGGGTCAGGCGCGGCGGGCGCTGGGTCGATCCAGCGATGGACATGACACAACAGTAGGCACTGCGCCTGCCGCTCCGTGAGGCCGCCTGCCCCTTGATCCCCGCCCCGTCACGAGCAAACGAGCGATCGCGCCATCGGGACGCCGCGGCGCGGATACAGTCCGCGTATGCCGACCCACCCCGCCGCCCCCGCCAGCCTGCCCGACCTCGTCGCGGCATACCGCCAGACCGCCGAGGCGGTGGTCGAGCTCGGTCGCTCGTGCACCGCGGCGGACTTCGCGCGCCCGACCGAGTGCCCGGGCTGGACGGTGCAGGACCAGATCTCCCACGTCGCCTCCCTCGAGTCGATGTTCGCCGGGGAGCCGCCGCTGACGGTCGACCTGCCCGAGCTGGCGCATGTGCGCAGCGACTTCGGCCGGTTCATGGAGCTGGGGGTCCATGCGCGTCGCTCGCACAGCGGAGCCGAGGTCGTCGAGGAGCTGGCCCGGGTGCTGCCGAGCCGGGTGGCTGCTCTGTCCAACCCCGAGCTCACCCTGGAGTCGGTCATCGAGAGCCCGATCGGCCCACGCCCGGCCGGCGGCTTCGTCGCCCTGCGCACCCGGGACATCTGGTGCCACGAGCAGGACCTGCGCGTCGCCCTCGGCCGGCCGCTCAGCCTCGACGCGCCCGGCTGCTCGGTCTTCGCCGACGGAGTGCTCGGAGCCGTGCCGGTCCTGCTGGCCCGTGACGTCAAGGCCCCGGTTGGCACGACGGTCGTCGTCGAGATGACGGCCGGTGCTGCCGGTGAGGTGACCGGGTCGATCGGTGCGCGCGTCGACGAGGGCGAGGGCGGCAAACCCCGCGGGGTGGCGGTGGACCCGGCCGAGCTCCCCGAGCCGACCGCGCGCATCACCCTCACGACCGAGGCGCTCACCCGCCGCGGGGCCGGTCGACGCAGCGTCGCCGACACTCCGTATGCCGTCTCCGGCGACCCCGCCCTCGTCGCCGCCCTGCTCGAGGAACTCGCCATCACCCCCTGACCGGCCAGCCGGGCGCGGGGCGGCCCGCCCGGTGCCGGGCCGCCTCCCCAAAACCCGCCGCTCGAACGTTAACTCGGCGCGTCTAGGCGCTTTCCCGACCGGAAAACCCGCCGCACAACCGCTTACTCCGCACAGGGACGCCGGGAGTCGATCATTTGCATGACGCAAGCAACTGTGTGATAGTTGAACGATGCACGTATCCGAGCAGGCACCTGCCGAGGTGATGGGAGAGCTCGGCGGCGAGCTCGTCCGGCTGGTCAAGCTGCTCGTCGCCATGCGCGAGCACGCCCCCGCTCCGCGCGGGGTCGACTCGACCCACTTCCCGGTGCTGTTCAACCTCGCCCAAGGGCCGCGCCGGGTCAGCGACCTCGCGGGCTGCGTCCACGCCGATGTGTCCACCGTGAGCCGTCAGGTCACCCACCTGGCCCAGCAAGGCCTGCTCGTCAAGGTGCCCGACGCCGAGGACGGGCGGGCGCACCGCGTCACCCTGACCCCGGCCGGCCAGGGAGCCATCCAGGCGATCACCGACGCCCGCAGTGCCTGGCTCACCGCGATCCTCCGCGATTGGACCGAGTCCGAGAAGCGGGACTTTCTCGGCTACCTCGGCCGTTTTACCTCAAGTCTCGAAGCCGCGAAGGTGCGTCACGAGCAGGACCGGCGCTGACCGGCATACCCCCGCCGGATAACCGGCACCCCAGACAGCAGACGATGCGACCACCGACCAGGAGCTCCATGTCCACCGCCACTCCCGCCACCGAGACCGTCGATGGCACGCTGACACACCGTCAGATCGTCACCATCCTCATCGGCCTGATGATGGGGATGTTCCTCGCCGCGCTCGACCAGACCATCGTCGCGTCGGCGATGCGGGTCATCGCCGACAACCTCCAGGGTCTGTCGGCGCAGGCGTGGGTGACCACGGCCTACCTGATCACCTCGACGATCGTCACGCCGCTCTACGGCAAGCTCTCCGACATCTACGGACGCAAGCAGTTCTTCATCGCGGCCATCACGATCTTCACCATCGGCTCGGCGCTGTGCGCCTTCGCGTGGTCGATCCCGAGCCTCGCGGCCTTCCGGGCGATCCAGGGGCTGGGCGCGGGCGGGCTCTTCTCGCTCGCCCTTGCCATCATCGGCGACATCGTGCCGCCGCGTGAGCGGGCCAAGTACCAGGGCTACTTCCTCGCCGTCTTCGGCACCTCGTCGGTGCTCGGCCCGGTCATCGGCGGCTTCTTCGCCGGGGCCAGCTCGATCCTCGGCATCACCGGCTGGCGCTGGGTCTTCCTCGTCAACGTGCCGATCGCCATCGCCGCGCTCTTCGTCGTGTCGCGCACCCTGCACCTGCACCACCACCGGCTCGACCACCGCATCGACTGGTGGGGAGCTGCCGCGCTGACCGTCGCCCTCGTGCCGCTGCTCATCGTCGCCGAGCAGGGCCGCGAGTGGGGCTGGACCTCGACGACGTCGATCGTCTGCTACGTCATCGGCATCGCCGGCTTCATCGTCGGATTCCTCATCGAGCGCTCGATGGGTGACGAGGCCCTCATCCCGCTGCGGCTCTTCACCAACCGCACCGTGGCGTGGGCGTCGATCGGCTCGGTCTTCATCGGTATGGGCATGTTCGGCGGGCTCGCTGCGCTGCCGCTCTACCTGCAGATCGTCAAGGGCGCCTCGGCCACCCAGGCCGGCCTTGAGCTGTTGCCGATGACGCTGGGCATCATGTTCGGCTCGATCTTCTCCGGCCAGATGATCTCGCGCACCGGTCGCTACCGGCGCTACCCGATCATCGGTGCGGCGCTGCTGGTCGCCGCGCTCTTCGCCTTCCACTATGTCGACGCCGACACCCCGCTGTGGCGCGCGATGATCGTCATGGTCTTCTTCGGCGTCGGCTTGGGCTTTAACTTCCAGCCGCTCACGCTGGCCATCCAGAACGCTGTCAACCCGCGAGACATCGGTGTGGCCACGTCGTCGGCGACCTTCACCCGCCAGATCGGCGGCACGCTCGGCACCGCGGTCTTCCTCTCGCTGCTCTTCTCCGGGGCGAAGGACAAGATCGCCGAGGCCTTCCAGGCGATCGCGCCGACGGCCGACTTCCAGGCGGCGCTGCGCAATCCCGTCGGTGACGCCGCCGCCAACCACGCCTTCATCAACCAGATGCAGGCCGGGGCTGCGTCGGGCAATGCCGCCTCAGGTTTCGGCAACGCCCTCAACGACAGCTCCTTCCTCTCGCTCATCGACCCGCGGCTGGCGCGGCCCTTCCTCGTGGGCTTCTCTGGCGCGATGTCGACGGTCTTCCTCGTCGCCTCGGCGATCCTCGTGCTGGCGTTCCTCGCCTCGCTCTTCCTCCCGCACGTCGAGCTGCGCACCCAGTCGGCGATGGCCGCCCGGGCCGCCGACAACGCCGCCGAGGCGGGGGCCGGGGCGGGCG
>CAZLGB010000009.1:0-37142 GCA_964558825.1 uncultured Intrasporangiaceae bacterium
GCCGCCGCCCCCCGGGCCGCCGACGGACGGCCCCGAGGACGGCGGTCTCGCGCGGGTCACCCTGCGCCTGCCCGAGCCGGTCAAGGCGCGGGCCGAGGCGCTTGCCCAGCGCGAGGGCATGTCACTCAACACCTGGCTGGTCCAGGTCCTTCGTCGGGCCACCGGCGAGGACACTCCCTGGTCCGGCGCACCGACGAGCTGGCCGGCACACCAGCCGGCTCAGCCCGCCAGCCACAACCGCATGTCCGGCTGGATCTGATCCCACCCGCCCGGCTCGACCGCCACGTCGTGCGCGGTCCATGCCCTGCTGCCCAGGAGGCGCCATGAACGACCCCGTGACCAAGACCTTCACCGCCACCGGACCGATCGACGTGCAGATCGACGTGCCGTCCGGCGACATCGACATCGAGGCGATCCCCACCGACCTGGTCACCGTGGAGGTCCACGCCCCCGAGGACGCCGGCGTCGTGGTGGCACTCAACGACGGCCGGCTCCAGATCACCGTCCCGCGGCCGACGGGCTGGCTCGCCTCGTGGCGAGCCGAGGCTCCGCACCTCCGGGTCGTCGTGCCGCACGGCAGCTCTCTGCGGGTGCACGCCGTCAGCGCCGAGACCCACGTCCGGGGCAGCTGGCGCGCGCTGATCCTCGAGAGCCAGTCGGGCGACATCCGGATCTCCGCGGAGTGCACCACGCTGGCCGCGACGTCGTCCTCGGGCGACATCGACGCCGATCACGCCCCCGTGGGTGCCGTGCTGCGCAGCGGTTCGGGCGACCTGCGGGTCGGACACTGCGCGAGTGACGCGTCCCTGTCGGCCGGCTCCGGAGACGTGACCGTCGGCTCGATGACCTCTGGCGGATCCCTCAAGACGGGGTCGGGTGGAGTGAACGTCGGGACGGCCGGCGGGGAGATCGCCCTCTCGACCGGCTCCGGCGACGCGCACATCCAGCTCTTCGGCGCGGGTCGGCTCACCGGCCGCGCCGGGTCGGGCTCCATCCTCGTCGGCCTGCCCGTGGGTATGCCGGTGTGGACCGACCTGCGCTCCAACTCCGGCGATGTGCGCAGCACCCTGCCGCCCGCCGGCCCGCCCGTCGACGGCCAGGACCATGCCGAGGTCCGCCTCGTCACCGGCAGCGGCGATATCTCGCTCGTCCCTCAGGAGGTCCTCCGATGACCCCGATGAGCCCCTTGTTCCCCGAGCTCGCGCGCGAGCGGATCAACGACCGGGTGCGTCACGCGCCGCGTCGGCCCGAGCGTCCCGGCCCGGTCCGCATCAGCCTGGCCGCGGGACTGCGCAGGATCGCTGCTGCCCTCGACGGCGGTCGACCCTCGCCCCTCCCGGTGCGACCCCGCCACCCGCGGGCCACCTGACTCCCCCGGCCGCAGGAGTCAGCCGCGACCGACGAAGAAGCTCTCCAACTCGGCGGTGCCGGGGCCGAGGCCGGCCCAATGACCGGCATACGTGAGGACGGCGATCGCGCTGGTGGGAAAGCCCCCGGCCAACTGGGCGTGCGCGGCAGCGGAGCCCTGGCCATCGGTGAGCAGGCTCGCGAGGACGGGCATCGTCGGGGCGTGTCCGACGACGAGGATGGTGTCGAGATCGCCGCCGTCCTCGGCGATCACCTCGAGGGCACCGGTCGGCCCGCCCTGGTAGACCCGCCGCCGGTATTCGACGAACTCGGTGTGCCCGCCGTGATGGGCGACGACGTCCCAGGTCTGGCGGGTGCGGATCGCGGTCGAACAGATGACCAGCTGGCACACGATCCCCTGGACGGCGAGCCACTGCCCGACGGCGGCCGCGTCGCGGCGCCCGGAGTCGGTGAGCGCCCGATCGTGGTCGTCGATGCCCAAGCCCGCCTCGGCCTTGGCGTGGCGCAACAACAACAGCCGCTTGTCCCCCGCAGCGCTGGTCATGGGTTGAGCATGCCCCCGCCTCACGCTCGGGCGCTAGTGACCGGGGCGCACGACATGCAGCAGCGGGGCGCCCACGGCATACCTGGCGAGCTGGTCGCGCAGCAGCGCGAGCATCCGCGGGGTGAAGGAGTCCGCCGCTCCGCCGCGATGCGGAGCCACGAGCACTCCAGGTGTGTGGAAGAGCGGGTGACCAGGTGGCAGTGGCTCGGGATCGGTGACATCGAGCGCGGCCCGCAGCCGGCCGCTGGACGTCTCGGCGACGAGGGCGTCGGTGTCGACCACCGGGCCACGAGAGATGTTGACGAGCAGCGCACCGTCGGGCAGCGCCGCGAGGAACGCCGCATCCACCAGACCACGGGTCGCGGGCAGCAGCGGGGTGAGCAGCACGACAATGTCGTGCTGCGGGAGCAGCATGGGCAGCTCGGCCATCCCGTGGACCCACTCAACGACCCCGTCGGCGCCGGGCCGAGCCGTCGAGGCGACCGCGGTGAGCGAGACCTCGAAGGGCGCCAACCGGCGAGCGAGAGCCTGGCCGATGCGCCCATAGCCGACGATGAGGACCCGCCGGTCGGCCAGGGACGGGGCCACCTGCAGCGGCAGCCACTCGCCTCGGTCCTGGGCTCGCACGAGATCGGGTATGCCGCGCTGGGCGGCGAGGATCAAGGTGACGGCGAACTCGGCTGTCGCGGCGTCATGGACGCCGGCGGCATTGCACAGCGTCACCGCGTCCGGCAGGTGCGCGAGCACGTGGTCGAAGCCGGCCGTGACGACCTGCACGACCTGCAATCCGGCCACCTCGCCCAGCCGGGGCAACCGTTCGTTGCGCCCGAGCGGAGGCACGACGAAGCCGACTCCGGGGCTGGGAGGCGGTCCGGTCAGGTCCCAGTGGTGCACCCGCAGGCCCTCGACGTCGCCCAACAGTGCCGCCCAGCCCGGGTCGGGGACGGTCGCCTCGCGCATGACACCGACGCTAGCCGGTCGGATGCGCGATGGGGAGCGGCACCATCTCGGCATACCCCTCGTTAGGGTGTGCGCATAGCAGCTGAACGGGCTGCCACGTCGGGAGGGAAATCACCACATGTCCGAGATCGACCAGCTGCTCGGCCAACTGCCCATGGACGAGATCGCGAGCGAGCTGGGCGTCGACCAGCAGCAGGCGACCGAAGCCTCGCGCACGACCTTGCAGGCGCTGCTGCACGGCCTCGAGGCCAACGCGCAGGACCCTGCCGGCGCAGCCTCGCTGGCGCAGGCTCTCGGTGAGCACGATGGCGATGTCCTCGGCTCGGGGCTGTCGGGCATCGACACCGCCGACGGCGCCGCCATCGTCAACAACATCTTCGGCGACAACACCGACGGTGTCATCGCCCAGCTCGGTGGCATGCGCGGCTCCGGCGGCCAGGCCATCATCGCCAAGCTGCTGCCGATCCTCGCCCCGATCGTCCTCTCCTACCTCGCCACGCAGATGCGCGGCCGCGGCGGCCTGGGCGGAGTGCTCGGCCAGGTCCTCGGCAGCGCCGCCGGTCAGGCCGGCGGCTCCGGTGGCGGCGGCCTCGGTGACATCCTCGGGCAGGTGCTCGGCGGTGCTGCCGGCCAGGGCGGCGCCCAGAGTGGCTCCGCAGGCGGCTCCGGCGGCGGCCTCGGTGACATCCTCGGCCAGATCCTCGGCGGAGCGACCGGAGCGTCGACCTCCGGCACCAGTGCCGACGCAGGCAGCGCCACCCAGGTGGAGCAGCCCTCGGGTCCGCTCATCCCGACCGACGGCAGCCCGGCG
This sequence comes from uncultured Intrasporangiaceae bacterium, assembly GCA_964558825.1. Classification (GTDB taxonomy): domain Bacteria; phylum Actinomycetota; class Actinomycetes; order Actinomycetales; family Dermatophilaceae; genus Phosphoribacter. The sequence goes on from CAZLGB010000009.1 coordinate 3,684, forward strand.
CCGGACGTGACCCAGGACCAGTCGGCCTCCGCAGGCGGCGGGGCCAACGACCCCTCCGCCGGCCAGGGCGGCCTCGGTGACATCCTCGGCCAGATCCTCGGCCAGGCGACCGGCTCGGCGTCCGGCGGCGCGGCCGGCTCCGGCGCGTCGAGCGGCCCGAGCATCACCGACATCCTCGGCGGTCTGCTCGGCGGCGGCAAGCGCTGACACGCACCCAACACACGTGCGCGGCATACGGATTCCGTATGCCGCGCACGTGTGTGTTCAGCTGGTGAGGGCGCGCGGCGACGCGCTCAAGACCCGACCCGCTCGAGGATGAGCTCGCGGACCCGGGCCGCGTCGGCCTGGCCCTTCATCGCCTTCATGACCTGACCGATGAGGGCCCCAGCCGCGGCGACCTTGCCCCCGCGGATCTTCTCGACGAGGTCGGGGTTGGCGGCGAGCACCTCGTCGACGGCGGCGCCGAGCGCCCCGTCGTCGGACACCAGCGCCAACCCCCGGGCATCGGCGACGGCCGCAGGATTGCCCTCACCGGCGAGGACACCGTCGAGCACCTGCCGGGCCATCGAGTCGTTGAGCCGACCACCGGTGACCAGTCCGTCGAGCTCGGCCACCATCCGCGGGGTGACGCCCATGTCGCCCAGCTCGCGGCCCTCGAGGTTGGCACGACGCGCCAACTCGCCCGACCACCACTTGCGGGCCCCGGCCGGGGTGGCCCCCGCCGCGACCGTCGCCTCGATGAGCTCGACGGCGCCGGCGTTGACGACGTCGCGCATCTCCAGGTCGGTGAGCCCCCAGTCCGTCTGCAGCCGGCGGCGGCGGGCGGCAGGCGCCTCGGGAAGGGTGCGCCGCAGCGCCTCGACCGTCTCGGCACTCGGAGCGACCGGCACGAGGTCGGGCTCGGGGAAGTAGCGATAGTCCATCGCGTCGGACTTCTCGCGCCCGGCCGTGGTGACGCCCGTGTCCTCGTGCCAGTGGCGGGTCTCCTGCACGACCGACCCGCCCGCCGACAACACGGCGGCATGCCGGGTCATCTCATAGCGCACGGCCCGCTCGATCGAGCGCAGCGAGTTGACGTTCTTGGTCTCCGAGCGGGTGCCGAAGGGCACCGCATCCTGCTTGTCGGCGCTCTTCTTGCGCGGCCGCAAGGAGACGTTGGCGTCACACCGCAGCGAGCCCTGCTCCATCTTGACGTCGGAGACCTCGAGGGCGCGCAGCAGGTCACGAAGCGCGCCGACATAGGCCCGGGCGATCTCGGGCGCCCGCTCCCCCATGCCGGTGAGCGGCTTGGTGACGATCTCGATGAGCGGGATGCCGGCCCGGTTGTAGTCGACGAGCGAGTAGTCGGCGCCGTGGATCCGTCCGGTCGCCCCACCGATGTGGGTCGTCTTGCCGGTGTCCTCCTCCATGTGGGCCCGCTCGATGAGCACCCGATAGACCGCCGTGCCGCCGGCCCCGTCGTCGTATTCGACGTCGAGCCAGCCGTCATGGGCGATCGGCTCGTCATATTGGCTGGTCTGGAAGTTCTTGGGCATGTCCGGATAGAAGTAGTTCTTCCGGGCGAAGCGCGACCACGGAGCGATCTGGCAGTTAAGCGCGAGGCCGATGCGGATCGCCGACTCGACGCCCTTCTCGTTGACCACCGGCAACGCGCCGGGCAGACCGAGGCAGACCGGACACACCTGGCTGTTGGGCTCGGCGCCGAAGACCGTCGAGCAGCCGCAGAACATCTTCGTCGCGGTGCCCAGCTCGACGTGGACCTCCAGCCCCAGCACCGGGTCGTATGCCGTGATCGTCTCGTCCCAGCTCATGACGTCGTCAGCCACGGGACACCTTCTGCGAGTCGGCCGCGGACGCCATGGGCAAGGGCGGGATCTGGTCGAGCAGATGTCCGCGCCAGCGCGCGGCGAGCTCGCGCTCGAGCGCCGAGCCCACGGCATACAGCCGCTCGTCGTGCATGGCGGGGGCGAGGATCTGCAGCCCGGTCGGCAGGCCGTCCTCGGGAGCGAGCCCGCTCGGTAGCGACATGCCCGGGATGCCGGCGAGGTTGGCCGGGATGGTGGCGACGTCGTTGAGATACATCGCCATCGGGTCATCGAGCTTCTCGCCGATGCGGAAGGCGGTCGTCGGCGCGGTCGGCGACACGAGCACGTCGGCGCTGGCGAAGGCCCGCTCGAAGTCCTGCGCGATGAGACGGCGCACCTTCTGCGCCTGCCCGTAGTAGGCGTCGTAATAGCCCGACGACAGCGCGTAGGTGCCGAGGATGATCCGGCGCTTGACCTCGGCACCGAAACCCGCCTCGCGGGTCGCGGCCATGACCTGCTCGGCGGTCGGGTCCTCGACGCCCTCGGGCAGCACGCGCAGGCCATAGCGCATGGCGTCGTACTTGGCGAGGTTGGAGGAGGCCTCCGAGGGGAGGATGAGGTAGTAGGCCGCGAGCGCGTAGGCGAAGCTCGGGCAGTCGACCTCGACGACCTGGGCGCCCGCTCCGACGAGCAGCTCGACGGCCTCATCGAAACGCTGCTGGACTCCCGCCTGATAGCCCTCACCGGTCAACTGGCGGACGACCCCGATGCGCATCCCGCTGACGTCGGCCTCCTGCGCGGCCCGCACGACCTCGGGCACCGGGGCGTGGATCGACGTCGAGTCGCGCGGGTCGTGCCCGGCGATGATCGAGTGCAACAGGGCCGTGTCGAGCACGGTCCGTGCGCAGGGTCCGGCCTGATCGAGACTCGAGGCGAGCGCGACGAGGCCGTAGCGCGACACGCCTCCATAGGTCGGCTTGGTGCCGACCGTACCGGTCACGGCCGCGGGCTGGCGGATCGAGCCGCCGGTGTCGGTGCCGATCGCCAGCGGGGCCTGGAAGGACGCGATGACCGAGGACGAGCCGCCTCCCGAGCCGCCGGGGATGCGCTCGAGATCCCAGGGGTTGCGGCTCGGGCCGTAAGCCGAGTGCTCGGTCGAGGACCCCATGGCGAACTCGTCCATGTTGGTCTTGCCGAGGATCGGCATCCCCGCGGCCTTGAGCTTGGTCACGAGGGTGGCGTCATAGGGCGGCACCCAGCCCTGGAGGATCTTGCTGCCGCAGGTCGTCGGCAGCCCGGCGGTGGCGACGACGTCCTTGACGGCGACGGGCACCCCGGCCATGACGTGCAGGTCGTCACCGCCGGCGACCCGGGCGTCGTCGATCGCGCGCGCGGCGGCCAGCGCCCCCTCGCCGTCGACGTGCAGGTAGGAGTGCACGGCGCCGTCGACCGCGGCGATGCGGTCGAGGTGGGCCTGGGTCAGCTCGACGGCGCTGATCTCCTTGCGCGCCAAGCCGTCCGCCATGCGGGCGGCGCTCCAGCGGGTCAGGTCTGCGGTCTGCTCGGTCACGATCGGTTGTGCCTCACTGCCAGGGATGGCGTATGCCGTGCGCCAGGACGACTGCCCTGCGGCTCCACGGCATACCTCGGGATCGGGGTGGACGGGGCGGGGACCAGCTCAGTCCTCACCGAGGATGCGCGGGACGGCGAAGCGCTGCGCCTCGGCCTGAGGGGCCCCGCTGAGCGCCTGCTCGGCCGTCAACCCAGGGCGCACGACGTCCTCACGGGTGACATTGGTCAGCGGCAGCGGGTGCGACATGGGCTCCACGCCCTCGGTGGGAGCCTGCTGGACGAGCGCGACGGCGTCGAGGATCACGGTGAGCTCGCCGAGCATCCGGTCGAGCTCGGCCTCGGTGAGGTCGATCCGGGCCAGGCTCGCCAGGTGGGCGACATCGTCGCGGGACAGCGTGGACATACGGCCATCCTAGGGGCGCGCGGGGCGCGTGCCCGGCCGCCTCCTCGGGCCGCGGGGTAGCATCGACGCACAAGACAGCAACCGCTCAGGGGGCATTGGTGGACGTCGACGCACTGACCGCGCAGATCGAGGCCCAGGTGCGGGCCGCCCAGGATCACGCCGTCGCCATGAAGGCGTGGGCCGCCGAGATCGAGTCGCTCACCGGATCCGGCAGCGCGCTGCGCGGTGCCGTCAAGGTCGAGGTCAACCACTCGGGCGTGCTCACGTCGCTCAAGCTGACCGACGCGGCCCTCGACGCCGGCCCCAACTCCCTGGCTGCCGCGATCCTCGCCGCGGTCGAGGCGGCGACCCAGGCGGTCGCCGACGAGACCGGACGATCGGCCGCGTCGCAGTTCGGCCGCGACGGCGAGGTCACCCGCCTCATGGTCGCCGACCTCACCAAGCGCTTGCGGGTCACCCCTGATCTCGACGGGCCGGCCGGCGAGGGGTATGCCGGTGGCCCCCGCCACACGGGAGGAGTGCTCGGATGAGCGAGATCGCCTACGGCATCGACGCGGGCGCCCTGCGGGCGCACGCCGGCCGGGTCGCCGAGTGTGCCGGCGCGGTCCATGAGGCCGCCGGAGCCGGCGCGACCACCATCGACGGCAGCGCGTTCGGCATCCTCTGCTCGCCGCTGGCCCTGCCGGTGGGGGTCGTCACCGCAGCCGCCACCGCGGCCATCGCCCATGTCGCCGATCAGCTCGACACCATGGCGGGCGACGTGCGCGCCATGGCGGGCAACTACGACAGCGCCGAGGCCGACGCGCAGACGAGCTATACCCGGGCCAAGCGCGACTTCTCGACGGTGCTGGGCTGAATCCGTTGTCCACCAATGCGTTGGTGGTGGGGCCGGTCTCGACCTCGACCGCGACCTCCGGCATGGGCCTCATCGACGACGTCGTCTCGCTCTCGGCCGCGATCCGCGACGGCAACTGGGTCGACGCCGCCCTGGCCGGCCTCGGCACCGCGATGGACGCGCTCGGCACCGCCATCGATCCGCTCGGTTCGCTCATCGCCTGGGGCGTCGGCTGGCTGCTCGACCACCTGTCCCCCCTCAAGGACTGGCTCGACGACCTCACCGGCAACCCCGGCGCCGTCCTCGGCTTCGCCGGCACGTGGAGCAATGTCGCCACGGCCCTCGACGACCAGGCGCAGCAGCTCGCCCACCGCACCCAATCGGAGCTGGCCGGCATGTTCGGCCCCGCCATCACCGCCTACACCGACCGCGCCAACCACACCGCCGCCACCCTCAATGCCATCGCCCACGGCGCCGGCGCCATCTCCACCGGCCTGCAGATGGTCTCCACCCTCGTGCAGGTCGTCCACGACCTCGTCCGCGACACCATCAGCCAGGTCATCGGTTCCTGCACCTCCGCCATCGCCTGGGCCGCGACCGGCATCGGCATCCCCTATGCCATCAGCATCGTCAGCGAGAAGGCCGCCGCCCTCTCCGCCAAGATCAGCGCCAAGATCACCGGGCTGGTGCGCTCCATCGGCAAGCTCGACACCGCCCTCACCACCCTCGGCAAGCATCTCGACGAGCTCAAGGCCGCCCTCAAGGACCTCCTCCCGGGCCACGTCACACCCACCCACGGGCTCCCCGGAGACGGCACACCTGGCGACGGCATACCTGGCGACGGGCCGGGCCCCATCCGCCAGACGGGCGGGGCGAACCGCCCGGCCAACCCCTGGGACGTCGATGCCCAGGATGCGTGGGCACGGGCCCGCTACGACGACTTCCTCGCCGACGGCACGGATGTCGACGCGATCGCCGCCGGCCTTACGGGCGAGCGGTGGTCTGACGGGCGGCCGATGACGGCTGAGGACATCGAGGCGATCAAGGACCATCTGATGCGCCAGGATCACCCGTTGACCGACGACGAGAGTGGCGGCACCGTCAACCGTCCTTTCGACCCCGACGCCGACATCGCCGAAGCGTGGGATCGACTGCGCGCCGGCCGAGGGACGCCCAACGACATCCTCCTGCTGGAGCACGAGCGCGCCGAGGCCGCCATCATGGCCGCCCATCCCGGCATGACCTACTCCCAGGCGCACCACCTGGCCAACCAGCAGTTCAACTGGCAAGAGACGATAAACTACGGGTCTTGAGACGGGGGGTGTCACCATGGCCATATCGAGCTTCTACCGCAAGACCGCCGAGACCGCTGACGAGGTCCGCTATGCCTTCGGCGAGCTGCGCGACGAGCCCGATGCCGAGCTCCGTTTCGACAAGCACTCCCGGGTGCCCGAGCCCACACGCGGCGGGCAGACCCATGGCTTCCTGGCGACCGGCAGGGGCATCCTGCGCCGGCTGAAGGCCGACGGACAGTGGCCCGACCACGGTTACATCGCTCACTGAGACAGAGGCGGCGGCATACCGCCACGCGACCGGCTCCCCCGACGCCCACGAGCTATTCGGATAGGGTCGTGACTGGCAGACGATCAACCTACAGGGGGCAGGGGTCGTGAGCAGCAACGCACTGGTGGTGGGTCCGCGGGACACCGCGACGGCCACCTCGGGCATGGGCCTCATCGATGACGTGGTCTCCTTGTCGACCGCGGTCCGCGACGGCAACTGGGTCGATGCCGCCCTCGCCGGCGTGGGCACCGCCATGGACGCCCTCGGCACCGCGATCGATCCCCTCGGCACCCTCATCGCCTGGGGCGTCGGCTGGCTGCTCGATCATGTCGACCCCCTCAAGACCTGGCTCAACCAGCTGACCGGAAACGCCGGTGCCGTCATCGGCTTCGCCCAGACCTGGAACAACGTCGCCACCGCCCTCGACGCCGAGGCCGAGTTCCTCGCTCACCGCATCGCCAGTGACCTGTCGGGGATGTTCGGCGAGGCCATCACGGCATACACCGCACGCGCCAACCAGGCCGCGGCCACCCTCAACGCCATCGCCCATGCGTCCACCGGCATCTCCGGCGGGCTGCAACTGGTCGCCACGCTGGTCCAGGTCGTCCACGACCTGGTCCGCGACACCATCAGCCAGGTCATCGGCTCGTGCACCTCGGCCATCGCCTGGGCCGCGACCGGCATCGGCATCCCCTATGCCATCTCGGTCGTCAGCGAGAAGGCCGCCGCCCTCTCGGCGAAGATCGGCTCCAAGGTGTCCGGTCTGGTCCGCTCCATCGGCAAACTCGACACCGCCTTGACCAGCTTGAGCAAACACCTCCACGAGCTCGAGTCCCTCCTCAAGGACCTCCTCCCGACCCCGCCTGGCCGGGTGCGGCTGAGCGACGGAGGGAGCTACGACCCCCGCTTCCCCACCGACAAGCTCGCCATCCAGGACGCCGCCCACCTGTCGGTCAACGACAGCCTCCACGACCCCGATCTGTTCGCCCGCTATGGCATCGACCCGCCGTGGACCTCATCCGATCTCAACGCCAAGATCAACCTCCCCACCTCGGACCTCACCCCCGACGAGCGGGCCCTGCTCGCCGAGATCCGCGATCGGATCGGCCTGCCCGACGCCGACACGGTCATGCAGAAGGTCATCACCCCCGACCAGGTCGACGCCTACTTGGGCGGGGGCGGCATACCTCCTGACCAGATCCGCGGCTTCGTCACCTCCGCACCCGACACCGCCCATCTGGGCACGCCGCGAGAGCTCTACGACAATCTCGCCCTGGACTACTCGGGATCCCCGTTCACCCCGGACGCCGACGACATCACCATCGTGCGCTACCAGTCGACCAATGCGACCTACGAGATCCCGCGCAACGCCGACTTCGGCGGCGCGCGCACCGAGCCGGCGCCCTTCACCGGCAACGGCTTCACCGCCTCGACCGACAGCGCCATCCCCGAGCTCGCGGTGGTGCGCAACGATCTCGACCCGGCGGTCATGGGTGCGGCCGAGATGTGGCAGCTGGACTCCAACGGCATCCAACGTCTGGTCGCCGTGCTCCAAGGTGGGGTGTGGATCCCGGTGAGCGGCCGATGACGACCTTCCGCCGCGGGGAGTATGCCGTCGAGGCCGGTCGCGAGGTGCGCGTGCTCGCCAGCCCCTGGGACCGCGTCCAACTCGACACCGATCCGCCCCGGTGGGTGAGCCGCGACGCCCTGCCCCCGCTGCGCTGGATCAGCACGTGGGCGACCTGCCACGACACCCTCGTCGAGGTGATGGCGATCGACGGCACGACAGCGACCATCGAGGTCGACTCGGCCCCGGCCTGGGCCATGGAGCGCGGCGGGAGCTATGACCGGGGCGAGGGAGTGACGACGGTGACCGTGGGCATCGACGAGCTGAGCGGGATGCGCGAGCACACCCGCGAGATCGGCTCCACCCAGGGACGGTGGTCCTCGTGAGCGAGACCCTCTGGGCCAAGCTGCTGCCCTGGGCGCAGGTGGCGGCCATCGGGGTCGAGGGCCGGCTTGAGCTCACCGGCCCGGTCGTCTCTTTCGAGGCCCTCGATGCGCTCCGGTCACCGGAGGCGCTGCGAGCGGCCTTCCGCGTCACCGAGGACCCCGCCTACGACTCCCCCACCGGGGCGGCATACCTGCTCGTCTTCCCCCAGACCCCACTCATGCGCCTGGACAACCCCGCGCACATTCCCGGCGTCGATCCCGAGCGCGCCGGCGCCGGCTTCCTGCGCCTGCCCGACGTCGTGCCGGTGTGGTGGCTGCACCTCACCCGGGTGCCGATCGGGGCGAGCGTGTGGCGCCTCGACGGGGGCGAGCCGGTCGGCGAGGCGGCCTACCGTGGTCTGGCCCGCGGGTGGGAGGGCACGCGCGGCTACACGCCACCCACCCCGCTCGTCGGCCCCAGCGCGCAGTGGCAGGGTCAGCGGTATGCCGCGGCCTTCACCGCTGCGGGGATGGAGATCTTCTCCAGCGTCCAGGCCCCCGGCCTCACTCGCATCGACGACGGCCGCTGGCACACCGAAATCGCCCGCGAGCAGTTCGAGCAGGTCGGCGTCGTCGAGATCACCGCCCGATGGCACGGCTTGCCGGTGCGGGTGCTCGCCGGCGATGCCGTGCGCGCCCGCTGTCTGCTCACCGATCCAGGGGACCTGACGGCACTCCCGCAGCGTTGTGTCGAGGTCGAGCCCGGCGTCTGGGAGGTCCTCGTCGAGCGCAGCGAGCTCGTCGACACCGCCGGGGTCGAGACCATGTCGGCGACCGGCCGGTCGGTCAGCTGACGGCGCGGCCGGCCCGCGGGTCAGTCGGGCGAACCGGTCGCCAGCAGTCGCTCGAAGCCCGCCTCGTCGAGGATCGCCAGGCCCAGCTCGCGGGCCTTGGCCTCCTTGGACCCGGCGCCCGGGCCGACGACGACCCAGTCGGTGTTCTTGGAGACCGAGCCGGCGGCCTTGCCACCCCTGGCGATGATCGCCTCCTTGGCCCCGTCGCGGGAGAAGCGCTCGAGTGAGCCGGTGACGACGACGGTCTTGCCCTCCAATGTGCGCTCGACCGACGCGTCGACCTCGTCGCGCATGGCCACTCCGTCGGCCGCCCACCGCGCCACGATGGCCCGGTGCCAGCCGTGGTCGGGGGCGTCGAACCAATCGCGCACCGACTCGGCAATGACTCCCCCGACCCCGTCGACTCCGGAGAGCTCCTCGACCGACGCCGCACGGATCGCGTCCATCGACCCGAAGTGGGTCGCGAGCGCCCGGGCGGCCGTCGGTCCGACGTGGCGGATCGACAGGGCGACGAGCACCCGCCACAGCGGTTGGCTCTTGGCCTTGGCGAGCTCGGCGACCAGTCGGGCGCCGTTGGCCGACAGGACCCGGTCGTCACGGACGAGCTCCGCCGGGTCGGTGCGCTTGGCCGCCCGCGTGTAGAGCGGGACCCGGCTGACCGACTCGTCGTCGAGAGCGAAGAGCATCGACTCGCTGGGCCCACCCAGCTCGGGGTCGTCGAGCACCCCGGCGTCGAGCAGCGCGGAGGCCCCCTCCCAGCCGAGGGCCTCGATGTCGAAGGCCCCCCGTGAGGCCAGCCCGAAGAGCCGCTCGCGCAGCTGCGCCGGGCAGGACCGGGCGTTGGGACAGCGGATGTCCTTGTCGCCCTCCTTCTCGGTCGCCAGCAGCGTGCCGCAGGCGGGGCAGTGGGTCGGCATGACCCAGGGCTCGGTGCCCTCCGGGCGCAGCGCGAGCACCGGCGCGACGATCTCGGGGATGACGTCGCCGGCCTTGCGCAGCACGACGGTGTCGCCGGGACGCACGTCCTTGCGGGCGACCTCCCAGGCGTTGTGCAGGGTCGCATTGGCGACCGTCGAGCCACTGACGACGACCGGCTCCATCACCCCGAAGGGCGTCACCCGCCCGGTGCGCCCGACGTTGACCTCGATGCGCAGCAGCCGGGTGTTGACCTCCTCGGGCGGGTATTTGTAGGCGATGGCCCAGCGTGGCGCCCGTGAGGTCGCCCCGAGCACCCGTTGCACGGCGACCTCGTCGACCTTGACGACGACCCCGTCGATCTCGTGCTCGACCGAGTGCCGATGCTCACCGAAATGGTCGACGAAGCCCTCCACCTCGGCCAGCGTCGAGACGACCCGCCAGTGCGTCGACACCGGCAACCCCCACGCGGCGAGGGCGGCATACGCCTCGCTCTGGCGAGTGACCTCGAAGCCGCGCCGCGCCCCCAACCCGTGGACGAGCATCCGCAGCGGACGCGTCGCGGTGACCCGAGGATCCTTCTGCCGCAACGATCCTGCCGCCGCGTTGCGCGGATTGGCGAAGGGTGCCCGGCCGGCCTCGACGAGCGAGGCGTTGAGTGCCTCGAAGGCCGCCACGGGGAAGAAGACCTCCCCCCGCACCTCGACGAGCTCGGGCCAGTCGGAGCCCCGCAGGACGCCCGGGACCCCCTCGATCGTGCGGACGTTGAGGGTGACGTCCTCGCCCGTGCGCCCGTCGCCACGGGTCAGCGCGCGGACCAGCCGGCCCCGCTCGTAGAGCAGGTTGACGGCCAGGCCGTCGATCTTCAGCTCGCACAGATAGTGGTAGGCCGCGCCCTCGGCCTCACGCTCGACGCGCGCGGCCCAGGCGGCCAGCTCGTCGGCGGAGAAGGCGTTGTCCAGGCTCATCATCCGCTCGAGGTGGTCGACCGCCTGGAAGTCGGTCGTGAAGACCGCCGCCCCGACCGCCTGGGTGGGGCTGTCGGGCGTGCGCAGCTCGGGCCACTGCTCCTCCAGGGCGCTCAGCCGCCGCACGAGGGCGTCGTATTCGCCGTCCGACACCGTCGGCGCGTCCTGGACGTGATAGGCGAACTGGTGGCCGCGGATCACCTCGGCGAGATCCGCCCACTCGTGTCGCGCCGCCAGGGGTATGCCGGTCGCCTCCGCGCTGCTGTCCACCGGCCCATCCTGCCGCACGGCGCCGACAGGGCACGTCGAGGCGGGGCCGGCGGTGTCCGCGACCGGCATACGCGCAGGCGAAGAACGAGTGCCGCAGGAAGCACAACCCCGCGGGCCCAGCGGGCGTCTTAGTGGGTGAGGCACAGTTGCCGGCGGCCTCGCTCGGCCCGACACTGGAGCAGCCGGCGTGTCGGGGCGTGCCGGTCCGTGAGATCAGGGGTACCGCAGATGAGACGTTCGTTCGTCGCCGCCGTCACCGCTTTGGGGATGGGCGCGTTGGCCGCCTGCACGGCAACTCCAGCGACGACCCCGGTCTCCGCCGTGTCCGCCCCGGCCTCCGCCAACGGCGGCGCTTCCGCGCCCAGCGCTGCTGCACCGACGACCTCCGCGGCGCCCCTGACGCCGGTCACCCTCAACGCCAACGTCGGGCCGGAGCACGTCGTCACCGTCGACACCCCCGTCACCGTCACGGCCCAGGGCGGCACGGTCACGTCCGTCACCCTCACCTACAGCGACCCCAAGGCCGGGGTCGTGACCATCGACGGGGACCGATCGGCCGACGGCACGACGTGGACGGCCCGCGCGCTGCTCGAGCCGGCGACGACCTATCACCTGGCGATGACCGGCCTCGGCACCAACGGCGCGACCACCACCACGCAGAGCAGCTTCACCACTCAGACCCTCGGGCGGCGCCAACAGATCACGCCCACCCTCATCCAGGACGGCGGGACGCTCGGCATCGCCATGCCGGTCGTCATCCGCTTCGACGTGCCGGTGACCGACCGGGCCTCCTTCGAGCGGAAGATGACCGTCACCTCGGTGCCGGCACAGCAGGGCGGCTGGGCTTGGTTCAGCGACACCGAGGCCCACTGGCGGCCGAAGGTCTATTGGCAGCCGGGCACCAAGGTCAGCGTCAACCTCAACCTCAACGGGGTCTCCGGTGGCAACGGCACCTACGGCAAGCAATCGGTCACCGGCGGTTTCACCATCGGCAGCGCGCTGACGATGCACGTCGACCTCAGCACCCACCAGCTCGACGTGACGATCAACGGTGCGCTGGCCAAGACCATCCCCATCACCGGTGGCCGTCCCGGCATGGCCACCCGCAGCGGCACCAAGGTCGTCATCGAGAAGCTGCCGGTGACGATCATGGACGCCGCGACGACCGGTGTCGCCGAGGGGTCGCCGGGCTATTACCGCACGACGGTCTATTGGGACATGCGCGAGACGTGGTCGGGCGAATTCCTGCACGCCGCACCGTGGTCGGTCGGCAGCCAGGGCAAGGCCAATGTCAGCCACGGCTGCGTCGGGATGTCGACGGCCAACGCCGAATGGCTCTACAACCAGGTCAAGGTCGGCGACCCGGTTGTCGCCGTCAACAGCGGTCGCGCGCTCGAGAAGGGCAACGGCTGGACCGACTGGAACGTCTCCTTCGAGGAGTTCGTCAAGGACTCGGCGCTCGCGGGGCACTGAGCCGCTCGCTCGGTCAGCCCGATGCTGCCCGCTCGGCCAGCTCACGCGCGACATCGACCACTCGGCGCTGGCGCGCCACGGCGACGGCCGGGGCGAGCCCGGCCAGCCCGCAGCTCGGCGTGACGGTGAGCCCGGCCAGCCCGCTGGGCGGCATACCCACGCGGGTCCACGCAGCCTCGACGTCGCGTGCGAGCTCCCGGGCCGGGGCGAGCGGCTCGACCCCGGTGGGGACGCACCCGGCATACACCTGCAGGCCCTCCTCTGCGGCGACGGCGAGCCCCTCCCACCCGCGTGGCGTGAGCAGCCCGGTGTCGACCGACAGCCCGCCGGCACCGCTGCGGCGCAGCAGGGGCAGCGGCGGATAGGGGGCGCAGCAATGGATGACCGTATGCCGCTCGCCCGCCGCCGCGAGGACGGTCTGCAGGGCGGGCACGGCCGCCTGCGGGTCGATCGCCCGCAGCTTGCCGAAGCCGCTCGCCGTCGGGAGCCGGCCGTCGAGCACCGCGGGCAGCGAGGGCTCGTCGACCTGCAGGACGAGCTCGGCGCCGGGCACGGCACGGGTCACCGCGGCGAGCAGGCCCCGCACGCCCTCGGCGAGCGAGTCGGCGAGGTCGCGGCAGGCTCCCTCGTCGACGACGGCCCGCTCACCCCGGTGCAACCAGATCGAGGCCGCGAGGGTCCACGGTCCGGCGACGGCGAGCTTGAGCCGCCCGGCATACCCGTCGAAGGCCTCGGCGAGTTCGTCGAGATCCTCGCGCCACAGGGCCGCCGTCCGGGAGGCGTCGCGCCCGGGTCGGTCGACGAAGCGCCACCCGACCGGCTGCAGGTCGACGGGCAGCTCGACGAGCAATCCGGCCGAGCGCCCGATGAGGTCGCCACCCGGGCCGCGGTCGGGCAGCTCCGGCAGATAGGGCAGGCCGGCGACGCCGTCGGCGTCGAGGTCGAGGACGCCGAGCAGGTCGCGGACGGCGCGCAGCGCCTCGCCGACGTCGGTGCCGGGCCAGGAGCCGATCCCACTCGCGGTGGTCACTCCGGCACCTCGGGAGCGTCGCCGGACATCGCCCCGGAAGCGCCGGGAGGGGCGGCCGCGATGGTCGCCGACCCGACGACCCGGGTGCGCTCGTAGAGGACCACCGACTGCCCGGCGGCGACCCCACGGACCGGCTCGTCGAGCTCGACGACCAGCCGCCCGGCCGGCGCGTCGACGGTCACCGTCGCGGGCAGCTCGGACCCGTGGGCGCGCAGCTGCACACCGACCCGCAGCCGGCCAGCGGGGGCTGGCCCGCACCAGCGCAGGTGATCGCCCTCGATGCGGCGGGTGCCGAGCAGCCGCCCCGGAGCGATGGTCACGGTGTTGGCGACGACGTCGACCGAGCGGACGTAACGCGCCTCGCCGTCGCCGCCACTGGGCTGCGGCAGGTGCAGCCCGCGTCGCTGCCCGACGGTGAATCCGTAGGCGCCGGAATGAGATCCGACGACGGCGCCGTGCTCGTCGAGCACCTGCCCGGGCTGCTCCCCCAGCCGCGTTGCCAGCCAGGAGCGGGTATCGCCATCGGGGATGAAGCAGATGTCGTGCGAGTCGGGCTTGGCCGCGACGGCGAAGCCGCGCTCGGCTGCCTCCACCCGGACTGCGTCCTTCGTGGAGTCGCCGAGCGGGAAGAGCGAGCGGGCCAGCTGGTCGGCGTCGAGCACGCCAAGGACGTAGGACTGGTCCTTGGCCGGGTCGACCGCGCGATGCAGCTCCCGCCCCGCCGATCCCTCGACGATCCGGGCGTAGTGACCGGTCGCGACGGCGTCGAAGCCCAGCGCGACAGCCTTGTCGAGCAGCGCGGCGAACTTGATCCGCTCGTTGCAGCGCAGGCACGGATTGGGGGTGCGCCCGGCGGCATACTCGGCGACGAAGTCGTCGACGACATCGGCGCGAAAGCGCGCGGCGAGATCCCAGACGTAGAAGGGGATGCCAAGCCGGTCGGCGACCCGGCGTGCGTCACCCGCGTCCTCGATCGTGCAGCAGCCTCGGGCACTCTCACGCAGCACCGACGCCTGTTGGGAGAGCGCGAGGTGCACCCCGACGACCTCGTGCCCCGCGTCGATGGCCCTGGCTGCCGCCACCGCGGAGTCGACCCCGCCGCTCATCGCGGCGACGACCCGCATCAGGCCACCCCGGCCGCCCGGCGGGCGCGCTCGATCGCCGGTGGCAGCGCCGCCAAGGCCGCGTCGACGTCGGCCGCGGTCGACGTGTGTCCCAGGGTGAGCCGCAGTGCTCCGCGAGCCTCCCGCTCCGACAGCCCCATCGCCAGCAGCACATGGCTCGGCTGCGGCACCCCGGCCTGGCAGGCCGAGCCGGTCGAGCACTCGATGCCTGCGGCGTCGAGCAGATAGAGCAGCGAGTCGCCCTCGCACCCGGGCACGAGCAGATGGGCGTTGCCGGGCAGCCGATGGCGGATATCGCCGGGGCGCCACGGCCCGCCCGGGGTGATCCCGAAGCCCAGCTCCAACGCCCCGTCGATCAGCCGATCGCGCAGGACCGTGAGCCGCCCCGCCTCGGTGGGCAGGTCGGTGACCGCGCGCTCGACGGCGAGGGAAAGCCCGAGGATGCCCGTCGTGTCGAGGGTGCCCGAGCGGATCTGGCGCTCCTGTCCCCCGCCGTAACTCAACGGCTCGACGGCCAGATCGCGGCGCACGAGCAGCGCCCCCGCGCCCACCGGCCCGCCGACCTTGTGCGCATTGAGCGCGAGCAGGTCGAGGCCACTGGCGGCGAAGTCGACCGGCAGGTGCCCGACCGCTTGCACCGCGTCACTGTGCACGGGTATGCCGTGCGCCCGCCCGATCGCCGCGATGGCCGCGACATCCTGGACGGTGCCGACCTCGTTGTTGGCCCACATGACCGAGATGAGCGCGACACTGGCCGGATCGCCGGCAATGGCCTCCTCGACGACCTTGGGGTCGACGAATCCCTCACTGTCGCAAGGCAACCAGACGACATCAGCGCCGTCGCGCTCGGCGAGCGCCTCGACGCAGTCGAGGACCGCGTGGTGCTCGATCGCGCTGACGAGCAGCCGGGTGCGGCGCGCGTCGGCGCGGCGCCGGGCCCGGAAGACCCCGGCGACGGCAAGGTTGTCGGCCTCGGTGCCGCCCGAGGTGAAGATGACCTCCGAGGGGCGGGCGCCGATGGCGGCCGCCAGCCGCTCACGGGACTCCTCGACGACCCGGCGGGCGGTGCGCCCGGCCGTGTGCAAGGACGACGGATTGCCGGTGCGGGCGCGCTGCACGGCCATCGCCTCGAGCACGTCGGGGAAGACCGGAGTCGTCGCCGCATGGTCGAGGTAGACAGGCACCGCACGATCCTACGGCGCTGCCCTGCGCACCCCGACCGCGCGCGGCATACGGTGAGACATGCGCGAGCTCGCCTCCCTCACCGCCCAGCCGCTGCGGGAGTATGCCGCGCGCCTGCACGGCACGCTGGCCCCCGACCACCACATCGCCTCCCCGCTGGGCGCCTGGATGCTGCTCGGGCTGGTCGCCCGAGCCGGCCGGTTAGTGCCTGGATCGGCTGCTGCCGACGCCGTCGAGCGAGCCCTCGGCTGCCCGCTGGAAGTGGCCGCCGCCGCCACCGAGACCCTGCTGCGCGACCCGCACCCAGCCGTCCGCGCGACGGCCGTGGCGTGGCTGCGCCACCTCGACAGCGCACCGGCCGGCATCCGCCGCTATCTGGCCGACCTCCCCTGCGAGTCCGGGGAGATGCCCAGCCAAGCGCAGGCCGACGCGTGGGCTCAGCGCGTGACCGACGGATTGATCGAGCGCTATCCAGCGGACCTCGACCAGCCACCACCAGTGACGTTCACCATGGCGACCGCTCTGCTCACCCGCGTCGCCTGGTACGAGCCGTTCGACGTGGTCGCCGCGAGCGAACTCGGCCCAGGGCCTTTTGCTGACTCGCTCAACCGGGCCATGCAGGCGAGAGTGGGGCGCGGCCATCGGGCGATGATCGTGGCCAGCCCCATCGGGCCGGTCGCCGTCCACGAGGCCGTCGCCGACGGACTGGTCGTCACGTCGGTGGCCGCCGACCCGGCGGTCCCCACGGCGGAGGTGATCGACGCGGCATACGCCATCGCCGCTGGCCGACCGCAGGCGGTCTCGCTGTGGGACCTGCCGCTCGGAGACGGTCCCGCCTGGACGATCACCGAAGGGAGGGAGCCGGCCCACGGCGAGCGCGGCGAACGCATCCTCGACGTCACCGTCCCCGCCTGGTCCGCGCAGGACACCCACGATCTGTTGCGGCTGCCAGGCAAGGGTGGCTTCGCGGCGGCGGGGCAGCTGCTCGCGCCGCTGCTCGGGCGCACCGAGTTCGACACCGAGGCCGCTCAGGCCGTCGCTGCTCGCTATCACCGCACCGGCTTCGAGGCCGCCGTGATCACCGCGTTGGCCGTGCGCGGCGCTGCCCTGCCACCACGCCAGGAAGTCCCGGTGCGCACGGCTCGGCTGCGCTTCGGCCATCCGTATGCCGTGGTCGCCGTCGCCGAACTCCCCCACAAGCTGCCCGCGAGCGCAACGGCCTGGCTCGGCCTACCGGTCTTCTCGGGGTGGGTCGCCAAGGTCGAGGAGCCGACCGACGACTGAGCCGATCAGGACCTTTCGCCTTCTCAACCGGCGGCATACCGACCATGATGGGGTCCCGACGTGTCCCTGCCCCAGGAGCAGATCCCGCATGAGCAGCGCATCGCAGCACCCCACGCGGGTGGCGGCGTTCTTCGATCTCGACGGCACGCTCATCCCGGGGTCGGCCAACATCCCGTTGGCCAAGGCGGCCTTCAAGGTGGGCCTGGTGAGCAAGCGCGAGCTGGCTCTCGATCTCGCACGCAACCTCGCCTTCCTGCTCAAGGGCGCCAGCGACGAGGGCTCGGCCAAGGTCCGCGACCGGATCCTCCGTGGCGTGAAGGGGCATCCGGCCGCCGAGGTCGAGACGATGACCGAGGGGTTCGTCCCCGAGCTAGTCGCGACGATCACCCCGACGATGCGCTCGATCCTCGACGAGCACCGGGCCGCCGGGCACGACCTCGTGCTCGTCTCGGCCAGCCCGACCGAGCTGGTCTCGCGCTTTGCCGTCGCGGCCGGGATGGACTACGGCGTCGGCACGACGGCCGGACGCGACGCCGACGGGCGCTTTGACGGCACCCTCGTGGGGCCCTTCTGTTACAAGGAGGGCAAGGCGGTCAAGCTGCGCGAGCTCGCCGCCGACAAGGGCTATGACCTCACCGAGTGTTTCGCCTACAGCGACTCGGTCAGTGACGAGCCGATGCTTGCCGTCGTCGGGCATCCGGTGGCGGTCAACCCCGACCACGAGCTGCGTCTCATGGCGCTCGCCGGGGGCTGGCGCATCATCGAGGTCGGTCGGCTGCGGGTGCAGGTGCAGGGTCTGCGCCGGGCCCTCAGCTCGGCGAGCAAGGCCCCCGGCCGGGCCGTGCGCGGCACCCGCGACGGGTTGTCGCGGCGCGGTTCCGATGACGATCCGCCGGCCCAGGTCGCCCCGCTGCTGAGCCCGGCTCCCGAGCCCAAGGCCTGAGCCGGGCTGCGTCGCCGCGGACCCCTGGGTCCGAGCCGGCTCCCGCCACCGCCAGCGTGGTCAGGGCCGACGGTCGGAGTCGAGCAACGCCAGGTGCAGGACGTCGACCCATTGCCCGTCCACGCGTTGGGCCTGGCGCATCCGGCCCTCGAGGACGAAGCCGGCCCGCTCGTAGACCGTCACCGCCCGCTCGTTGGTGGCGACGACGTCCAGGCGCAGCCGGCGCAGCCCCAGCGGCCCGAAGGCGAAGTCGCGCACGAGCCGGGTCGCCTCGCTCCCATAGCCGTGGTCGAAGACCTCGGGCCCGACGAGCGCGATCCGGAAGGTCATCGTCTCGTGGTCCTCGTCGAGCTCGAAAAGAACCACTTCCCCGACCGCCCGCCCGTCGGTATGCCGGACGATCGCCCAGTCGGCGCGGTCGCGGCGCGCAGCGGCGCTGGCCAGACCGGTCCGGACCTGATAGGCGAGGGCCGACGCGAGCGGGCTCTCGGCATCCTCCTCGCCCGTCCCGAAGAGCGCGCGCAGCCCGTCGAAATGTTCCGGCCCGAGCGGCTCGAGCCGGACCAGCCCGCCGACGAGCGTCGGCTGGGCTGCCAGCTGGGTGAGATCCACGGCGGTGAGTCAACCAATCCACGCGACCCGGGGCAAGGGCAACCCGGCGGCGGGTGCACCCGGCATACGCCTCGGGGGCGCCGGTGGTGACCCTCCAACGAGAACGGGCGGGTGTGGCGGAGCCTCACGGCACCGCGACACCCGCCCGTTGTCCAGACGCGCTCAGCCCTTCTTGACGTGCACCGCGTCGGTGGCCTGGGGCAGCACGGCAAAGAGGTCGCCGACGACGCCGAAGTCGGCCAGCTCGAAGATCGGGGCCTCCTCGTCCTTGTTGACCGCGACGATCGTCTTGGAGGTCTGCATGCCGGCCCGGTGCTGGATGGCGCCGGAAATGCCGCAGGCGACGTAGAGCTGCGGGCTGACCTGCTTGCCGGTCTGGCCGACCTGGTGGCTGTGCGGATACCAGCCGGCGTCGACCGCGGCGCGGCTGGCGCCGACGGCGGCACCGAGGGAGTCGGCGAAGGCCTCGACCTTGGAGAAGTCGCCGCCTGTGCCGCGCCCGCCGGAGACGACGATCGCCGCCTCGGTGAGCTCGGGACGCCCGGTCTTCTCCTTGGGTTTGGCCGCGACGACACGGGCGGACTGGGCCAGCGCCGACGGGGTGAAGGCGACCGCGACGACCGCGGCAGCAGCCGGGGCCTCCTCGGGCGCAGCCGAATTGGGCTTGACGGCCACGACCGGCACGCCCGTCGTGACGGTGGACTTGACCGTGTAGGAGCCGGCGAAGACCGTCTGGGTGGTCTCGACGCCACCGGCGCCGTTGGACTGCACGTCGACCGCGTCGGTGATGAGGCCCGAGCCGAGCTTGACCGCCACGCGGGCGGCGATCTCCTTGCCCTCCGGCGAGCTGGCGACGAGCACGGCGCCCGGCTGCGCCTGCACGGCGACGGCCGCGAGGGCCTCCGCCTGCGGCACGACGAGGTAGGCCGCGAAGTCGCCGTCCACGGCATACACCTTGGCGGCGCCGTATGCCGCGAGGGTGTCCTTGGCGGCGTCGAGGCCGCTGCCGAGGAAGACGGCGCTGGGCTCGCCGAGCCGGCGCGCGATGGTCAGCAGCTCCGAGGTGGTCTTGCGCAGGGCGCCATCGACGTGGTCGACCAGCACGAGGATTTCAGCCATGTCTGTTGTCTCCAGATTCCAGATCTCGTCGTGGTCGCTCAGATGAACTTGCGCTCGGCGAGGAAGCCGGCGAGGGCGTTGCCGCCGTTGCCGTCGTCCTTGACGATCGTGCCGGCCGCACGCGGCGGGCGGGCCTCGACCGAGGCGACCTTGGTCCAGGCGGCATCGAGGCCGACCTCACCGGCGGAGACGCCGAGGTCGGCGAGCGACCAGGTCTCGACCGGCTTCTTCTTGGCGGCCATGATCCCCTTGAAGGAGGGATAGCGCGGCTCGTTGATCCGGTCGGTGACCGAGACGACCGCGGGCAGCGTGGCCTCGATGGTCTGGCTCGCGGCCTCGCCGTCACGGCGTGCCGTGGCCTTGCCCTCGGCGACAGTGAGCTCCAGCGCGAAGGTCACCGCCGGCAGTCCGAGGCGCTCGGCCAGCAGCGTCGGGACGACACCCATGATGCCGTCGGTCGACGACATGCCGGTGAGGATGAGGTCGGGGGTGCCGATCTTGGCGATGGCCTTGGCCAGCAGCAGCGAGGTCGCGAGGGCGTCGGAGCCGTGGATCGCGTTGTCGATGACGTGGACGCCCTTGTCGGCGCCCATCTGCAGGGCCTTCTTGATGGCGTCGGAGGCCTGGTCGGGGCCGATGGTCAGCACGGTGACCTCGCCCTCGCCCTCCTCGACGATCTTCAGCGCCTCTTCGACGGCATACTCGTCGAGCTCGGAGAGCAGACCGTCGACATTGGCGCGGTCGGTCGTGTTGTCGGAGGCGTTGAACGTGCGCTCGGCCTGAGCGTCGGGCACGTACTTGACGCAGACGACGATGTTCATGAGTCGCTCGTCCTCTTCCCGTGAGTCCGTAGGGGTCTGGACCATCCTGTCAGGAGTGCGGCCGGGGTCTGGCACCGTGGCGGCGTGATGAGCACCACCTGCGACACGACCGGAACCAGCGCGAAACACCCCGGAAACCACCGGTTTCTACCCTCACGAGCGTGACCCAGCTCTTCGGCGGATATGCCGCGCTCGAGCGCACCTTCGACGAGATGTTCGAGGCGCCTCCCGAGGCGCGGGTCCGGCGTGGGTATGCCGCTGTCTACGAGCGGCTCGCCGCCCTCAGCCCGCCGGACGTGCGGGCGCGGGCGGACTTCCTCGCCCGGATCTACACCGAGCAGGGGGTGACCTTCGACATCGGCGGGGAGGAGCGGCCGTTCCCGCTCGACATCGTTCCGCGGATCGTCGATGCGGCCACCTGGGCGCGCGTCGAGCTCGGTGTCGCCCAGCGGGTGCGCGCGCTCGAGCGCTTCCTCGATGACGTCTACGGCCCGGGTGATGTCTTTCGCGACGGGGTCATCCCCCGTACCGTCGTGACGAGCTCCCCGCATTTCCTGCGGGTCGTCGCCGGGCTGGTCCCACCGGGCGGGGTGCGCGTGCACGTCGCCGGGATCGACCTCGTCCGCGATGACGCGGGCACCTTCCGGGTGCTCGAGGACAACGTCCGCATCCCGTCGGGGGTGTCCTATGTCATGACCAACCGGCGCGCGCTGACCAGCGCCCTGCCGGAGATGTTCGCCGCGCACCGGATCCGCCCGGTGCGGTCCTATCCCGCACATCTCCTGGCAGCCCTGCGCGCGAGCGCCCCGAGCGGGGTCGCCGACCCGACCGTCGTCGTGTTGACCCCGGGGGTCTTCAACTCGGCCTACTTCGAGCACACGTTGCTCGCCCGGATGATGGGTGTGCGCCTCGTCGAGGGCCGTGACCTGGTCTGCCAGGCGGGACGGGTCATGGTGCGCACGGTCAGCGGGCTGCGACCGGTCCACGTCATCTATCGACGCGTCGACGACGAGTTCCTCGACCCGGTGCACTTCCGTGGCGACTCGCTGCTCGGCTGCGCGGGACTGGTCAATGCCGCCCGCGCCGGCAATGTCACCATCGCCAACGCCGTCGGCAACGGTGTGGCCGACGACAAGCTCGTTTACACCTACGTTCCCGACCTCATCCGCTATTTCCTCGGCGAGGAACCGGTGCTACCCAATGTCGACACCTGGCGGATGGAGGATCCGGCGCACCGCGCGGAGGTCCTCGACCGGCTCGACGAGCTCGTGCTCAAGCCGGTCGACGGGTCGGGCGGCAAGGGGATCGTCATCGGTCCAGCCGCGAGCCGCGCCGAGCTCGACGCGGTCCGCGCCCGCATTATCGCCGAGCCCCGCGGATGGATCGCCCAGCCGGTCGTGCAGCTGTCGACGGTCCCCACGCTCATCGGTGGCCAGCTAGCCCCACGGCATGTCGACCTGCGACCCTTCGCGGTCAACAACGGTAGTGACGTCTGGGTGCTGCCCGGCGGGCTCACCCGGGTCGCGCTCGGCGAGGGACAGCTCATCGTCAACTCCAGCCAGGGCGGCGGATCCAAGGACACCTGGGTATTGGCCGGCCGCAACGGCGAGGCGGAGCCGACCCCCGCGGCACGACCGGTCGCCGCCGTCGCCTCGGCCACCGTGCACCCCCGAGCGCGCAGCGTCGCCGTCCAGCACTCCGAGCACGCCCAGGTCGAGCAGCAGCAACAGCAACAACAAGGGCAGTGGCCGCAGGAGCACCGATCGCCTCAACCGGCGCAGCGGGATCTCGGGACTGGTCGACCCGTGCAGGGCGCTCGCCCCCAGGGGCCATCGTGTTGAGCCGCATCGCCGAGTCGCTCTATTGGATCGGGCGCTACCTCGAGCGGGCCGAGGACACCGCTCGGCTGCTCGACGTCCAGCTGCAGCTGGCCGTCGAGGATCCGGTCGTCGACCAGGCCGCCGCCGGCCGGTTGCTCCTGCAGGTCATGGGCGTCGACTCGGACGGCCCGGTCGACGAGGAGCAGGTCATGCGACTGCTCTGCCACGACCCGGACTCCCCCAGCTCGATCGTGGCCGCATTGAAGGGCGCGCGCGAGAGCGCGCGCCGCTCCCGCGAGACGGTCTCGACGGAGATGTGGGAGGGCATCAACACGACCTGGCACGCCGTGCGGACGGGCGAGCTGCGTCGGGTCCGACCAGCGCTGGCCTTCCGCTGGGTCCGCGAGCGCTGTGCCGTCATCACGGCGACGGCCGACAGCACGATGAGCCACGATCAGGGCTGGCTCTTCCTCGTCGTGGGGCGCAGCATCGAGCGGGTCGACATGACCGCACGGCTGGTCACCGCGGCTGCTGCCGGTCGATCGCCGACCGCGTGGACCACCGCCCTGCGCGCTTGCGGTGCCCACCACGCCTTCGTCCGCAGCCACCACGACCAGGACTCCGATCACGAGGCGGCGGAGTTCCTCTTGCTCGACCGGCTCTTCCCACGCTCGCTCGTGCACACCCTTGACGCCGCCATCGACGCGCTCGACCGGCTCGACGGCAACGGCCGCCGGGGCAGTGCCGAGGGTGAGGCGATGCGCGTGCTCGGGCGGGCCCGCGCCGAACTGGAGTACCGCGCCCCGGGCGAACTGCTCGTCGGCCTGCCCGAGCGGATGTCCGACCTGCAGCTGACCTGCGCGCAGGTCAACGCGGTGATCTCGCACCACTACTTCGAGGGTGCCGTCGCCGCCGAATGGCACGAGGGAGCCGAATGACCCACGACTCCGCCGCGCCGGCGGCCCAGCCGAGTGCCACCCTGCGGATCGTGCACAGCACCGGTTATGAGTATGCCGGCGGCGCCACGGCGTCGTTCAACGAGGTCCGCATGGTGGCGCGCTCCAGTCACGAGCAACAGGTGCTCCACTCGCGGATCGACATCACCCCGGTGCCGTGGAGCTACTCCTACACCGACTACTGGGGCACGCAGGTCACCGCCTTCGAGGTCTTTGAGCGTCACGAGTCACTCCACGTCGTCGCCACGAGCACGGTCCACGTGGAGCGGCATACCCCCACCGAACCAGTGCTCGCATGGGCAGACCTCCACGCCCCGACGGTGACCGACACGCACTGCGAGCTGCTTGAGCTCACCCCCCGAGTGGCGCCGCCCGAAGACCTGCTCGAGATCGTCGGGCAGCTGCGCGCCGTGTCGGCCACACCGCGCGAGTTGGCGCTGGCCGTCGTCGCCCTCGTGCACCGCGAGGTCGACTATGTCTTCGGCGCCACTGGGGTGCACACGCGCGCCGCCGAGGCCTGGGAGCAGCGTTCGGGGGTCTGTCAGGACATGGCCCACCTGGCCATCGGCGCGCTGCGGGCGCACGGCATACCCGCGCGCTATGTCTCGGGTTACCTCATGCCCAAACGCGCCGGCGAGATCGGCGTTGCGTATGCCGGTGAGTCGCACGCGTGGGTGCAGTTCTGGGACGGCGCGTGGATCGGGGCGGACCCGACCAACAACATCCTCCCCGGCAACCTGCATGTCGAGGTCGCGGCCGGGCGCGACTATGGGGATGTCGCTCCGCTGACGGGGATCTTCACGGGAGGCGCCACGTCGAACATGTTCGTGTCGGTGGAGATGACCCGACTGGCCTGAGGTGCGCCACTCGTCGACTCGGCCCGAGCACCAGCGGCGCGGCCGACCATGCTCCACGACGCATGGTTGGCACGGCCAGATGATCACCCGCGCCGCGTCCTGTGCAGGGTGGGCGCCGACCTCAGCCCAGATCCGCCGCCGCGATGACGTGGAAGGCCGGCTCCTCGTAGGGGTGGGCGGCGCGCAGCGCGGCGATCACCTCCAGGCGGAGGCGACGCGAGAGGACGACCTCGATGCGATCCTCGGCGACCCGCTCGAGTCGCCCGACCTCACCGACCGCGGGAGCAGCCCCGACGAGGGGCCGGAATTGCCCCCTGCCGGTCACCACCCAGGCGCACTCGCGATAGTCGCCGATCGCCCCCGCGCCTGCCTGGAAGACGGCGGCGAGCACCGTCTCGGTGGCCGTGGTCGGCACATAGGCGACGAGGACATCCAGCGAGCCGGCCCGCTGTGCTCCCTCGGCCAGCCCGGCGGACTCAGCCGCCTCGGCCGGCGCGCTCGACCCTGCGGTCGCCGGATCGAGCGCGTCGCGCGGGTCGGTCACTTGCCCGTGAAGACAGCCTTGCCCGGGCCGTTGGCAACGAAGGAGGCCATCCCGATGGAGCGGTCCTCGGTCGCGAAAAGCGCTGAGAACAGCGACTTTTCGAGGGCCAACCCGGAGTCGAGGTCGAGCTCGATGCCGCGGTCGATGGCCTCCTTGGCCGCCTTGAGCGCAAAGCGTGGTCCGCCGACGAATTGACTCATCCACTCGCGGGCCACGGCATACACCTGGTCGTCGGGGACGACCTTGTCGACCAGCCCGATGGCGAGGGCCTCGTCGGCCTTGATGAAGCGGCCGGTGAAGACGAGCTCCTTGGCCTTGGCCGGGCCGACCAGGCGGGCGAGCCGCTGAGTGCCGCCAGCGCCGGGGATGATGCCGAGCAGGATCTCGGGCTGGCCGAGCTGCGCCGACTCGCCGGCGATGCGGAAGTCGCAGCACATCGCCAGCTCGCAGCCGCCGCCCAGCGCATAGCCGGTGATGGCGGCCACGCTCGGCTTGGGGATGCGCGAGAGGGTCGTCGTGAAGGAGTGCAGCCCCTCGACCGCGACGGCCATGTCGGTGTAGCCCATGGTCTCCATCTCCTTGATGTCTGCCCCGGCGGCGAAGACCCGCTCACCCCCGTAGACGATCACCGCCGAGACGTCACTACGGGCGCTCGCCTCGCGGGCGCACTCCTCGATCTCCTGCTGCACTTGCAGGTTGAGGGCGTTCATCTTGGGCCGGTCCAGTCGGATCGTCCCGATGCCGTCGGCCACCTCGAGCCGGACGAACTCACCCATCACTGACCTCCGTCTCCGGGCGCGCCGGGCAGGTCGCCCGACTCATGCCGCCCTTGTTGCCACGATCCGTAGAAGGCGTTGACGACCTGCATGACCAGGTCGATGGACAGCTGCACGAGCATCGACAGGTCGGCGCCGGGCAGGACGACGTGGTCGCAGGTGACGATGAGATTGCCGCCGGCAATCCCGACCTTGGCGACGTTGAGCTGGAGGGTGAAGTCATTGGCGCGCTGCAGCCGCTCGAGGGCGTCGTCGGGCACGGGCCCGCCGAGCGCCCACTGCCCGAAGACCCGCAGCACCGACAGGTCGCCGTCGAGGCAGCGGGCGAACAGCTGCTGACGCGGCTCTCCGACGACGAAGGCGACGTCGCCGTCGTTGTCGATGTCGGGGTTGATCCCCAGGTCCTTGAGGACGTCGAGCACCCGCCCCCGCAGCGGATGCTCGTCGGCGGGCGGCGGGAAGTTGGGCAGGGCGGTCGGATCGCTCATGCGACCAACCTAGTGGTCCCCTTAGGCTGGCGGTCATGTTGGCTGGGTCTCTCACCGTCCGCGACCACCCACCCGCCCCCGGCGTCACCCTCGTGCAGGGCGGCGCCGAGGTGTGCGTGTATGCCGGCCACGCTGACGGCGTGGACGTGTGCCTCTTCGACGCCGACGACCGCACCGGGGCGAGCGAGCGACGCGTCCCGCTGACCGAGCGGCTCTACGGCTATTGGTTCGGTTTCGTCCCTGGCATGGGCCCGGGTCAGCGTTACGGACTGCGCGCCCGCGGCCCCTGGGCGCCGCACGACGGGCTGCGCTATAACCCGCACAAGTTGCTCATCGACCCCTACGCCCGGGCCATCGAGGGTGGGCTGACCTGGGCCCCGGAGGTCTTCGGCCACCACGCCACGTCCGACCTGCGCCCCGAGGACCTCTACCACGCCGACGAACGCGACTCGGCGGCATACGTGCCGCGTGCGGTGGTCGTCCGCGACACCTTCGACTGGGGCGACGACCAGCCGATCCGGCGCCCGCTCGCCGACTCGGTGATCTACGAGACGCACGTCCGCAACCTGACCATGCGCCTGCCCGGGGTGCCCGAGGAGCTGCGCGGCACGTATGCCGGCCTCGCCCACCCGGTGACCATCGCCTATCTCACCGGGCTGGGCATCACCGCCGTCGAGCTGTTGCCGGTGCACTCCTTCGTCACCGAGCCCGAGGTGTGGCGACGCGGGCTGACCAACCACTGGGGCTACAACACGCTCGGGTTCTTCGCCCCCCATGCGCGCTATGGCGCCGCCCGCGACCCGCAGGGCGTGCTCGACGAATTCAAGGGCATGGTCAAGCTGCTGCATGCCGCCGGCATCGAGGTCATCCTCGACGTCGTCTACAACCACACGGCCGAGCAGTCGGCGCGCGGGGCGACACTCGCGTGGCGCGGGCTGGACAACCGGGCCTACTACCGGCTCGACGGACGCGGCTACGACATCGACGTCACCGGATGCGGCAACACCCTCGACGTGCGCCACGTCGTCGTCGTGCGGATGATCCTCGACTCGCTGCGCTATTGGGTGCAGGAGTGTCACATCGACGGATTCCGCTTCGACCTGGCGGTGGCGCTCGGGCGCGGCAAGAACGACGAATTCGACCCGGACCACCCACTGCTCATCGCGCTGCGCACCGACCCGGTGCTCTCGGAGGTCAAGAACATCGCCGAGCCGTGGGACCTGGGCATCCAAGGGTGGCGGACCGGGCAGTTTCCGCCGGTCTTCTCGGAGTGGAACGACCGCTTCCGTGACCGGGTGCGCTCCTTCTGGCTCACCGATCTGGCGCGGGATCTCGCCGGGCAGCCCGGACATGGGGTGCAGGATCTGGCGACCCGGCTGGCGGGATCGGCCGACCTCTTCGACCACCGCGACCGCGGACCCACCGCCTCGATCAACTTCGTCGCCGCCCACGACGGCTTCACGGCTGGTGACCTCACGGCATACAACCACAAGCACAACGAGGACAACCGCGAGGACAACCGCGACGGAGCCGACAACAACTCGTCCTGGAATCACGGCATCGAGGGTCAGATCGACGACGGGGTGTCGATGTTGCGCCACCGCTCGATGCGCAATCTCATGGCGACGCTGCTCGTCTCGACGGGTGTGCCGATGATCAACGGGGGCGACGAATTCGGGAGGTCGCAGCACGGCAACAACAACGCCTTCTGCCACGACAGCGAATTGACTTGGTATGACTGGGATTTGCGGCCCTGGCAGCGCGATCTGTTGGCGACGACCACGGCGTTGATCCGGTTGCGCCGCGAGCACGCGGTGCTGCGCCAGCGGGTGTTCTTCAGCGGCGGGCCAGTCCACCTCGACGGCTCGCGCGACCTCGAGTGGTTCGACGCCGAGGGTCGGCCGATGACCCTCGAGCGCTGGAGCGACGAGCACGCGCGGACGCTGCAGATGTATCTCAACGGCGCCTGGCACGGGCACGAGTCGCTGCTCGTCGTCCTGCACGGAGGCGCCCAGGAGCAGGAGGTGACCCTAGCCCGCCCGCCGGGGCTCACGGCATACACCATGCTGTGGGACAGCGCCTGGGACCGCCCCCCGGAGGTCGCCCCCTTGGTCGACGCGGCCGAGAGCGCCCTGCTCTTGCCCGCCTCGATGCGGATCTATCGCGCCGTCGACCCCACCTAGGGGCGCACCCGCACTGATCAACCTCCCCTGCCTCACCGGTGCCTCAACCGACCCTGAAAACCCGCCAGGCAACCGCTTACTCAGGTCGCGGGAGCCAAGAAGCACCCTGAAAACCCGCCGCGCAACCGCTTACTCAGGTCGCGGGAGCCAAGAAGCACCCTGAAAACCCGCCGCACAACCGCTTACTCCGACCGATCGCGTCGCCAAGCACCTTGTGGATAACCTCCGAGCCTCTTCGGCGCGACGTGCAAGGGTCAGCGCATGAGCACGCCCCTGCGCGAGGCCTCCGAGCCCTTCCGCCGTCGCGACGCCGTCGGCCCTCGCGTCAGCGACGACATGCTGCAACACGGCCCCTTCCGCCGACTCTTCTCGGGCGTGTACGTCCCAGCCGCGACCGACATCACCCCCGCGGTGCGGGCACGCGCCGCCCTCCTCTCGGTCCCTTTCGCCCGGTTTGCGACGCATCACAGCGCAGCGGCCCTCATGGGTGCGGTCGTGCCGCCCACGTCGCTTGTGCACGTGGGCACCACCGCCGCCCGCGCGACACAGCGCCGCGGCATACGGCTGCATCGGTATGCCGTTCGGCCCGAGCTCGCGCGCTTCCAGGGGGTGTTGTGCACCAGCCCGGTGCGGACCTTCCTCGACCTGGCCGAGGTGCTCGAACTCGTCGACCTGGTGGTGTTGGGCGACCAGATGGTCGCGCGGGGGCTCACCGATCCCGTGAGTCTGAGCGAGGCTGCGGCACAGACCACCCGGCGAGGCGCCCGCTTGGCGCGCCGCGCGTCGGCGCTGGTGCGCGAACGGACCGAGTCCTCCATGGAGACGCGAGCGCGACTGCTCTTCGTGCTGGCCGGCGTGCCGGAGCCGAAAGTCAACATCGAGATCACGGTGCGCAACGGACGGATCCGTTACCGGGTCGACCTCGCATGGCCGGAGTTCCGCGTGGCCGTGGAGTACGACGGGCGCCATCACATCGAGCGAGAGCCTCAATGGCAGGCCGACCTCGGACGCCGCGAGGACATCGAGGCCGAGGGCTGGCGGGTCATCGTCCTGACCGCGCCGGACATTTTCCGCACCCCGGAGGCGACCCTCGAGCGAACCGTCCGAGCCCTCCGTAGCGCGGGAATGGATGTTCGCGTCCGGTCAGAGGAATGGCGCGCCCACTTCCCGCGGCGCCCCTGAAACGAGCGGAGCGGGTTCCCGCCTCAGGTGGCTCCTCTGGGCCTAAGCGCGTCAGGCGAGGCGCCGCGGCCGCCCCACCGTTTCACGCTGAGCTGCTAGCCAGTTCCTTGTTCGCCCGTCCCACACACGGCCCTGTGCTGTTCTGGAGTAAGCGGTTGCCCGGCGGGTTTTCAGGGTGTTTGTCGGCACGCACGGCCGGAGTAAGCGGTTGCCCGGCGGGTTTTCAGGGTGGGGACCAGCGCAAGCACCCCGGCGGGGTGAGCACACGCGTGAGCGGGCGGCATACCTCGACTTGAGGTATGCCGCCCGCTCACGTTGCCCGAGGCGCGAGACGCGCGTCAGGCGTTGGCGACCAGACCCAGCTCGCTGGAGGACACCAGGCCCTTGTGCCGCGGGAGCACTCGCACGGTGTAGCCGAAGGACCCCGTGCGCGCGAGGGTGACCGTCCCGGAGAACTGGTGGCGGTCGCCCTCGTAGCTCGCGGTGTGCTTGAGCTTGACGACGTTGACGTCGCGGATCGTCTCGTCGCGGTCGGAGGTCGGCCCGTAGACCGCCTGCACCCGCACCTCGTCGGGCCGCAGCGTGCCGAGGTCGACATAGGCACTCACGGTGAGCTCGTCGCCGACCTGCGGCGAGTCGGAGACCCCCGAGGACTCGACGTGCTCGACGCGCACCGACGGCCAGGCCGCGCGAACCTTCGCCTTGTATGCCGCGAGCTCACGCGCCCCGGTGTACTTCGGCCCGTCGAGCGACCACCCGGAGCGGGCGGCCGGCCCGTAGAGCTGGGTGACGTAGTCGCGGACCATCCGGGTGGCCAGCACCTTGGGGCCGAGGGTCTCCATGGTGTGGATGAGCATCTCCACCCAGTGGACCGGCAGGCCGTTGTCGTTCTGGTCGTAGAAGTGCACCCGCACCGAGTTCTCGATGAGGTCGTAGAGGGCCGCGGCCTCGATGTCATCGCGTCGGTCGGGGTCCTCGACACCGTCGGCGGTGGGGATGGCCCAGCCGTTCTGGCCGTCGTACCACTCGTCCCACCAGCCGTCGAGGATCGACAGGTTGAGCGCCCCGTTGAGGGCGGCCTTCATGCCCGACGTCCCGCACGCCTCGAAGGGCCGCAGCGGGTTGTTGAGCCACACGTCGCAGCCCGGATAGAGCACCTGGGCCATCTCGATGTCGTAGTTGGGCAGGAAGACGATCCGGTGGCGCACCTCCGGGTCGTCGGCGAACTGCACCATCTGCTGGATGAGCCGCTTGCCGAGCTCGTCGGCCGGGTGGGACTTGCCGGCGATGACCAGCTGCACCGGGCGCTTGGGATCCAGCAGGATCCGCTTGAGCCGAGCCGGGTCGCGCAGCATGAGGGTGAGCCGCTTGTAGGTCGGCACCCGCCGGGCGAATCCGATGGTCAGCACGTCGGGGTCGAGGATGTCGTCGACCCAGCCGAGCTCGGCCGAGGAGGCGCCCCGCTCGATCCAGGCAGCGCGGGTGCGGCGACGGGCCTCGACGACGAGCTGCTTGCGCAGCTCGCGCTTGACCGCCCACAGCGAATCCCAGTTGACGTGGCGGATCCGCTCCCAGGAGTTGTCGCGCTCGAGCTCGTGGCTGCCCAGCTGGTCGTCGATGAGCTCGAAGACCCGCCGGTCGACCCACGTCGGAGCGTGAACACCGTTGGTAATGCTGCCGATCGGCACCTCGTCGTTGTCGAAGCCCGGCCACAGCCCGTCGAACATGTCGCGGGACACATGACCGTGCAGCACCGACACCCCATTGGCCCGCTGGGCCAGGCGCAGCCCCATGAGGGCCATGTTGAACATCCCCGGGTCGCCACCGTCGTGGGTCTCGGCACCGAGGGCCAGCAGCCGATCGAGGGGTATGCCGGTCATCGCGCAGTCCCCGCCGAAGTAGACGTGGATCTTGTCCGCCGAGAAGCGGTCGATGCCGGCCGGGACCGGGGTGTGGGTCGTGAACACCGTCGAGGCGCGCACGGCCTCGAGCGCCTCGTCGAAGGTCATCCGGTGCTCACGGACGAGCTCGGAGATCCGCTCGATGCCGAGGAAGCCGGCGTGCCCCTCGTTGGTGTGATAGACGTCCGGCTCCGGGGCGCCGGTGAGCCGCGACCAGAGCCGCAGCGCCCGCACGCCACCGATGCCGAGCAGCAACTCCTGCTCGAGGCGCCGGTCACCGCCGCCGCCGTAGAGGGCCTCGGTGACCATCCGGGCGGCGTCGTCATTGCCCTGGACGTCCGAGTCGAGCAGCAGCAACGGGACCCGCCCGACCTGCGCCCTCCAGACGTGGGCCCGCAGCAACCGGCTGCCGGGCAGGCGCAGCTCGACGATGGCCGGGCTCCCGTCCGCCTCGCGCAGCAGCGAGAGTGGCAGCCCATCGGGGTCGCTGACCGGGTAGGCCTCCTGCTGCCAGCCGGCGGCATTGAGCGACTGACGGAAGTAACCGGTCTTGTAGAACAGCCCCACACCGACGATCGGGACACCGAGGTCGGAGGCGGACTTGAGGTGATCACCGGCGAGGATCCCCAGCCCGCCGGAATATTGCGGCAGCACGTGGGTGATCCCGTACTCCGGGCTGAAATAGGCGATGGCTCGGGGGGCCTGGGGATGCCCCTCTTCGGCCGGCTGGGCCGAGGCCCAGGCCTGATACCAGCGATCTGCTTCGAGGTAGTGGTCGAGGGAGCCCTTGGCGGCCTCGACACGGGCGACGAACTCGGCATCAGCGGCGAGCGTGGCGAGCTTGCCGGCCGACAGGCTGGCCAGCAAAGTGGTGGGGTCCTGGTGACACTCGTCCCAACGAATCGGGTCGATGCTCTGGAACAGGTCGCGTGTCTGTGGGTGCCACGACCAGTGCAGATTGAGGGCGAGGTCGCCGAGCGCTCCGATGGGCTCGGGCAGGACAGTGCGTACGTTGAAACGGCGGATGGCCTTCACGCGGGGCAACTATAGGCGCGAAATAGCCCCGGAGCCCGGTTGGCGCTTGCTCCGTGAGACGTCAGGGCAAACGTTTGC
Organism: uncultured Intrasporangiaceae bacterium; assembly: GCA_964558825.1. GTDB lineage: Bacteria > Actinomycetota > Actinomycetes > Actinomycetales > Dermatophilaceae > Phosphoribacter. The sequence goes on from CAZLGB010000009.1 coordinate 36,209, forward strand.
ATCGCGAACCCTTCTGCACCATGTGCCAGCGCCCTCCGACCCGGTAGCGTCGGAGCGTGACCGCTTCACCTCTCGCCCAGGCGGCGCCGCCCCCCATGTCCCCCCTGTCGACACCTCCCACCCGGCCGGCCCCGGCACCGGGACCCGGCAATCCGCTGCATCCCGGGGTGGAGCCCTTGGGACGCATTCCGGTCATGGACGTCAAGCCCGCGGTGGATGGTGGCCGGCGACCGGCCAAGTCGGTCGTCGACGAGGCCTTCTGGATCGAGGCCAGGGTCTTCCGAGAGGGCCACGACGCGGTCAACGCCACCGCGGTGCTCACCGACCCCGACGGGGTCGAGCACCACCGCCCGATGACCTGCGCCAATGTCGGTCTCTCGCTGTGGAACGTCCAGGTCAGCGCCGACCGGCCGGGCTGGTGGTCCTATCGGGTCGAGGGCTGGTCGGACCCGTGGGAGACGTGGGTCCACGACGGGACGATCAAGGTCGAGGCCGGGATCGACGAGGAGCTCATGCTGGAGGAGGGCGCCCGGGTCATCGAGCGAGCCCTCGCCGCGCTCCCCGACGACGCGACATCGGCCCAGCGCCAGGAGCTGCGCGACGCTGTCTCGGCCCTGCGCGACACGACCCGTCCGGCCCTGGCCCGCCTGCGCGCGGCCACCTCCCCCGATGTCCATGCCGTCTTCGCCGCCCACCCCTTGCGCGAGAAGGTCAGCCCGAGCACGGCATACCCCCTGCTCGTCGAGCGCGAGCTGGCCCAGTTCGGCGCGTGGTACGAGATCTTCCCCCGTTCGGAGGGCGCGCGGCAGGACCCCAAGACCGGCGCGTGGACCTCCGGCACGTTCGCCACGGCGGCCGAGCGGTTGCCGGCCATCGCGGCGATGGGCTTCGACGTCGTCTACCTCACCCCGATCCACCCGATCGGCACGACGGC
>CAZLGB010000010.1:0-34222 GCA_964558825.1 uncultured Intrasporangiaceae bacterium
TCGTGGATGACACGCCCACCGCTGTCGTCGTACACCAACGTTAGGGACTCAACTCGTTCTGGCAGTTGCAGATCTCCAGATAGGTCGGCAACTGCCCGCTCGCATACGTGGCGTTGAGGGTCCCCGGATGCAGCCATTGCGACTGTTGGGTACAGATCGCCCGCACGGGGACCGTGACATTGGGCCCTGCTTGGAGTGACCCGCGAACGGTGCACTGGCTGACTCCCGCGCGGGCCGCCGGGGCGGCCAGGGCGACCATCGGCACGGCCCAGGCTGCTCCCGCAACCACGGCTCGTCGACTGGGCCGGCGCACCGGCGCCGACGGCATGGCAAAGCTATTCATGTGGCACTCCCCCGAGTGTTTGTGTGTTGAGTTGTCCGCACTGGCCCCACGTGCTGGCCCGCCGCACCAACATAGCAATGCGGCCCGCCCCGGTGGCCGAATCCCGGCAGGTGAGGACCGGCATACACTCGGGGCCGTGCCCCCTGCCGTCCAACTCGTCGACCTGCACCGTCGATTCGGCAGTGTTGCGGCGTGCGACGGGATGAGCTGGCACGCCCCCACTGGTGAGATCACCGCGATCCTCGGCCCCAACGGTGCCGGCAAGACCACCGCGATCGAGTGCGCGGTCGGGCTGCAGCGGCCCGACGGCGGGACCGTCCGCGTGCTCGATGCCGACCCTTGGCTGGCGCCGCCCGCCCACCGGGCCCGGGTCGGCGTCATGCTCCAGGCCGGTGGGCTGCCCAACGGCGCCAAGCCCATGCGCCTCTTGCACCACCTCGCGTCCTTCTATGCCGAGCCGGCTGACGTCGACGCACTGGCGGCACGGCTGGGCATCGACCGCTTCGCCGGGACGACCGTGAGGCGGGCCTCCGGCGGCCAGAAGCAACGAGTCGCCCTCGCGGCCGCGCTGATCGGGCGCCCCGAGGTCGTCTTCCTCGACGAGCCGACGGCCGGGCTGGACCCGCACGGCCGGCTCGACGTCTACGACCTGCTGCGCGAGGTCCGCGCGGGCGGCACGACCATCGTTGTCACCACCCATTCCTTCGAGGAGGCCCAGGCGTTGGCCACGCACCTCGTCGTCGTCAGTGACGGTCGAGCCGTCGCCGAGGGCACCCCCGCCGAGGTCGTCGGCGACTCGGCGCTCGAGCAGGTCTACTTCGAGCTCACCCGCAAGGTCAGCCGATGAGCACACCCACCGCCTCAGGCGGGCCCTCGGCGTCGGCCACCCCGGGGACGCCGCAGGCCGGCCCGGCCCCCACGGCGGCGCGGGTGCGCGCGCAAGCCCGCTTCGAGCTGGCCAGCCTGCTGGCCAACGGTGAGCAACTGCTCGTCTCCCTCGTCCTACCGCTCGGGGCGCTCGTCGGGCTGGCCTTGACGAGCGCGCCGTCGCTCGGCGACGGCCGGCGCATTGATCTGGCCGTGCCCGGGGTGCTCGCTCTCTGCGTCATCTCGGCCGCCTTCACCGCCCAGGCGATCGCCACCGGCTTCGACCGTCGGTATGCCGTGCTGCGGCTGCTCGGCACGACGCCGCTCGGGCGCGACGGGCTGCTCTGGGGCAAGGCGATCGCCACCCTCGGTGTCGAGCTCATCCAGTGGGTCGTCATCGGCGGGGTCGGCGTGGCGCTCGGCTGGCGCCCGTCGCTGCTCGGCCTGCTCTATGCCGTGCCCTTCCTGCTCGCCGGCACCTGGGCCTTCGTCGCGCTCGCCCTGCTGTTGGCCGGGCTGGTCCGCGCCGAGGGCGTGCTGGCGCTGGCCAACCTTTTCTGGGTGCTCTTTCTCGTCCTTGGCGGGGTCATCGTCCCGCGCACTCAGCTGCCCGACGCGGTGGCAGGCGTGGCCGGCATACTCCCCTCGGCCGCGCTGGGCGACGGGCTGCGCACTGCGCTGGCGGCCGGGACCTTCGGGATCGGCCCGCTGCTCATCCTGCTCGGCTGGGGCGCCGTGGCGACGCTGCTCGCGAGCCGGACCTTCCGCTGGTCGGACTGATCAGACCTCGAACTCGACATTGTCGATGAGGCGGGTGCGCCCGAGCCGGGCGGCGACGAGCGCGACCCGCGGGCCGGGGGCGACATACCGATCCGGCGCAGCCGCGGGCTCGACGAGATCGGGCGTGCGGACCGCGGCATAGTCGACGTCGAAACCGGCCTGGGCCAGCTCCAACCCCGCCTGCGCCTCGACGACCAGCCGCGACTCCCCCGCCAGGGTGCGCTCGCGCATCCCCTGCAGGGTGCGATGGATCTGCGTCGACGTCGCCCGCTCCTGGCCCGACAGATATTGATTGCGCGAGCTCATGGCCAGCCCATCGGCCTCGCGGACGATCTCGCCGCGGAGCAGCTCCAGCGGATAGGCGAGGTCGGTGACCATCTGCGCGATGACCGCGAGCTGCTGGAAGTCCTTCTTCCCGAAAGCTGCCACGTCGGGCTGCACCTGGTTGAACAACCGGGCCACGACCGTGCACACCCCGTCGAAGTGCCCCGGCCGGTGCACGCCCTCGAGCACGTCGGCGACGCCCGGGATGCGCACGGTGGAGGCCAGCTCGATGCCGAAGGGATACATCCCCTCGACGGTCGGCAGCCACAACGCGTCGCAGCCCGCCGCCTCGAGCCCGCTGGTGTCCTGCTCCGGCGTGCGCGGATAGCGGGTGAAGTCCTCGGTCGGCCCGAATTGCGTCGGGTTGACGAAGACGCTCGAGATGACCCGGTCGGAGTGCTGGCGGGCCAGCTCGACGAGCGAGTAGTGCCCGGCATGCAGATTGCCCATCGTCGGCACGAAACCGATGCGCAGCCCCTCGCGGCGCCACCGGTTGATGTGCGCGCGCAGGCCGGCGAGCTCGGTGATGGTGTCGATCACGGCATACCCCTTGGCTCAGGCGGTCGGCTCAGCGGATGGTCACTGGTAGGCGTGCGCCGCGTCGGGGAAGCTCCCGTCACGGACCGCGGCACAGTATGCCGCGACGGCACCGGACACCGAGCCGCCCTCGGCGAGGAAGTCCTTGACGAATTTCGGGGCGCGATGCCCGGTGTCGAGGCCGAGCATGTCGTGCAGGACGAGCACCTGCCCGTCACAGCCCGGCCCGGCCCCGATGCCGATCGTGGGGATCGGGGTGGCGGCGGTGACCGCGGCGCCGACGGCGGACGGCATACATTCCAGGACGAGCAGCGCGGCGCCGGCCTCGGCGACGGCGAGCGCGTCGGCTTGCAGCTGCTGGGCGGCACGCTCTTCGCGCCCCTGGACCTTGAATCCGCCGAGGCGCAGCACCGACTGCGGGGTGAGGCCGAGGTGGGCGCAGACCGGGATCTCACGCTCGACGAGATAGCGGATGGCCTCGAGCTTGTGCGGCCCGGCGCCCTCGAGCTTGACCATCTGCGCGCCGGCGTGGAGGAAGCGCTCGGCGGCGACCAACGCCCGCTCGGGGGTCGCATCCGCGAGGAAGGGCAGATCGGCGATGAGCAGGGCGCGCGAGAGCCCCGAGGCGACGGCGGCCGTGTGATAGGCGATGTCGTCGACGGTGACCCCGATGGTCGAGTCAAGCCCCCGCACGACCATGCCGAGCGAGTCGCCGACGAGCACGAGGTCGACGCCGTGCCGGTCGAGCACGCGCGCAAAGCTCGCGTCATAGGCCGTGAGCATCGCCAGCTTGCGCCCTGCCGCCTTGGCCTGGGCCAGCTTGGGCACCGTCCACGCGGCCGCCCACTTCTCGTCGTCCAGATAGGCCACGGCCTAACCGTAGTGGGGACGGCCCGCCGAGGACGGCCACCCACCCCGTGGACGGAGGGTGCGCCGAGGCGGCATACGCTTGAGCATCGTGGTCCTCCCCGTCGCTCGCCCCCAATGGGTCCGCCCCATCCTCATCGCCAACCTCGTCGCCGAGGTCGGCATCATCGTCACGGGAGGCGTCGTCCGGCTCACCGGCAGCGGCCTCGGCTGCCCCGACTGGCCCACCTGTGCCCAGGGCTCGCTCACCCCGGTCGCGACCCAGAGCGAGGGCTTCCACAAGTTCGTCGAATTCGGCAACCGCACGCTGACCGGCGTGCTCATCGTCGTGGCGGTGCTGGCGCTCTGGGCGGTCAAGACCCAACTCCCGCACCGCCGCCGGCTGCATCTGCTCGGCTGGGCGATGATCGCCGGCATCCTGCTCGAGGCGGTCGTCGGCGGCGTCACCGTGCGCACCGGGCTCAACCCGGTCATCGTCGCCTTCCATTTCCTCGCGACGATCGTCCTCGTCGCCATCGCCACAGCCATGCTCCGCGGCGCGCAGGACGGCGACTCCCCGTCAGGCGGGCGCATACTGCTCGTTCCGACGCTCACGGCCCGCCTCGCCTGGGTGACGTATGCCGTGGGCGGCGCCGTGCTCGTCCTCGGCACCGTCGTCACGGGGTCGGGTCCGCACTCCGGCGATGCCAACGCTCCGGCGCGCACCGGCTTCGACCCGCGCACGGTGTCGTGGCTGCACGCCGACGTCGTCATGCTGTTCATCGGATTGCTCGTCGCGGTGATGGTCGCTGTGCGGTTGGCCAAGTCGGCGCAGTCGTCGGCGGGCGTCGCCGGCACCACCGCTGAGCTGCCTGAGCTCGCCCGGCTGGGCCGGGCGTGGACCTCGGTGCTGCACCTGAGCCTGCTGCAGGGCCTGCTCGGATATGTCCAGTACTTCACCGGCCTGCCGATCCTCGTCGTGCTCGCCCACATGCTCGGCTCGGCGCTGCTGGCCGTCGCACTCACCCTCGGCGTGCTCAACCTCTACCGCAATCCGCTGGCTGGTGCTGACACCCCGGTCGACGCCCGGGGTGCGATCGCCGTCAACTGACGTTGTCAGCTGGTGCTGTCAAGGGTCCTTGACAGTCAAGGATCCTTGACATGGCCTCGACGGCATGAAGACAGCGATCTCACCCATCAATCGAATCGGTTTCGTGCTCTTCCCACTCGGGGCCATCTGGGCTGCGGCCCACGGCCAGTGGGTCTTGGCCGCAGCGCTGGCAGCGGCCGCAGCATGGGGCGTGTGGGCAGCTCTGGGCGCGCGCCGCGGACGGCTGTCGGAGCTGACCCGGCTCGATGCCGGGCAGCCGTCCGACGAGCGCGACCAAAACATGCTCGACCGCTCCCTCGCCGCTGTGGGGGTTTTCGCCATCGGCCTCGAGCTGGCTCAGTTCCTTTATTGGGCCGGGGCCGGTCGCACGGGTGACCAGACGATGTGGTCGGGCATCCGCTTGGCGGCCTTGTCGATCGTCTGGATCGTCGCCAACCGGGTCGTGCTGCACCGCGGCAACGCCGGTGCATAACCTCGTCCGCGAGCTGCGCGCCGAGCGCGGCCTCTCCCAAGGCGCCCTCGGCGAGCTGCTCGGCGCCTCCCGGCAGACGGTCAACGCCATCGAGACCGGCAAATACGATCCCTCGCTCCCCCTCGCCATCCGGCTGGCCCGGCTTTTCGGGCACCCGGTCGAGGCGGTCTTCCTCGTCGACGGGCCCGGCTGAGGGCGCACACCCGTGAAGCACGCGCTGAAGCCGTGGCTGGTGTCGTGATCACAACACCTACGGCGACTTCAGCGGCGTCTTCAGGATGCGAGGGCGACGCGCTGGGGTATGCCGGGCCGTCACCAGCAGCGAAGCCGACTCGCCCGGCGCCTCAGCGGTGCAGGCCCGGGATCGGCAGATAGATCAGCGGGTCGACCGCGACCGCGACGAAGAGCACCGTGAGATAGGTGATCGAGTAGTGGAACAGGCGCATCGGGCGCAGCACCGCATGGGGTGAGCCGAGCACGGCGTGGTGGTGCAGCCGGTGTGCCTCGGCAAGGAAGAGCCCACCCGAGAGCAGCGCGCCGACGGCATAGACCCACCCCATCGGGGCCAGCGGGATCAGCGCCAGCGACACCAGGACCATGACCCACGAATAGAGCAGGATCTGGCGCGAGACGACGACGAAGCGCGCGACGACCGGCAGCATCGGCACCGAGGCAGCGGCATAGTCGTCCTTGAACTTCATCGACAGCGGCCAGTAGTGCGGCGGCGTCCAGAAGAAGATGACGAGGAAGAGGATCCACGCGGGCCACTCGACCCGGTTGGTGACGGCCGACCAGCCGATGAGCACCGGCATACATCCGGCAATGCCGCCCCAGACGATGTTCTGCGGGGTGCGCCGCTTGAGCACGACCGAGTAGACGCCGACGTAGAAGGCGAAGGCCCCGAGCGCGAGCCACGCCGACAGCCAGTTGACGAAGAAGCCGAGCACGAGCGTCGCGACCGCGGCCAGGACGATCCCGAAGATCACGGCGGCCCGGGTCGAGATCGTGCCGGTGACGAGCGGGCGGCTGGCCGTGCGATTCATCAGCGCGTCGATGTCGCGGTCGATGACGCAATTGAGCGTGTTGGCGGCCCCCGCCGAGAGGGTCCCCCCGACGAGGGTCGCGAGCACCAGCCACCCGGAGGGTATGCCGCGCGCGGCCAGCACCATGACCGGCACGGTGGTGATGAGCAGCAGCTCGATGATGCGTGGCTTGGTGAGGGCGACATATTGGCCGACGGTGAAACGCCAGCCGTGCCCCTGCGCCCCGGGCGCCCCAGCCAGCTCGGCGCGGGGATCGACGGCGGTCACGAAGGGGGATTCTACCGGGGCCGCGACAACACGTGGCACGAGGTGGGGGTGTCCCCCGCCACGCGGCTAGGCTCGGCGTGACCAGGCACTCGCCGGAGGAGGAATCTGTGGCAACCGCCCGTATCCCACTCGCCCGCGCTCTCGCAGCCCGGGACGCGCACGTGCAGCGGCCCCGCGCCGTCGCCGCGGGCTGGACGGACCTCGACGTCCGCGCGGTCGACACCGCTCGGCTGCTCGCCGCCGACGCGGTCCAGAAGACCGGCAACGGCCACCCCGGCACCGCGATGTCGCTCGCGCCCGCGGCATACCTGCTCTATCAGCACGTCATGCGCCACGACCCGAGCGACCCGAGCTGGCTGGGCCGCGACCGCTTCGTCCTCTCGGCCGGGCACTCGAGCCTCACTCAGTATGTCCAGCTCTTCCTCAGCGGCTATGGCCTCGAGCTGGCCGACATCGAGGCGCTGCGCACGTGGGGCTCGCTCACCCCGGGCCACCCGGAGGTCCACCACACCAAGGGTGTCGAGATCACGACCGGCCCGCTCGGATCGGGGCTGGCCAGCGCGGTCGGCATGGCGATGGCCCAGCGCCGCCAGCGCGGGCTCTTCGACCCCGACGCGGCCCCCGGCACGAGCCCCTTCGACCACCACATCTACACGATCGCCGGCGACGGCTGCCTCATGGAGGGCGTCAGCCACGAGGCCTGCGCCCTCGCGGGGCACCAGGAGCTCGGCAACCTCACACTCATCTACGACGCCAACCAGATCTCCATCGAGGACGACACCGACATCGCCTACTCCGACGACGTCGCCGAGCGCTTCACGGCATACGGCTGGCATGTCGCGACGGTCGACTGGCGCGGCGACGCCGACGGGCACGCCTACCTCGAGGACATCGACGCGCTGCTCGCTGCCCTCGACGCGGCCAAGGCGGCCACCGACAAGCCGAGCATCGTCATCCTCCGCACGATCATCGCCTGGCCCGCGCCGACCAAGCAGAACACCGGCAAGGCCCACGGCTCGGCCCTCGGCGCCGGCGAGATCTCCGCGACCAAGGAGATCCTCGGCTTCCCCGACGTGCCCTTCACCGTCGAGCCCGCCGTGCTCACCCACGCGCGCAAGGTTGTCGCCCGCGGCAAGGCTGAGCACCGCGCCTGGACCAAGGGGTATGCCGCCTGGCGCAAGGCCCAGCCCGAGCGCGCGGCGCTGCTCGACCGCATCCTCGCCGGCGAGTTGCCCGCCGACCTCGCCAAGGCGCTGCCGAGCTGGCCGGCCGACGCCAAGGGTGTCGCGACCCGGGCTGCGTCCGGCAAGATCCTCACCGCGCTCGCGCCGGTCATGCCCGAGCTCTGGGGCGGCTCGGCCGACCTCGCCGAGTCCAACAACACGACGATGGAGGGTGAGCCCTCCTTCATCCCGCTCGGCAAGCAGACCCGCGAGTGGAAGGGCAATCCTTACGGTCGCACCCTGCACTTCGGCGTGCGCGAGTTCGGGATGAGCTGCGCGCTCAACGGCATCGCCCTCGAGGGGCTGACCCGGCCCTATGGCGGCGGCTTCCTCGTCTTCTCCGACTATCAGCGCCCGGCGGTCCGCCTGGCCGCCCTGCAGCAGCTGCCGGTGACCTTCGTCTGGACCCACGACTCGATCGGCCTCGGCGAGGACGGCCCGACCCACCAGCCCATCGAGCACCTCGCGGCGCTGCGGGCGATCCCCGGCCTGGACATCGTGCGGCCGGCCGACGCCAACGAGACCGCCGCAGCCTGGCTGGCGATCCTGCGCAATGCCCGCCCGGCCGGCCTCATCCTGTCGCGCCAGGCCCTGCCGGTGCTCGACCGCAAGGCCTTGGCCAAGGCCTCGGGCCTGGCCAAGGGCGGCTACATCCTCACCGACGGCGGCGCCGACGGCACGGCCGCCCCCGACGTCGTCATCGTCGCGACCGGCTCCGAGGTCTCTCTCGCACTCGCCGCCCGCGAGCGGCTCGAGCGGGCGCACATCTCCACTCGGGTCGTCTCGATGCCCTGCCTCGAGTGGTTCGCCGCCCAGCCGAAGTCCTATCGCGACAAGGTGCTGCCGCCGTCGGTGAGCGCTCGGGTCAGCGTCGAGGCCGCCTCGACGATGGGCTGGCGAGAGATCGTCGGCGATGCCGGGGTCACCGTCGGCATCGACCACTTCGGGGCCTCCGCCGACGGAGCCCTGCTCATGGAGAAGTTCGGCTTCACCCCCCAAGCGGTCGTCGCCGCCGCCAAGACCGCGCTGAAGAACAGCAGGAAGGGCTGATCCCCATGACGACCTCCGATCACCTGGGCGAGCTCGCCGCCGCCGGCGTCTCGATCTGGCTCGACGACCTCTCCCGCGCCCGGCTCACCTCCGGGAATCTGGCTGCGCTCATCCGTGACGAGCACGTCAGCGGGGTGACGACCAATCCGTCGATCTTCCAGGCCGCCATCACCTCGGGCACCGACTATGACGCCCAGATCGCGGCGCTCGCAGGGTCCGGCGCATCGGTCGACGAGACGGTCTTCGCCATGACGACCGACGACGTGCGGGCCGCGTGCGACTTGTTCCGCCCGCTTTACGACGCCACCGGTGGCGTCGACGGGCGGGTGTCGATCGAGGTCGACCCGCGCCTGGCCCACGAGACCGATGCGACGGTGGAGCAGGCCAAGGCGCTGTATGCCGCCGTCGACCGCCCCAACGTGCTCATCAAGATCCCCGCCACGCTCGCGGGGCTGCCGGCGATCTCCGCGGTGCTCGCCGAGGGGATCTCGGTCAATGTCACGCTGATCTTCGGGCTGGACCGCTACCGCGGGGTCATGCACGCCTTCCTCGAGGGGCTCGAGCGCGCCCACGCGGCCGGCAAGGACCTCGCGACCATCCACTCGGTCGCGTCCTTCTTCGTCTCCCGCGTCGACACCGAGATCGACAAGCGCCTGCACGCCCTCGGCACCGACGCGGCGAGCGCCCTGCTCGGCCAGGCCGCCGTCGCCAACGCCCGACTGGCCTATCAGGCCTACGAAGAGGTCTTCGCGACCCCGCGCTGGCGCTCGCTGGCCGACGACGGTGCCCGTCCGCAGCGCCCGCTCTGGGCGAGCACGGGAGTCAAGGACCCGGCATACCCCGACACGCTCTATGTCACCGAGCTCGTCGCCCCCGACACGGTCAACACCATGCCGGAGAAGACGCTGCGCGCGGTCGCCGACCACGGTCAGATCCACGGCGACACGATCACCGGCACGTATGCCGCCGCGCAGCAGGTCCTCGACGGCGTCGAGGACCTGGGCATCTCCTACACCGACGTCGTCGAGCTGCTCGAGCGCGAGGGCGTGGCCAAGTTCGAGCAGGCCTGGGAGGCGCTGCTCGCCGACGTGGCCGAGGCACTGCACACTCACTGACGCACGGCAGGTCGGGGCCGGCGCACCCGGCCCTGACCTGGCCCGCACGGCATACCCGCGCGTCGCGGGCGAGAGGGTAGGTTGCCCGGTATGCCTCCTGCTCGCGTCGCCGCCGGCGTCAACCCGCTCCGTGACCACCGCGACCGGCGGCTGCCGCGCATCGCCGGGCCGTGCGGCATGGTGCTCTTCGGCGTGACCGGCGACCTGTCCCGCAAGAAGCTCATGCCGGCGATCTACGACCTGGCCAACCGTGGGCTGCTGCCGCCGGGCTTCTCGCTGGTGGGTTTCGCGCGACGCGACTGGGCCGACGAGGACTTCGGGCGGATCGTCCACGACTCGGTCCGCGACCACGCCCGCACCCCCTTCCGCGAGGACGTCTGGAACGGCCTGGCCGAGGGGATCCGCTTCGTCCCCGGCACCTTCGACGACGACACCGCCTTCGACCTGCTCACCGCGACGGTCCGTCAGCTCGAGCAGACCCGAGGCACCGGCGGCAATCTCGCCTTCTACCTGTCGATCCCGCCCGGATTCTTCGGCCAGGTCTGCCGCCAGCTCGACCGCTCGGGGCTGGCGCACGGCGACGGGCGCAGCTGGCGCCGGGTCGTCATCGAAAAGCCCTTCGGCCACGACCTCGCCTCGGCCCGCGAGCTCAACACCATCGTCGAGTCGGTCTTCCCGGCCGACTCGATCTTCCGCATCGACCACTACCTCGGTAAGGAGACCGTCCAAAACCTGCTGGCGCTGCGCTTCGCCAACTCGATGTTCGAGCCGGTGTGGAATGCCAACTACGTTGACCACGTCCAGATCACCATGGCCGAGGACGTCGGCATTGCCGGTCGCGCGGGTTACTACGACGGCATCGGTGCCGCGCGCGACGTCATCCAGAACCACCTGCTGCAGTTGCTCGCGCTGACCGCCATGGAGGAGCCAGTCTCCTTCGACGCGGCGTCGCTGCGCGCCGAGAAGGAAAAGGTCCTCTCGGCCGTGCGGATCCCTCGCGACATCGGGTCCGGCACCGCGCGCGGGCAGTATGCCGCCGGCTGGCAGGGCGGCGAGCAGGTCGTCGGCTACCTGCAGGAGGACGGCGTCAAGGCCGGCTCCACCACCGAGACGTATGCCGCGGTGCGCCTTGAGGTCGCGACCCGACGCTGGGCGGGAGTTCCCTTCTACCTGCGCACCGGCAAGCGCCTGGGCAAGCGGGTCACCGAGATCGCCGTGGTCTTCAAGAAGGCCCCGCACCTGCCCTTCGACCACACGGCCACCGAGGAGCTCGGTCAGAACGCCATCGTCATCCGGGTGCAGCCCGACGAGGGCGTGACCATGCGCTTCGGCGCCAAGGTGCCGGGGGCGGCGATGGAGGTCCGCGACGTCACCATGGACTTCGGCTACGGCAGCGCCTTCACCGAGTCCTCGCCAGAGGCCTACGAGCGGCTCATCCTCGATGTCCTGCTCGGTGAGCCACCGCTCTTCCCGCGCCACGAGGAGGTCGAGCTGTCCTGGCAGATCCTCGACCCCATCGAGGCCTGGTGGGCCCGCAACGGCCGCCCCGATCCCTATCCGTCCGGCGGATGGGGCCCGCGGTCCAGCGACGAGATGATGGCCCGCGACGGGCGCGCTTGGAGGAAGCCGTGATCATCGACCTGCCCGCCACCACGACGGCCACGATCACCAAGAAGCTCGTCCAGCTGCGCAACGAGGTCGGAGCCATGGCCCTGGGCCGGGTGCTCACCCTTGTCGTCGTCGTCGGAGACGAGGACGCCGACGACGCGATCGAGGTGGCGACCGAGGCCAGCCGCCTGCACCCCTGCCGCATCATCGTCATCGTCACCGGCACCAAACGTGGATCCAACCGCATCGACGGGCAGATCCGCCTGGGCGGTGACGCCGGGGCGAGCGAGGTCGTCGTGCTGCGCCTGTTCGGCCAGCTCGCTGGTCACGGACAGAGCGTCGTCACCCCGTTGCTCCTGCCCGACTCCCCCGTCGTCGCCTGGTGGCCGCGCGCGGCCCCCGACGACCTGCGCGAGGACCCCATCGCCGCGATGGCGACCCGCCGGATCACCGATTCGGCCGAGTGCGGTCGGCCGTTGGCGATGCTCGGCCGCCGGGCGGCGACCTATGCGCCGGGCGACACCGACCTGGCGTGGACCCGGGTGACCCTGTGGCGCGGGCTGCTCGCCGCGGCCCTCGACGGGCCGCCCTACGAGCGGGTCACCGCTGCCGCCGTGGCCGGCGCCCCCGACTCACCCTCGACCGACCTGCTGGCCGCCTGGTTGGCCTGGGCGCTGCGTGTCCCGGTCAACCGGGTCAAGACTCCGTCGGGCAGCGGCATCCGCAGCGTCCGGCTCGAGCGGGCCAGCGGCCCGATCGACCTCGTGCGCCCCGGCGACTTCGTCGCAACGATGACCCAGCCGGGCCAGCCCGATCGCCGGATCAGCCTCCGGCGCCGCGGTGACGCCGAGTGCCTCGCCGACGAGCTGCGCCGCCTCGACCCCGACGAGACCTATGCCGACGTGCTGCGCAAGGGGCTGCCCGCGCTCGGCACCGGCCGCGGAGCGACCCGAGCACCCTCGGTCAGCGAGGCCAAGCGCACCGCAGAACGCTTGCGGCGCAATCGCTCTGCCCAGCTCGCGGCCATGGTGACCGGGCCGGCACGATGAGCGAGCGCCCCGCCCCGCGGGTCGTCGTCCACCCGGACAAGCAGGCTGTCGCCGACGCCTCGGGTGCCCGGCTGCTGCTCACCCTGCTCGACACGCTGGCTGTCCGCGAGAGCGCCCACGTCGCCCTCACCGGCGGCAGCCTCGGCTCGGCGATCCTTGCCTCGGCCGGGGCCTCGCCGCTGCTCGGGCTGGTCGACTGGTCACGGGTGCACCTCTGGTGGGGCGACGAGCGGTATCTGCCCGACGGTGACCCCGACCGCAACGAGACGCAGAACCGCGCCGCCCTGCTCGACCGGCTCCCCCTCGACCCGGCCCACGTTCACGCGATGGCCGGCCCCGACCGATCGGCATCCGCGGAGGCGAGCGCCACGGCATACGGCCAGGAGTTGCGCGAGCAGGGCGACGGGCTCTTCGACGTCGTGCTGCTGGGGATGGGGCCCGACGGGCACGTCGCCTCGCTCTTCCCCCACCACCCGGCGCAGCGCACCGAGGGGGCCATCGCTGTGGCGGTCCACGACTCCCCCAAACCGCCGCCCGACCGCGTGTCGCTCACCTTCGAGTGCCTCGAGCGGGCGCGTCAGGTGTGGCTGCTCGTCGCCGGTGTCGATAAGGCCGCGGCCGTATGCCGTGCGCTCACCCCCGGCGCGGACCGTTGGGACGTGCCGGCCGCCGGAGTGCGCGGGGAGGCCACGCTGTGGTTGGTGGACGTCGAGGCCGCTGCGGACCTGCCGCCCGCATCCCCCAGATCCCCGGCCGATTCGAGGTAATCCACGACCACCAGCGGGTAGCCGAATACCTCGACCCAGCCGAACGGGCCTCGCTTACTGGATGAGGCCGCGCTGACGAAGCGCGCTGAGCGCCTCGTCGAGGATGGCCTGGCCGTCGGCGTCGGAGCGGCGCTCCTTCACATAGGCGAGGTGGGTCTTGTAGGGCTCGACCTTCGGCGCTGCCGGTGGGTTTTCCCGGTCCTGACCGGCCGGGAGGCCACAGCGCGGGCAGTCCCAGTGCTCAGGCGCGACCATCCCGGGCTCCTGCGCGAAGGATGGGCGCGTCTCGTGCCCGTTGGAGCACCAGTAGGAGACGAAGATGCGCGGGGCGGCCTCCCCACGCTCGGCCTCCCCCATCGGCCCGGCGCCGACACGGCTGCCCCGGATCGCGTTACCGCTTGCCACTTTTCACGGTCCTTTCAGGCGGCGAAACGCTCGATGAGCCCGAGACCGACGATCGCTGCGAACCACAGCACGGCCACGGCGATGGTGAAGCGGTCGAGGTTGCGCTCGGCCACGGTCGAGCCGCTCAGCGAGGTGGAGACACCGCCTCCGAACATGTCGGACAGGCCCCCGCCCTTGCCCTTGTGCATAAGGATCAACAGGGTGAGGAACAGGCTGGACAGCACCAACAACACCTGGAGTGAGATCTTGATGGCGGTCACGTCGCAGCGTCCTCTTTCGGGCTTTCGGGGTCGGCCGGAAGGGCCGAGGGTCAGGATACCCGCAGGCGGGCCAGACCCCGAAACGTCCCGCGCCTGATCAGCCGGTGATGTGGTCCTTGAACCGGCAGATCGCCGCAAACTCGACGGGGTCGAGCGACGCGCCGCCGACGAGGGCGCCGTCGACGTCCTCCTTGGCCATGATCCCCGCGATATTGGAGCTCTTGACCGAGCCGCCGTAGAGCACCCGCACGCCATCGGCCAGGTCGCCGGAGTAGAGCTCGGCGAGCAGGGTCCGGATGGCGCCGCAGACCTCTTGGGCGTCCTCGGGCGTGGCGACCTCACCGGTGCCGATCGCCCAGATCGGCTCGTAGGCGATGACGATCGAGCGAGCCTGCTCGGCGGGGACGCCGTCGAGGTCCTTGGTCAGCTGCCCGACGACGTGCTCGACCTGGCCGCCGGCCTTGCGCACGTCCAGGCCCTCGCCGCAGCAGAGGATCGGGGTGACGCCGTGGCGGTATGCCGCCTTGACCTTCGCGTTGACGACCTCGTCGGTCTCGGCGTGATATTCGCGCCGCTCGCTGTGGCCGATCGTCACATAGGTGCACCCGAGCTTGGCCAGGAAGGCGCCAGAGATCTCGCCCGTGTAGGCGCCGGAGTCATACATCGACAGGTCCTGGGCGCCGTACTTGACCGACAGCTTGTCGCCGTCGACGAGCGTCTGCACCGAGCGCAGGTCGGTGAAGGGCGGCAGCACCGCGACCTCGACGGCGGCATAGTCGTGCTTGCCGTCGCGCAGGGTCCAGTCGAGCTTCTGCACGGTGTGGGTGGCCTGCAGGTGGTCCTGGTTCATCTTCCAGTTACCGGCGAGCAGGGGGGTGCGGGACATGGTCAGCCTTCCAGGATCGCGATGCCGGGGAGTTGCTTGCCCTCGAGGTATTCGAGGGAGGCGCCGCCGCCGGTGGAGATGTGGCCGAACTGCTCGTCGGCAAAGCCGAGCTGGCGCACGGCCGCGGCGGAGTCTCCCCCACCCACGACGGTCAGCGCACCGGCGGCGGTGGCCTCGACGAGGGCGGCTGCCACGGCCTGGGTGCCGGCGGCATACGGGGCCATCTCGAACGCGCCCATGGGGCCGTTCCAGAAGACGGTCTTGGCGTCGCGGATCTTGCTCGCGTAGAGCTCGGCGGACTTCGGACCGATGTCCAGGCCCATCATGTCGGCCGGGATGGCGTCGGCCGCCACGGTCTCGATGCGGGTGTCGGCCGAGAACTCGGCACCGCAGACGACGTCGACAGGCAGGACGATCTCGACGCCGGTCTCCTTGGCCCGCGCGAGATAGCCCTTGCACGTCTCGATGTTGTCGGCGTCGAGCAGGCTCTTACCGACCTCGTGGCCCTCGGCCGCGAGGAAGGTGAAGGCCATGCCGCCGCCGATGAGCAGCCGGTCGGCGGTCTTCATGAGGTTGTCGATGACCGCGAGCTTGTCGGCGACCTTCGCGCCGCCGAGCACCACGGCATACGGCCGGGCGGGGTCCTCGGTGAGGCGCTTGAGCACCTTGACCTCGGCCGCGACCAGCCCACCCATCGCCGACGGGAGCAGCTTGGCCACGTCGTAGACCGAGGCCTGCTTGCGGTGGACGACGCCGAAGCCGTCGGACACGAAGGCATCGGCCATCGAGGCCAGCTCGGTGGCGAAGGCACCGCGCTCGGCCTCGTCCTTGCTCGTCTCGCCGGCGTTGAAGCGGATGTTCTCCAGCAGCAAGACGTCGCCGTCGCGCAGCGCACCGGACTTGGCGAGGGCGTCCTCGCCGACGGTGTCCTCGGCGAAGGCGACCGGCCGGCCGAGCAGCTCGGCCATCCGGCTGACGACGGGGAGCAGCGAGTACTTGTCCTCCGGGGCCCCCTTGGGCCGCCCGAGGTGGGCGCACACGATGACGCGTGCGCCCGCCTCGGACAGAGCCTTGATGGTCGGCACCGATGCCCGGATCCGCCCGTCGTCGGTGATCGTGCGGTCACCGTCGAGCGGGACGTTGAGGTCCGAGCGGACGAGCACGCGCTTGCCGCGCAGGTCGCCGAGGTCCGCGATGGTCTTCATCGGTGCCAAGCCCCTTCTGCTGTATGCCGTGTGATGGCGGGTCGTGCGGTGGTGCCGGTTGGGCGGGCGGTCAGCTCAGCTCAGAGCTTGGAGCCCACGAGGACGCACAGGTCGACGAGGCGGTTGCTGTAGCCCCACTCGTTGTCATACCAGCCGACGACCTTGACCTGGTTGCCGATGACCTTGGTCAGGCCCGAGTCGAAGATGCACGAGGCCGGGTCGGTCTCGATGTCCTTGGACACGATCGGGTCGGAGGTGTAGACGAGCTTGCCCTTCATCGGGCCCTCTGCGGCGGCCTTGACGATGGCGTTGACCTCGTCGACGGTCGTCTCACGGCCGGCCTCGAAGGTGAGGTCGGTCGCCGAGCCGGTCGGTGTGGGCACGCGCAGGGCGTAGCCGTCGAGCTTGCCCTTGAGCTCGGGCAGCACGAGCGACACGGCCTTGGCCGCACCGGTCGACGTGGGAACGATGTTGAGAGCGGCGGCGCGGGCGCGACGCAGGTCCTTGTGCGGAGCGTCCTGCAGGTTCTGGTCCTGCGTGTAGGCGTGGATCGTCGTCATGAGGCCCTTGACGATGCCGAGACCGTCGTTGAGCGCCTTGGCCATGGGGGCCAGGCAGTTGGTCGTGCACGAGGCGTTGGAGATCACCGTGTGGGCGGCCGGGTCGTACTTGTCGTCGTTGACGCCCATGACGATGGTGATGTCCTCGTTGGAGGCCGGCGCCGAGATGATGACCTTCTTGGCCCCACCGTCGACGTGGGCCTTGGCCTTGGTCGCGTCGGTGAAGAAGCCGGTCGACTCGATGACGATATCGGCGCCGACGCCTGCCCAGTCGAGCTTGGCCGGGTCGCGCTCGGCCCAGGCGGCGAACTTCTTGCCGTTGGCGGTGATCGACGACTCGTCGTAGGTGACCTCGCCCGGGAACCGGCCGAGGATCGAGTCGTACTTGAGCAGGTGGGCGAGGCTCTTGTTGTCGGTCAGGTCGTTCACCGCGACGATCTCGATGTCGGCGCCCGACTCGACGACGGCGCGGTAGAAGTTGCGCCCGATGCGGCCGAAGCCGTTGATGCCTACCTTGACGGTCACAGTGATCAAACCTTCCGAGTCGTGGGACATTGCCCACGGGCAACATCCGACGTCCCAGCGGCCGTCCTTGGCAGCCCGTGGTACTGCCCTCAACCCTAGTGCCCCGGGACCGGGTGCCCACCATCGGTGAGAGCGCTTACACAGCAGGTCAGGACGAAGGTCACGGCGCTGCTCGTATGCCGTGGTGCCACCAGAGTGACGCGCAGTTGTCCGGTGCCCCAACGAGGAATGACCACGAGCCGCTCTCCCGCTCGCTCGGCGCGCACGGCATACCCTCGGCGTTTCACGGGTTGGACGCCCGTCTCAGCCCTCGAGCATCTCCGGGGTGAGCGAGGCCTCGGTGTTGGGGATCCCGAGGTCTTGGGCCTTCTTGTCGGCCATGGCGAGCAGGCGGCGGATCCGTCCGGCGACGGCATCCTTGGTCATCGGCGGCACCGCGAGCTGGCCGAGCTCCTCGAGCGAGGACTGCTTGTGGGCCAGGCGCAGCTCGCCGGCCTCCTTGAGGTGGTCGGGGACCTCGTCGCCGAGGATCTCCAGTGCTCGCTCGACCCGCGCCCCGGCCGCCACCGCCGCGCGCGCGGAGCGGCGCAGGTTGGCGTCGTCGAAATTGGCCAGCCGATTGGCCGTGGCGCGCACCTCGCGCCGCATGCGCCGCTCCTCCCAGGCCAGCACCGCGTCATGGGCGCCCAGGCGGGTGAGCATGGTGGCGATGGCGTCACCGTCACGGATGACGACCCGGTCGACCCCGCGGACCTCACGGGCCTTGGCCTGCACCCCGAGTCGGCGGGCCGCGCCGACGAGGGCGAGCGCCGCCTCCGGTCCGGGGCAGGTCACCTCGAGGGCGCTGGATCGCCCGGGCTCGGTCAACGAGCCGTGGGCCAGGAAGGCACCGCGCCAGGCGGCCTCGGCGTCGCAGGCGCTCGCCGACACGACCTTGGGCGGCAGCCCCCGGACGGGGCGCCCACGAGCGTCGATGAGTCCGGTCTGGCGCGCCAGCGTCGCGCCGTCCTCGACCACGCGCAGGACATAGCGGCTGCCGCGGCGGATCCCGCCGGCGGAGACAACGAGCACCTCGGCCCGGTGGCCGTAGATCTCGGCGATGTCGCGGCGCAGCCGACGCACGACATTGGCGACGTCGAGCTCGGCCTCGACGACGATGTGGCCACCGACGATGTGCAGGCCGCCCGCGAAGCGGATCAGTGCCGACACCTCGGCCTTGCGGCAGCACGGCTTGGTGACAACGAGCCGCGACAGCTCGTCCTTCACCCGCGCCGTCATGGCCATGCGCTACAACCTGCCCTTGTCGTGGAGTCGTTGCCGCGTCACACAGCCCCCGCCCCCTGGTGTCGAATTGCCGCGCAAGCCTAACCGATGAGCCCCACCTGCGCGCAGGTGGGGCGGAACAGGATCCACGGGGATCGGCGAGCGGGCGCGCGGACCGCGGGATTCACCCCCGCGGGCCGCCCAGCAGGTCGCGGTATGCCGCCGCCAGCCGCAACCGGTCGTGCTGCCCCGGCTCGCCGGCCGCCGCGACCGGCGTGACGACCAACGCAGCGCCGAGCTCGCCGGCGACCTCCGCGAGATGGTCGTCCTCGTTGGCGACGCTGGGGTCGGCCAGCACGACATCCAGCCGCAGTTGCGGGGCGTGGCGAGCCAGCGAGTGCAGATGATCGGTCGCCCGGAATCCGCGAGTCTCGCCCCGGTGGACCTCGAGGTTGAGGTTGAGCACCCGCCGAGCCGGCGACGCCGCGAGCGCGGCCGACAACTCGGGGACGAGCACGTGCGGCAGCACCGAGGTGAACCACGAGCCGGGACCGAGGATGATCCAGTCGGCCTGCTCCACCGCCGTGATCGTCTCGGGACAGCTCGGTGGGCGCTCGGGATGCAGCCGGATCGACTGGACCCGTCCCGGTGTCGTCGCCACCCGGTGTTGGCCCCGGACGGTGACGAGCTCGTCGGGCCACAGCGGGTTGTGTCCGAGCACCTCGGCCTCGATCTCCAATGGCTGTGCCGCCATGGGCAGCACCCGGCCGCGGGAGTTGAGCAATCGGCCCACGAGGTCGAGCCCGGCCACGGTGTCACCGAGCTGGTCCCAGATGGCGACGATGAGCAGGTTGCCCAGCGAGTGGCCGGCCAGCGGGCCGGAGCCGCCGAAGCGGTGTTGGAGGACGTCGGCCCACGTGCTCCCCCAGGGCCCGTCTTCGCAGAGCGCCGCCAACGCCATCCGCAGGTCCCCCGGCGGCAGCACGTCGAACTCGGCCCGCAGCCGTCCCGACGAGCCACCGTCGTCGGCGACCGTGACGATCGCGGTCACCCGGTCGGTCACCAGCCGCAGGGCCCCCAGCGAGGTCGCCAGACCATGGCCGCCGCCGAGGGCGACGACGCGGGGGCCGGTCACTCGCGCCCCAGGTCGCGGTGGACGACGAAGGTGACGACCCGGTGACCGTCGCCGGCCAGCATCGGCGCCAAGGCCTCGGTCACGGCGACCGAGCGGTGCTTGCCCCCCGTGCACCCAATGGCGATGGTCGCGTAGCGGCGGCCCTCGCGGACGTAGCCGTCGATGACCGGCTCGAACATCGCCGTGGCCCGCTCGAGGAACTCCCGCGCCCCGACCTGGTCGAGGACATAGCTCGACACCGCCGCGTCGAGGCCGGAGAGCGAGCGCAGCTCGGGGATCCAGAAGGGATTGGGCAGGAAGCGCATGTCGGCGACGAAGTCGGCATCGAGCGGGACGCCGTATTTGAACCCGAAGGACATGACGGCCAGCCGCACTCGCGCCCCGACGCTGGCATCGAGCAGCGAGGAGATCTTGGCCGTCAGCTGGTGGACGTTGAGCCCGGACGTGTCGAGGATGAGGTCGGCCTCCGAGCGCAGGTCGGACATCAGCTCACGCTCCGTGGCGATCGCGTCGAGCAGCCGCCCGTTGCCCTGCAACGGGTGCGGGCGGCGGACGCTTTCGAATCGGCGCACGAGGGCCTCGTCGGTCGCCTCGAGGAAGACCATGACCGGCCGTCGCGGCCCGGAGGTCAGCGCTCCGAGGATCGATCCGCCGTCCCCCGTGAGCAGTCGGGCGCGTGAGTCGATGACGACGGCGAGCCGACGCGGCATACCCGCGCCGCTGGCCACGGCACGCTCACGCAGCGCCTGCAACTCGGGGAGCAACTGCGGGGGCAGGTTGTCGACGACATACCAGTCGTGGTCCTCGAGGACCTTGGCCGCCGTCGAGCGGCCGGCCCCGCTCATGCCGGTGATGACGAGCAACTGGGCATCGGCCCCGTCGCCGACGATCCGCAGCCCTTCGGCCGCCTCACGTGACGGCAGCTGCGCCTCCCCCATCCGTCCTCCTCACGTCCTGGCCGTCCCCGGCCGGTCGGTCGCTCGGTCGCGGATCAGTCGACGAGCTCACCTGTGGTCACGTTAACGCTCGGAGCCTGCGTGGCGGCAGCCCTGGCCAGGGCGACGACGATCGTGTCGGCCAGCGACGGACCGATGCCCGGCACCTCACGCAGCTCGGCTGGCGTCGCGGCACGCAGCCGCTTGACCGAGCCAAAGCGCTTGAGCAGCGCGGCTTTTCGTGTCTCTCCGAGGCCGGGTATGCCGTCGAGCACCGACGTGGTCATCGCGGCCGAGCGCCGTTGGCGATGGAAGGTGATGGCGAAGCGGTGCGCCTCGTCACGCACCCGCTGCAGCAGATAGAGCCCCTCGCTGGCGCGGGGCAGCACCACGGGGAAATCCTGGCCGGGCAGCCACACCTCCTCGAGGCGTTTGGCCAGGCCGACGACCGACACCTCCGCGATGCCCAGCTCGGTGAGCACCCGCTGGGCGACGTTGACCTGCGGCAGGCCACCGTCGACGACGAGCAGCTGGGGCGGGTAGGCGAACTTGCGGACCTTGCCGGTGTCGGGATCGACGCCCTGCGGGGCCAGTGGTGCCGCGACCGGCATACCCGAGTCGTCAGCCGTCGGCGGGCCGGGGCGCTGGGCGGCAAGCAGCCGCTCGAAGCGGCGGGTCAGCACCTCGCGCATGGCCGCGGTGTCGTCGACGCTGCCCGGTGCGTCGGGTCCGTCGGACAACGCGCCCCGGACGATGAAGCGCCGATATTCGGACGTGCGCGCGAGGGCGTCCTCGAAGACCACCATCGACCCGACGACATTGCTGCCCTGGATGTGCGAGATGTCGACGCACTCGATCCGCAGCGGCGCCTCGGGCAGCTCAAGGGCCTCCTGCAACTCGCGCAGGGCCACGCTGCGAGCGGTGAGATCGCCGGCACGGGTGAGCTTGTGCCGGGCGAGGGACTGCTCGGCGTTGCGCTGGACGGTGAGCATGAGCGCTCGTTTGTCCCCGCGCTGCGGCACCCGCAGGTCCACCGGGCCGCCGCGCCGCTCGGCGAGCCAGGTGCCCAGCGCCGCGGCATCGGGTGGCAGGACGGGCACGAGCACCTGACGGGGCAGGGCATCGGCGGGCTGGTCGCCGTAGACCTGCTGGAGCAGGTGCTCGACGAGGTCGGGCAGCGCCTCGCTCTCCTTGTCGACGACCCAGCCGCGCTGGCCGCGGATGCGCCCGCCACGGACGTGGAAGACCTGCACCGCTGCCTCGAGCTCGTCGTCGGACACGGCGAAGACATCGGCGTCGGTGCCGTCGCCGAGGACGACGGCGTTCTTCTCCAGGGCCTTGGTCAGCGCCTGCAGGTCATCGCGCAGGCGCGCGGCCCGCTCGTAGTCGAGGTCGGCCGCCGCAGCGCGCATCGCCGCCTCGGTGCGCCGAACGAACTGACTGGTGTTGCCGGCCATGAAGTCGCAGAACTCCTCGGCGATGCGCCGGTGCTCCGCTGCGTCGACCCGGCCCACGCAGGGGGCGGCGCACTTGTCGATATAGCCGAGCAGACACGGTCGACCACTCTGGGCGGCTCGTTTGAAGACCCCACCGCTGCACGTGCGCACGGGGAAGACCCGCAGGAGCAGGTCGAGCGTCTCGCGGATGGCCCAGGCATGCGAGTAGGGCCCGAAGTAGCGCGTGCCCTTGCGTTTGGCGCCGCGCATCACCTGCGCGCGGGGGAACTCGTCGGCGAGCGTGACCGCGAGGAAGGGATAAGACTTGTCGTCGCGATAGCGGACGTTGAAGCGCGGGTCGAACTCCTTGATCCAGCTGTATTCCAGCTGCAGCGCCTCGACCTCGTTGGCGACGACCGTCCACTCGACGGTCGCCGCCGTGCGGACCATCGTCTGGGTCCGCTGGTGCAGGCCGGCCGGGTCCTGGAAATAGGACGACAGCCGCGGCCGCAGCGATTTGGCCTTGCCGACGTAGATGACCCGACCGTGGGCGTCGCGGAAGCGATAGACCCCCGGGTCGGCCGGGATCTGCCCAGGCAGCGGCGCCCACGTCGGACGCAGCGAGTATGCCGGGCGGGCTCGGCTGGAGGGGTCGGCCACGCGCCCCACTCTAGGAGGCGCGCCCGACACCCGGCCCCGCCCGGCATATCCCGCGATCCTGGGTGCCGCCCAGGGGCGCAGGGGCCGTCGGGACGAGATGAGCTCAGGCCAGCGTGATGCTGCCGTCGGCGACGGTGATCTTCTTCTCCGGCAAGGGGCTCTTGGCCGGGCCGTTGACGACCGCTCCGGTCGCCGCGTCGAAGGCGCTGCCGTGGCAGGCACAGTCGATCTGCCCCTGCGCGACCGAGCTCACCGTGCAGCCTTGATGGGTGCAGATGGCGCTGAAGGCCTTGTAGGTCCCGGCCGTCGGCTGGGTGATGACGACCTGGCCGACGATCTTGCCGCCACCGACGGGGATATCGGTGGTCTTGGCGAGCGCGCCGCCCGCCCCCTGACCGGCTGCCTGACCCGCGGCTGAGGCCCCGGTCGTCGTGGAGCCTGAGCCGCACGCGCTCAGCGCGCCGGCGCCGGCGACCGCTGCCCCGGTGACCCCGGCGACCCGCAGCACGGTCCGGCGAGTGGGTTGCGACGGCATACGAAACCTCCTGCTCGGCTGATTGTCTGCTTAATCATCAGGGAGGACGGTCAGGACGGCAATTGCCCGTCCGGCCAGGGTCGCCCTGCCCGGTGGGGCAACCGGAGCCGCAACGTTTCTGCCATAACGACACGGGCACAAAGCGCTCTCAAGGGGCGACAACCCGGCCGAGGGTGCGTACTGTGCACCCTAGCTCGCGGTCGTCGCGGGGTTTCCGGGGATGCGCCGGGAGAGTAAGAACCACAGGAGGAACTGTGCAGCAGCGTTCCATCGTCCGTCTGGGTGTGCCGATCGCGGTGGCCGCCCTGGCCCTGACCGCGTGCGGCTCGCGCACCGACAGCGGCAGCGGCTCCGCCGCCGGCAGCAGCAAGACCGCCAAGATCGGTGTCATCGCCCCCCTCTCGGGCGACCTGTCCGCCCTCGGTAAGGGCATCCAGCACTCGGTCGAGCTGGCCGTCAAGCAGGCCAACGACGCCAACACGATCCCGGGCTGGAAGCTCGAGGTCGCCCCGCAGGACGACGAGGCCAAGGCCGACGTCGGCAAGAACGCCGCGACCAAGCTCGCTGCCGACGACGCGGTCGTCGGTGTCGTGGGCACGCTCAACTCGAGCGTCGCGCAGCAGACCCAGCCGATCCTCGCCACCGCCAAGATCGTCCAGGTGTCGCCGGCCAACACCAACCCGACGCTGACCAAGGGCGCCGACCCGGCCAACCCCAAGCGTCCCTACCCGACCTACTTCCGCACCTGCACGACCGACGCCATCCAGGGCCCGTTCGCGGCGCAGTACCTGTTGTCGATCGGCGTCAAGAAGGTCGCGACCATCCACGACAAGAAGGCCTACGGCCAGGGTCTGGTCGACGCCTTCACCGCGGAGTTCAAGAAGGGCGGCGGCGAGATCGTCTCGGCGCAGACGATCAACCCCGACGAGTCCAACTACCAGTCGGTCATCTCGACGATCGCCCCGTCGGCCCCGGCCGCCGTCTACTACGGCGGTGAGTACCCGCAGGCCGGGCCGCTGTCCAAGCAGATGAAGGCCGCCGGCCTCAACGTCCCGCTCATGGGTGGCGACGGCATCTACGACCCCAAGTACGTCGACCTGGCCGGCAGCACCTCCAACGGTGACCTCGCCACCTCCGTCGGCGCCCCCACCGAGAGCACCGACGCGGGCAAGAAGTTCCTCGCCGACTACAAGACGGCGGCATACTCCGAGCCGGCTGCCGCCTACGGTGGCTACGCCTACGACGCGGCCAACGCGATCATCCAGGCGCTGAAGGTCTCGCTCAAGGACGCCTCGGACGCCAAGTCGGCCCGTGACGCCACGATCACCGCTCTCGGCAAGGTCTCCTTCGACGGCGTGACCGGCAAGGTCGCCTTCGACGAGTTCGGCGACGCGACCTCCAAGGTCCTCACCGTCTACAAGGTCGACGGTGGCAAGTGGATCGCGGCCAAGACCGACACCTTCAAGTAAATCGACACAGCACCATCTGACGTACGCACACTCAGGGGCGGGCCGAGCGCCCGCCCCTGAGTGTTTGTCACACCACTGGCGAAAACCCCCTCGGACGCGCTACGTTGCAGCGCTCTCCCTGACAGCCACACTTCACCCGACTTGCTTCTCCTGACCGGAGGTGGGCATGGAACTGTTTTTCCAGCAGTTGGTCAATGGGATCACGCTGGGCTCGCTCTACGCACTGATCGCCGTCGGCTACACCGTCGTCTACGGCATCGTCCAGCTGATCAACTTCGCCCACGGCGAGGTGTTCATGATCGGCGCGTTCGGCGCGCTGGCGACCTGGTCCTATCTGCTGCGTGAAACCACCTCGCTGTGGGCCTTCCCCGTGATGCTGCTCGGGGCGGTCATCGCCTCGGTCATCACCGCGGTGATCATGGAGCGGTTGGCCTATCGGCCGCTGCGGCACGCGCCCCGCCTCGCACCACTCATCACCGCCATCGGCGTGTCGGTGTTCCTCCAGGAGGCCGTGCGGCTGTTCTACCCAGGCGCCAAGAGCAAGCTGCCCTTCCCCGAGATCGACGTCATCTCCGGATCCGCCTTCCACCTCGGAGGGGTCGTCATCCAACGGTCGGCCATCTTCACCGTGGTCGCGCTGCTGATCTGCGCCGTCGGGCTGTGGTTGTTCGTCAACCGCACCAAGCTCGGGCGCGGCATGCTCGCCGTCTCGCAGGACCCCGACACCGCCCGGCTCATGGGCATCAACGTCGACCGGATCATCGTCGTCGCCTTCACCCTCGGTGCGATCCTCGCCGGGGTCGCCGGCGTGGCTCAGGGCCTGCAGAACAGCAATATCGACTTCCGCATCGGCTTCCTCGCCGGCCTCAAGGCCTTCACGGCCGCCGTGCTCGGCGGCATCGGCAACATCCAGGGCGCCGTCCTCGGCGGGGTCGTTCTGGGAGTGGCCGAAGCCCTCGTCACCCAGTACACCCAGTACCTGCCCTTCGGGCTGAGTATCTTCGGCGGTAGCCCGTGGAAGGACGTCTGGGCCTTCGCGCTGCTCATCCTCGTGCTCGTCTTCCGGCCCCAGGGCCTCATGGGCGCTCGGGTGGTGGACCGCGCATGAGCACCTCCACTCCTCCGGCCGCGATGCGGCGTAGCAATGTCGACAACCCCAAGCCGAGCCCGCGTTGGCTGATCACCGCCGGCGGTGCCGTGCTGCTTCTGCTCGGCTCGCTACTGTCGTGGTGCTTCGTCAAGGGCATCCTCGGCAACGTCAGCGTCAACTTCGCCCCCGGCCCGCTGCAGATCTTCACGATCATCCTCGCCGTCGCTGCACTCTTCTTCCTCGTCCTGCGCGCCGACAAGGTCAAGGCCATCGACGAGCTGCTCGACAGCTCGCGGGCGCTGCGCGCGATCGGCGTGACGGCCACGGCATACATGGTCGTCGTCGTGCTCGTCATCGCGCTGCAGACCTCCGGCCTGGCCAACGCCGACCCAGGGGTCTTCGTCGCTCTCGTCGGTGCCGCGCTGATCACCGGCGGCGCCTGGGGTATGCCGTCCGACCCCAAGGTCGACCCGGTCTCGGTGCGACTGCCCGGATGGGTCGAGATCCTTGTCATCGTCGTGATGTTCGCGATCATCCTGTTCCTCGCGGCCTATGCGCTGGCTCAGGAGGACGGCACGATCTTCTGCCTGTTCTTCCTCTTCCTCGGCGGGCTGGTCCTCGCGCTCATCCGCTCGGGCCTCTTCGCGTGGATCGGCATCATCGCCCAGCGGCACCGCCGGGTGCTCACCCTCGGTGCCTTCGCTGTCGCGTTCCTCTTCCCGTTCACCCAGAACGGCTCGGATGCCAACATGTCGATCGCCACCCAGGTCATCATCTTCGCGACGACCGCTCTGGGTCTCAACATCGTCGTCGGCCTGGCCGGTCTGCTCGACCTTGGATATATCGCCTTCCTCGGCGCGGGCGCCTATGTCGGCGCGACGATGTCCTATTCGACCTTCGCGACGATCGGCATCAAGCCGCCGTTCTTGATCGTCATGGTCATCGGGGCACTGGTGTCGGCGACGCTCGGCTTGATCATCGGCACGCCGACCCTGCGGGTGTCCGGCGATTATCTGGCCATCGTCACCCTGGCCTTCGGGGAGATCTTCCGACTGGCCATGGGCAACCTCGACGGCAACAACGGGCCCAACCTCACCCGCGGGCCCAACGGCATACCCGCCATCCCCGACCTGGAGTTCTTCGGCTTCAACTTCGGGGACACGCACAACATCCTCGGTGTGCCGATCAACCGCTTCGGCAACTACTACTTCTTCCTCTTGCTCGTCGCGGCGTTCATCATCCTGGTCTTCACCCGGCTCAACAACAGCCGCATCGGCCGGGGCTGGGTGGCCATCCGCGAGGATGAGAAGGCCGCCGAGGCCATGGGCGTCAACACCTTCGGGCTCAAGCTCTTCGCGTTTGCCAGTGGGGCATTCCTCGCCGGCCTGGCCGGCACGGTCAAGGCCCACCAGGACGTGTCGGTGACCCCCGACCAGTACATCTTCCTCGAGTCGGCCTTCCTGCTCGCGGCGATCGTTCTGGGCGGCATGGGCACCGTGGCGGGGGTGCTCGTCGGCGCGACGATCCTCAAGCTGCTCCCTGAGAAGCTGCGCTTCGTCTCCGACTACCGGCTGCTCATCTTCGGTCTACTGCTCGTGCTGATCATGCGCTTCCGTCCGGAAGGGCTGGTGGCCAACCAGCGCCGTGCCCTGGAATTCCACGAGGAGGACACGGGGTTGGCCGAGGAGATCGAACACGCGCACCTCGAAGTCGTCGAGCCCGGTGCCAAGGAGGGACTGGCATGACCGCCACCGCATCCGTCGAGGACCGGCCCGCCGGCACCATCGGCCCGGTCGTGCTGCAGGCCCGTGGCGTCACCATGCGCTTCGGTGGTCTGACGGCGGTCAACAATGTCGACCTCACCGTGCACCAGGGCGAGATCGTCGGTCTCATCGGCCCCAACGGAGCCGGCAAGACGACCTTCTTCAACTGCCTCACCGGCCTCTACAAGCCGACCGAGGGCGAGGTGACCTTCGCGGGGACCGTGCTGCCGCCCAAGCCGCGGGCGGTCGTGAAGGCCGGCATGGCCCGGACCTTCCAGAACATCCGCCTCTTCGGCAACATGACCGCGCTCGAGAACGTCATGGTGGGGCGCTATTGCCGCACCAGCGCCATGGCGCTCACCTCGATCGTTCGTGGCCCGAAGTTCCGCAGGGAGGAGGACGAGTCGCGCCGCATCGCTCAGAACCTGCTCGAGTTCGTCGGCCTCGGCAAGGTCAGCGAGCACCTCGCCCGCAACCTCCCCTACGGCGACCAGCGCAAGTTGGAGATCGCCCGGGCCTTGGCCACCGACCCCAAGCTCGTCCTGCTCGACGAGCCGACGGCCGGCATGAACCCGCAGGAGACGATGGCGACGCGGGATCTCATCTTCAAGATCCGCGACCAGGGGCTGGCCGTCGTCGTCATCGAGCACGACATGCGCTTCATCTTCAGTCTCTGTGACCGAGTGCTGTGTCTGGTCCGGGGCGAGACCCTCATCGAGGGTCTCCCCGGCGAGGTGCAGTCCGACCACCGGGTGATCGAGGCCTACATCGGCACACCCGACGAGGACGAGGAAGAAGCCGTCGCCGAGGCGCACGCCCACGACCACGAGGAGGACAAGCAGTGACCGCCATGCTGGAGGTCAAGGACCTGCGCGTCGCCTACGGCAAGATCGAGGCCGTCAAGGGGATCTCCTTCTCCGTCGAGCAGGGGCAGGTCGTCTGTCTCATCGGCACCAACGGTGCCGGCAAGACGACGACGCTGCGGACCATCTCCGGGCTGCTCAAGCCGAGCGGTGGCGAGATCTGGTTCGAGGGCAAGCTCCTGGACGGCGTCCCCGCCCACGAGATCGTCGAGCTCGGGTTGGCGCACTCCCCCGAGGGCCGGCGCATCTTCCCGCGCCTGACCGTCGAGGAAAACCTGCTGCTGGGAGCCTTCTCGCGCAACGACACCGGCGGGATCAAGGACGACCTGCAGGCGGCATACGAGCTCTTCCCGATCCTCGGTGAGCGCTCGACCCAGCCGGCCGGCACCTTCTCCGGTGGCGAGCAGCAGATGCTCGCCATGGGCCGGGCCATGATGAGCCGCCCCAAGCTGCTCATGCTCGACGAACCGTCGATGGGTCTGTCGCCGCTCATGATGCAGCGGATCATGTCGACGGTGAAGACCCTGCAGTCGCAAGGCACGACCATCCTGCTCGTCGAGCAGAACGCCCGCGCGGCGCTCAAGCTCGCCGACCGCGGCTACGTGCTCGAGGTCGGGCACGTCGTGCTCGAGGGCACCGGGCGTGAGCTGCTGGTCAGCGACGAGGTGCGCAAGGCCTATCTCGGCGAGGACTGAGTTCCGCGCTGACATCGTGGGAGAGCCGGGCGCGGGTGACCGCCCCGGCTCTCTCGCGTCCGGTCAGGTGCCGATCGACGTATGCCGCTCAGCCGCTCAGCCGCCCTGACGCTCAGCCGCCCTGTTCGGTCGCGAGGTCCGACAACTGACTGCCGATCGCCGCGAGGATCGGCGAGTAGTCGGCCCTCGGGTCCAGGCCTAACACCCCGGCCCAGGCGGGGACGACCTCGGCCTGAAAGTAGCGGTGCCCGAAGCCTCCCGGCACCGAGTTGGCCATCGCCATGTCCGCCGTCACCTGCCAGAAGGTGACGACCGGCATCCACGACATCTGCGCCATGGGCGTCCCCGGGCGCCGTGTCTCGAGCAGCCAGTCGGGCGTCGTGAAGGCCAAGTCAGGCGACCACCAGGCGATGGGGTCGGTGTCGTGCTGCAGATAGACGAAACGTGGCGTCGACCAGCTCGGATAGTCGTGGCCGAACTGGTCGGCCCAGACCTGCTCGGGTCGCCCGGCGAAGCGCACCTGACGGCCCTGGTCGACGACCGGCACCGTCTCGGTCGAGCCGAAGGCTCGGCGAGCGGTGAGCTCGGTGCGCACCGCCGTGAAGGCCGGCGTCCCGGTCCACACTCCCCCGTCGGCCATGGCCAACATCTCCTCGGCGGAAGCGAAGGCGCCATTGCCCCCGAAGGCTCCCAGCGACTCCCCGCCGACGAACAGCCGCGGGCGGCTCTCGGCGGGGATCGCGGCCAGCCGCGCCCGGACCCCGTCGAGCAGCACCCGCGCGGCCCGAGGCGGCGTTTGCCGATCGGCCAGCGTCGCCAGGGCCGATGGCAGGGTGGAATAGGCCATCGACACAGCGGCCGTGTCGCCGTCCTGCAGATATTCGAAGGCCGCGACGCTCCACACGTTGACGAAGCCCGTGCTGGTCGAGGTGACCACCTGGATGGACTTGCGCGACCAGGCCCCCGTGCGGTCGAGCTCGGCCAGCACGGCGTCGCGGGTCTGCTCGAGGGTCCGCCCGGCGTTGCCGGCGAAGACGCGGATCGGCTCCAGAGCGGGCCGTCCGGTCGCCGCGGAAATCTGGGCCTTGCTCGGGCCGGTGGCGACGAAGACCGCGCCGTCCTGCCCCAGCGACGCCCACGACTCAGGCGATCCAGGTCCACCGGACCGCATGGCGGAGGTCGGCGCCGAAAGTCCTTGCGGCGACTCGGCATTCACCGACGCCGCGGTGCGGGATGCGACGAGGAAGAGGCCCCGAAGCACCACGGTGTCGAGCCCGACGAGCAGGCTGACCAAGACAGCGACCGTGGCCACCGAGCGGGCCAGCGCATCGCTGAGATGACGCCGGCCGAGGTGATGGGTCACCCAGTCGATCAAGCCGGCGATCAGCCGCCAGCAGCCGACGAGCGCCGCGAAGGCCGCGATCGTCGTCGCCACGCTGAGCACGACCCAGCCCGGGCCGGGCACCGGCGCTCCGACGTATGCCGCGGTCTGGCGCTGCCAGTCGAGCGTCGTGAAGGGGAACGCCAAGACGCCAAGCGCCAGGACGATCAACCAGATCCCGACGAGGGTGCGTCGAGCCGCTGGACGGATCGACACGCGCAACCCTGCCCACCGCCGCAGCCGGTGCCCGATCCCCCCGAGAGTGACGCCCACGACGTAGCCCACCACGGCGACCACGGCGGCGATGAGCCCCTGGTAGAACCACGGGCGCGGCAACAGCGACGGGGTGTTGGACAGCACCGTGCCGATCATCGCCAGCAGTGCCCCCGGCGTGGACACTCCGCCGAACCGGTCACGGCGCCAGCCGACCACCCGGTCGATGAACGCCTCGCGCCGAGACACCGGGGCGACCCGATGGACGTGCTCGAGGATCGACCGTGTCGTCGTCACCAGACGAGCGCTGCCCGAGCCCACCATGGGTTCAGTCCATCACGCGACGCCCGCTGGGCGCGCGGCGTCGCCGAGATTCCACTCCCTGCGCAGGCCGCAGGCGGCCGCGAAGCGCTCGTCATGCGTGACGACGATGAGCCCGCCGCGGTGTCGGCTCAGCACCTGCTCAAGCGCCTCGATGCTGTCGGTGTCGAGATGGTTGGTCGGCTCGTCGAGCAGCAGCATGGAGGCCGGCGTGCTGAGCGCAGCCGCGAGGGCCATGCGCTGGCGCTGCCCGGCCGACAGCCTCCGCAGCGGTCGGGTCCACGTCGCGGCGTCGAGTCCGTATGCCGCGAGCAGCCGCTCGGCCTCGTCGACATAGCCCGGGCGGCTGGCTCGGAAGCCGTCCAGGGCGCTGCGGTCGTCGTGGCCGAGCTCGTGCTCCTGGCGCAGCAGCACGGCATCCGGCAGCCGCTCGTGCACGGCCGCGAGCAACGAACTCTTGCCGATGCCGTTGGCCCCGGTGAGCCAGATCCGGTCGTGGGTCGAGAAGGCGAGGTCCACGGCATACAGCTCGCGGGGGCCAGCGACGACCTGCAAACCGTCGACGACCACGGTGCGCGGCGGCGACCCCGGCTCGACGCGCGGGAAGGTCAGTGGGTCACGATGGCGCAGCGGTTGCACCCACTCGCTCGACTCGATGAGCCGGGTGAGGCGCCGCTCGCGGACGATCGCCTTGCGCGCGACCATCTTGGCGGTGCGCCGGGCTCCCGGGTTGCGCGGGTTGGCCGCCTCGTGGTGGACGGAGCCGGCCTTGCTGGCGGCGATCTGCTCGGCGAGCCGCCGGCGGTACTTCTCCTGCGCCTCGAGATCCAACGCGCGTCGCTCCCGCCGCCGCTCGCGCTCCTGGCGGTAGGCCGTCCACCCGCCTCCCGGGTAGTCCTCGAGCGTGGCGGTGAGATCGTCGAGCTCGACGATGCGGGTCACCGTGGCGTCGAGGAAGGCCCGGTCGTGCGAAGCGACGAGGACAGCACCGGTGAAGGCGGCAAGGTAGGCCGCGAGCCACCGGCGGCCGGCCAGGTCGAGGTGATTGGTCGGCTCGTCGAGCAACAGGACGTCGGGGTCGGCGAGCAGCAGCCCGGCGAGCAGCACCCGGGCCTGCTCGCCACCGCTGAGATCGCTGAGGGGGCGGTCCGGTTCGATCCCGTCGGCGGTCCCGATGCCCAGGCGCGAGCGCACCTCGTCATGGCGGGCCAGCGCCGGCCAGCCGCCGACGGCGGCGAAGGCGTCCTCGGCCTCGGCGAGCTCGACCAGCCGCCGATCCAGCTCGGGGGCCGGCGAGGCGGCCAGGTGCTCCTGCGACTGGAGCAGCACGGCATACGCCTCGGTGACCGACCGCGCAGCAACGGCGAGCAGGTCTGCCACCGTCGTGGGTCCTTCCGGCAGGGTCGGTGCCAACCACCCGACCCGGCATCCGGGAGTCGAGACGACCGTCCCACGATCCGGCCGCTGGACACCAGCAAGGATCCGCAGCAGCGTCGACTTGCCGGAGCCGTTGGGCCCGACCAGCCCGACACACTCGGTGGCGCCGAGCTCAATGTCGACACCGTCGAGGACGCGGTCGATCCCGGAATGGATGGTGATGTGATGCGCGCGCAGCATGCGCTGTCTCCCTCTGCTGACCGGTCGGTGGGCAGGCGCACCGGCGGCGCCCTCGGCGGGGCATCGGTCGGTGCAGGGAGGGATCACACGTCACCCAGGATGCGCCAGACCAGTCAGCTTGGACAACTGGTTATGGCCAGGGGGCCGCTGCTGCCGGCTCGGGCCTGATCAGTCGCGGCCCTGCCAGGTGCAGATGCACGCCTCGTTGCCCTCGGCGTCGGCGAGCACCCAAAAGGCCGGGGCGTGGGCGTCGCTGACCAGCTGGCCGCCGGCGGCCAGCGCAGCGGCGACCCGCGCCTCGGCCTCGTCGTGGGCCACGGACACGTCCACGTGGATCCGATTGCGTTGCGGCCGTGGCGCATTCATCTGCTGGAACCACACGTCCGGCCCACGCCCGGCGGGGTCGACCACATCCGATGCCTTTGCGGGCCACCCCAGCACGGCAGCCCAGAAGGGTCGCACCGAGGGAATGTCGAGCGCGTCGATGGCCACCTTGACGATCGACAGGGCACCGTGATCTGGGCGCAGCCCGCGCTCGGCGACGAGCGCGGAGATCTGCTCGGCGAGGGCGATGTCGCGATCGGTGACTCCCCCGGCGTCGT
Source organism: uncultured Intrasporangiaceae bacterium (assembly GCA_964558825.1). Lineage (GTDB taxonomy): Bacteria > Actinomycetota > Actinomycetes > Actinomycetales > Dermatophilaceae > Phosphoribacter. The sequence goes on from CAZLGB010000010.1 coordinate 33,222, forward strand.
GACTCGAGAGGGCGAGCTGGACCAGGCCATAGCGCAGGTCGATATCGGGGTGGTGACCGGCCGCCTCGGCCAAGGCCCCGACCGCGTCGACGAGGGCGAGTCCGGTGGCAAAATCGCCGGTCGGCACGCGCAGGCGCAGACGCCCGAGGATGAAGCGCCACCCGGGCGCCGCCTGTGACGCCTCACGGCGAGTCAACGTCGTCATCCCCCCATCCTCGCCGCTGCGGGGGTCTCGTTCAGTCTTCGAGTGCCTTGAAGATCGCGATGTGCAGCGACTGGCCATCGGCATCGCCGTCGGCGGCCGCCCAGTCGATCTGGATCCCCGTGTGCACGAGGGACCAGAGCCGCAGCTGCTCAGGATCGATGCCGGAAGCCTCCGCGACGATGTCGAGCCTCCGGCGGATCCCCCACCGGAAGGCCGATCCGGTGCCCAGCTCGTCAATCCGGTTGCGCAGCACCGGCTGCAGCTCGAAGCCCGGGTGTCCGGCCATCGCCTTGGGATCGATGGCCAGCCATTCGTTCGCGCGCGAGCCGACGCCCGCCAGGACGTTGTCGAAGTGCAGATCGGTGTGCAGCAGTCGTGCCGCCCCCGCCTCGGCGAGCAGCTCACGTGCCAGTCCCTGAGTGCGGGTCACGATCCGCCGCGGTATGCCGTACTCCTGGCCGAGCTTGTCGACGTGCCCTTGCAACCACGGACGCAGCAGCGGGATCGTCAGCGGCGCTGCGACGTTGAGGGCGGCGAGGAGGGAGCCGATCTGCTCGCAGGCTGCGTCGATCTGCACCGAGGCGAGCGTCCGCGTGGGGTCGAGCCGCTCCATGAGCAGTGCTCCCCGAGCAGGATCGGCCGCGACGAGTCGCACCGCCCGCCGGCCGCCCCAATGGCGCAGCGCCAGGTGCTCGGCCGCGGACTCTCGATGCGGCCAGCCGACCTTGAGAGCCAAGGGCTCGGTCAAGTCCAGGGTCGTGGTGTACGGGGGTGATCCTTTGAGGTTCTTGGTTAG
>CAZLGB010000011.1:0-33333 GCA_964558825.1 uncultured Intrasporangiaceae bacterium
CCGACACGCCCAACCGAGGGATCAACCTCGTACACCACCCCAACGGACTTGACCCAGTCGCCCATCCCCATGGCTGTGGATAGGGTCCGCCCAGCTCTGCCGGTCCACGTCACCATGAGGTGTGCCCGGACCCCGCCCCACTCCACTGCCTGAGTCAATCGGGGCTGGGCCGTTCCGGGTGAGCCAGGCCCGCGCCGCGGGAGTCGGAATGGCTCGACTACGCAGTTCGGCTCTCGTTGTCCCCACTCGCGGCGTCCGTGCAGCGCAGCTTCCGGCGTCAGCTGTGGACACGATCCGTGGCATCGCGGCGGGGATCGAGCGCCCCTTTGCCGTCTCACACCTCAGTGCCGCTCTCGTCATGGGTATGCCGGTTCCGCGCCGCTTCGCCAGTGGCTTACCCGTCCACGTCATGCGCCCCACGCAACGAGCTCAGACGCATCGGCCGAGCGTCATCTCACATCGCGGATTGGAGCGCCGGAGGGTCGTTCGCGTTCGGGGGCTACCCGTCGTCGATCCGCTGGACACGTGGTGCGACCTGGCGCGGATGGTGCCTGCGGACGAGCTCGTCGTCATCGGAGACTGGCTCATGAGTCGCGGGGCGAGCACCGGCGACTTCGTCGCGACTCTCGGGGCGCACGGGGGCGAGCGGGGCATCCGTGCGGCCCGCGGCGCGCTGCCGCTGATCCGCGCCGGCAGCCGCTCGCGGATGGAGACACTGGCAAGGCTGATGTTCGTCGGGGCGGGGCTGCCTGAACCTGAGCTCAACGCCGACGTCCATGATGATCACGGACAGTGGATCCTTTGTGCGGATTTCCTCTGGCGCGCCCAGCGTGTGGTGGCGGAGTACCAAGGCGATCACCATCGCGTCGATCGTCGGCAGTGGCAGTTTGACATCGCTCGACGGCGGCTCGCTGAGGTGAACAGCTGGACCGTCGTCGACATCACGGCCCATGACGTCTTCGACGCCTTCCACCGAAGCCAAGTCGTCGGGCGCCTCAGCCATCTGCTCTTGGGCTGAAAGCTGCTCTTGGGCTGAAAGCTCATCGACGGACGACTTGTTGCTGGTTAGCGGACTCCAACCCAGCAGAAACTCGTCCGTCGATGGGGAAGGGTTGATCGCCAAGGGCGAGGGGCGAGGGGCGAGGGCGAGGGGCGAGGGGCGCCAAGGGCGAGGGCGGCGAGGGCGAGGGCGGCGAGGGCGAGGGGCGGCGAGGGCGAGGGCGGCGAGGGGCGAGGGCGAGGGGCGAAGGCGCGAGGTGCCGCGGGCGAGGGCGGGGCGGCGGTGTTGATGCGGGGGGACAGTCGCCTGGCCCTAGGGTTGGAGGCGTGACGGCATACGCCCGGCCTTTTGCGCACCCGAGTGGCGCGCGTCCGCCGGCCATCCCCGCCGAGCTCGTGCCGCGGCACGTGGCCATCGTCATGGACGGCAACGGGCGGTGGGCCAATCAGCGCGGGCTGCCGCGCACCAAAGGCCACGAGGCGGGTGAGGCGGCGCTGCTCGACGTCGTCGCGGGCGCGATCGAGCTGGGCGTCACGCACCTGTCGGCCTATGCCTTCTCGACCGAAAACTGGCGCCGCTCGCCCGATGAGGTGCGCTTTCTCATGGGCTTCAACCGCGACGTCATCCGCCGGCGGCGTGATCAGCTCAACGAGTGGGGCGTGCGGATGCGCTGGGTCGGGCGGCGTCCGCGCTTGTGGCGCAGCGTGATTCACGAGCTCGAGGTTGCCCAGGAAATGACCCGACACAACACGGGGCTCACGCTCTACTTCTGCGTCAACTACGGCGGCCGGGCCGAGATCGCCGACGCCGTGCAGCGCATCGCGGCCGAGGTCGCGGCTGGCCGGCTCAAGCCGTCGGGGATCGATGAGCGGACGATCGCGCGGCATATGCCGGAGCCGACGATGCCTGATGTCGATCTCTTCGTCCGCTCGTCAGGGGAGCAGCGGACCTCCAATTTCCTTCTCTGGCAGTCGGCTTATGCCGAGATGGTCTTCCTCGACACGCTGTGGCCCGACTTCGACCGGCGGCACCTCTGGCAGGCCGCGCAGTTGTATGCCGCCCGCGACCGGCGCTATGGCGGAGCCGTCGACCGCCCGGACGCGGTCAGCGGCTGAGCTGGCGAAGGGCGGTTGATCGCCCGGCACGTGCGCGAGAGCGCCCCGCTCAGCAGTCGGCGCAGGTCCCGACGATCTCGACCGTATGCCGGGTGTCGCGGAAGCCATGCTCGGCGCCGATCCGCTCGGCCCAGCCCTCGACGAGCGGCACGTCGACCTCGACCGTGCGCCCGCAGACCTGGCAGACCAGATGGTGGTGGTGGCCGGTCGAGCAGGCCCGATAGCGCGCCTCGCCGTCGGCGGTCCGCAGCACGTCGGCCGTGCCCGCGGCGGCCAGGGTGGCCAGGGTGCGATAGACCGTCGCCAACCCGACGGCAGACCCTGCGTCGCGCATCCGCGAGTGCAGTTGTTGGGCCGACACGAATCCGGGCAGCTGGGCGAGGGCCGCCGCGACGGCGGCCTGCTGACGGGTGGGTCGGCGAACGGGAGAGGTCATCGGTCCGTGCCTCCCGTGGTCGCGGCGGGTCCTTGGCCGGCGGCAGCGGGCTCCCCGTGAGCATGGCTGGCGTGTGCTGGCGCAGTGTCGGCGGGCTCCCCGTGAGCATGGCTGGCGTGTGCTTGCGCAGCGTCGGCGGGCTCCCCGTGAGCATGGCCGGCGTGTGCTTGCGCAGCGTCAGCGGGCTCCCCGTGAGCGTGGCCGGCGTGTGCTTGCGCAGCGTCGGCGGGCTCCCCGTGAGTGTGGCCCGCGTGTGCATGTCCCGCGTCGGCGTGCTCGTCATAGTGCCCGGCATGGGCGGCGTGCCGGTGCCCGTCGTGGAGGTAGTCGACATGATCGCCGTGCTCGACGGCATCATGCCCGCACCCAGGCCCATGCTCGTGCGGGTGGGCCTCCGCGGGTCGGTGCCTGGCCCGACCCCACCGCGCCAGCAGCGCCGAGCCCAGCGCCGCGAGGACGAAGACCCCGATCGCCAGCAGGACGATGGTGCCGCCCGACGGGGTGTCGGCGGCATACGACACGAGCACGCCGCCGACGGCGCACGACAGGCCAATGGCGACCGCCCACCCGAGGCTCCCGCGGAATGACCGACCGAGCAGCTGCCCGGCCGCGTTGGGCACGATCATCAGCGCGCTGATGAGCAGCAGACCGACGATGCGCATCGAGACGACGACGGTCACGGCGGTGAGCACGGCGAGCACGAGGTTGAGGCCGACGACGGGCAGCCCCGCCGCGCGCGCCCACTCCTCGTCGCTCGCCACCGCGAACAGGCGCGCTCCCAGCACCGCCACCGTGGCGAGGATGATCGCCGTCAGCACTCCGAAGGCGACGAGGTCACCGGGCTGCACGGTCGTGATCGCGCCAAAGAGGTATGCCGTGAGGTTGGCCGGCGTCGCACGCGGCGCCTTGGACATGACGACAACGCTGGCGGCGATGCCGCCGTAGAAGATGATCGCCAGGGCCATGTCGCCCTGCGAGGTGCCCGAGCTGCGGATCACCTCGACGACGACGGCGGCGAGCACGGCGGCGACGAGGGCGGCATACACGGGGGAGCGACCGGTCAGCACGCCGACCGCGACCCCGGCGAGGGCGACGTGACCCATGCCGTCGCCGATGAGCGCGAGGCGGCGCTGGACGAGGAAGATCCCGACGACCGGCGCCGCGAGGCCGACGAGCACGGCGGCGAGCAACGCCCGTTGCATGAAGTCGAGGGAGAGCAGCTCAGCCACGGGTGCCTCCTGACCGATCGGTCAGCGGACGGGGGAGCGGCGCGGGGACCGCAGCGACCCAGGACGGCACCTGGTCGAGCTCGGAGTCGTGATGGTGCGCGTCGTGATCGTGCACCACCCCACTGGCAGAGGCGAATTCGTCGCGCGATCCGTCAAAGGCGACCCGCCCGTCCTCGACGACGATCACCCGGGTGACCAACTCGGCCAGGGCCGCAAGCTCGTGGGTGACGACGACGAGGGTCACCCCCGTGGCGACCAGCCGGGCCAGCACGTCGGCCAGCACATGCTGGGCCGATGCGTCGACTCCGGCGGTCGGCTCGTCCATGAGCAGGATGTCGGGCTCGCCGGCGAGGGCGCGGGCGATGAGCACGCGTCGCTGCTGACCGCCCGAGAGCGCCGCGACGTCGGAGCGCTCACGATCGGCCAGGCCGACGAGCTCGATCGCTCGACGGATGGCGGCGCGGTCGCCCGCCCCCGGAGGGCTCAGCAGCCTCCGTCGGGTGAGCCGCCCGGCGGCGACGATCTCCCACACGGTCGCCCGGGCACCAGCCGCGAGGGTATGCCGTTGCGGCACATAGCCCAGCCGCGCGTGCTCGCGAAAGTCCGTGCGCGGCATACCGAGGACCTCGACGCGGCCGGCGAAGTTCGTGGCGAGGCCGAGCACGCCCTTGACCAGGGTGGACTTGCCCGAGCCGTTGGGGCCGAGGACGGCGACGACCTCGCCCGCGCGGATCGCCACGTCGAGACCCGAGACGACGGTGCGGGTGCCATAGCCGAAGGCCGCGCCGTGCAGGGCGAGGACGATCGGGGGCTCGGTGGGGGATGGGTGGCTCATGAGCAGTCCTGCCCGCTGCGAAGGGTGGCGAGATTGGCGCGCATCACCGAGGGGTAGTCGGGACCGGCCGAGGCAGTGGTGATGCCTTCGACGGGGTCGAGGACCGCCGTGCGCGCGTTGGTCGTGTTGGCGATCGTCTCGGCGAGCGTCGGGTCGACGAGGGTCTCGGTGTAGATGGTCCGCACGCCGGAGCCGTTGACGAGCCGCGCGATCTCGCCGAGCTTGCGGGCCGAGGGCTCGCGGTCGGGTGACAACCCGGCGATGGGCACCTGCGTGAGGTGGTAGCGCGTGGCGAGATAGCCGAAGGCGGCGTGCGCGGTCACCAGGGTTCGCGAGGCGCAGGTGGCCAACCCCTGGCTGTATGCCGTGTCGAGCTCGCCCATGCTCGCCGCGAAAGCTGTTGCCCGAGAACGAAAGTCCCGTGCTCGGGCCGGGTCGATCGTGGCCAGGCGCTCGGCGACTGCGGTGCCGGCGGCGGCATAGCGCAACGGATCGAGCCAGAAGTGCAGGTCGGTGACCGCGCCGGTGGCCTCGCCACCCTCGCCGTCCTCGCCCGCCGTCGTGAGGTCGAGGGAGACGAGCGGACCGAGGTCGAAGGCCGCGTCGGGTGCCTGCTGGGCGACCGCCTGGTCGACGGCCGGCTGAAAGCCGCCGAGCGTGACGACCAGGCGCGTCCCGGTCAGCGAGGCGACCTGCGACGGGGTGAGCTCGGTGTCGTGGGGCTCGGCGCCGGGCTTGGCCAGCGTCGTCACCGTGACGTCGGGGCCGCCGATCTGCTCGAGCAGGTAGGCGAGCGGATAGAAGCCGGCGGTCACCGAGAGCGTGCCGGGTGCGGCCGTGCCGGCGGGTGCACTCGCCCCGGAGCCCGCCGGGTCGCCGACCCCGGGGGTCGCGCTCGCGGAGCACCCGGCGAGGCCGAGGGCTGCGGCGAGGGCGGTGGCGAGGAGCGCGCCGAGCGGGCGGAACGGCATACCTCACTCTTGCTGAAATGAGAATCATTGTCAAGTTGCGAGGCAACCGAGGGGGGCTCGCGGTGGGGACGAGCCGGGGGCCGTGGTGTGATGGGGGCATGTCGGCCCTCGAATGGCGCCCGCTGGCCGAGTCCGACCTCGACGGCATCGCCGAGCTCGCCGAGGACTGTCTCGCGGTCGACGGAGGCCTGCCCGCGCTGCGGACCCCTGCGCTGATCCGCGAGCTCTATTGGCAAGGCCCAGGCATTGTCGGCTGTGATGAAACCGGCGAAATCGTCGCTGCCGCAGCGCTTTTCCAAGTCGGCGCGCGTGGGGCGGCGACGGGGCTCGTGCATCCGGCCGTGCGTCGGCAGGGGCATGGCGAGTCGCTCGTCGAGTGGTGCCGCGAGCAGTCGGCCGGCCACGAGTTGCTCGTCGTCGCCGAGACGATGTCGCCGGAGGCCGAGTCGCTCTTCGCGCGCAGTGGGCTGCGCCGGACCTTCGCCGAGACGGTCATGCGCCATGACCTGCACCACATCCCGCGGGTGGCTCGCCCGGACGGGCTGACCGTCGCGGCCTTCGACGAGCAGACGGAGGCGGACTTCGCCGCGGCGATCAGTGCGGCGTTGGCCGACCAGGAGGGCTTCGGCGAGCACACGGCGCCGCAATGGCTCGCCGACGAGCGTGAGTCGCCGACCTTCCGCCCGGACGACAGTCGCGTGGTCCTCGACGCTGAGGGCATGCCGGTGGGTTTCGTCCTCGTGTCCGACGGGTGGATCGACCTCGTCGGCGTGGCCCCGGCGTGGCGTGGGCGCGGGCTGGGTGCGCACCTGGTGGCCCGCTCGCTGCGGGCGCTGCGCAAGGCGGGCGCGAGCGAGGCTTGGCTCTGTGTGAGCGTCGTCAACCCGGCGCGAGCGCTATACGAGCGCTTGGGTTTTCATGACGCCGGGACGCGGGCGCGCTATGAGGACCGGTTTCCGGGAGCGTCTGCTGCCGTTGTCTCGGCAGCACTCGCCGATGCGCCCGTGACCGACGCTGAGGGATCTGACGCGGGGCGGTCCGATGCGCCCGTGACCGACGCGGAGGGCTGACCGGGGCTGAGGCGTGCGGCCAGGCCAGCCCGTCAGTGGGGGAAAGCTTGGACGATCGTCACGGCCAGCACGAGCGCGAGAACGGCGAAGCGGATGAGCTTCTCCGGCCCGTGCAGGCGCGGCCAGGTGAGAAAGAGCAGCCAGCCGAGGAAGGCCGCCACGACCAGCGTGAAGAGGAAGCCCACCTTGGGCACCATGATCCCCGCCACCATCAGCGCCAACACGGCGATGAAGGCGAACCACCGCGGCATACGGTTGAGGCGGGTGACCACGGGGACCGACGCATGCTCGACCCGGGACCGGAAGGGCAAACTCACGCCGCCAAGAGTAGGGGACGGCACCGGCCGCCGCGAAAGCCGGTCGGGGAGCCCGCGCGAGGGCCGATAACCTAACCCTTATGGCTTCGAGCACCTCCACCGTCGACACCGTCGTCAGCCTCTGCAAGCGCAGGGGCTTTGTCTTCCCGTGCGGGGAGATCTACGGCGGCACGCGCTCGGCGTGGGACTACGGCCCGCTTGGCGTCGAGCTCAAGGAGAACATCAAGCGCCAGTGGTGGAAGGCCATGGTCCACGGCCGCGAGGACGTCGTCGGCCTCGACTCCTCGATCATCCTGCCGCGCCAGGTGTGGGTCGCCTCCGGCCACGTCGGCACCTTCACCGACCCGCTCGTCGAGTGCCTGTCGTGCCACAAGCGCGAGCGCGCCGACCACCTGCAGGAGGCGTATGCCGCCAGGAAGGGCGGGGGGCTCAACCCCGACGACGTCCCGATGAGCGACATCGCCTGCCCACACTGCGGCAACCGGGGGCAGTGGACCGAGCCGCGTGACTTCAACATGATGCTCAAGACCTATCTCGGGGTCATCGAGGACGAGTCGGGGCTGCACTACCTGCGCCCGGAGACCGCTCAGGGCATCTTCATCAACTTCAAGAACGTCGAGGGCGCCGCGCGCCGCAAGCCGCCGTTCGGCATCGCCCAGGTGGGCAAGAGCTTCCGCAACGAGATCACGCCGGGCAACTTCATCTTCCGCACCCGCGAGTTCGAGCAGATGGAGATGGAGTTCTTCGTCAAGCCGGGCGAGGACGAGACCTGGCACCAGTATTGGATCGACGAGCGCACCCGGTGGTATGTCGACCTGGGGATCTCCGCCGACAATCTGCGCCACTATGAGCACCCCAAGGAAAAGCTCTCGCACTATTCCAAGCGGACGGTCGACATCGAATATCGCTTCAACTTCCCCGGCTCGGAGTGGGGCGAGCTCGAGGGTATCGCCAACCGCACCGACTTCGACCTCACGTCGCACTCGCAGCACTCCGGCGCCGACCTGTCCTACTTCGACCAGGCGACGGGCGAGCGCTATACGCCGTATGTCATCGAGCCGGCGGCGGGGCTGTCGCGCTCACTCATGACCTTCCTCGTCGACGCCTATCACGAGGACGAGGCGCCCAACACCAAGGGCGGCGTCGACAAGCGCGTCGTCCTGCGGCTCGACCCGCGGCTCGCTCCGGTCAAGGCCGCCGTGCTGCCGCTCTCGCGCAACGCCGACCTCTCGCCGAAGGCCCGCGACCTCGCAGCAGCGTTGCGGCGCAACTGGAATGTCGATTTCGACGACGCTCAGGCCATCGGGCGGCGCTATCGCCGCCAGGACGAGATCGGCACGCCCTACTGCATCACCGTCGACTTCGACACCCTCGAGGACCAGGCGGTCACCATCCGCGAGCGCGACACCATGGCCCAGGAGCGGGTCGCCCTCGACCAGGTCGAGGGGTGGCTGGCTCAGCGCCTCGTCGGCTGCTGACCGGCATACGTCATCGTTGTCGTGGCGGCGCGTGCGTCATGACAGCAGGTGTATGCCGTCCCTTCATTCGTTGGTACCGCCGTCACCACCTCGCGGCTGAGGAGGTCCTGCGCCGAAGGCTGACTCGCCCCTTGGCCTCGTCCATGACGGATGGGCTGACTCCAACCGGCGTTTCGCGCTGGCTATCTCGATTGGTCGAGCCAGCTGCAGAGGTGGGCTCAACGATCCCTGATTGCCGCGCCCAGTAGACCCTGACGGCAGCCGAGCGGGCCCGCCTCGTCCGGGCGGGTCGGGTCGGCCGCGTCGGGCGGGTCGGCCTCGTGCCAGCGGTGGCTCTCCGCGACGTCGTCGACAACGTTGGAGAGTTGGCGGCGCAGCGCCTTGCACTCACCGCACGCTCTTGATGTCGCGCCAGGGGTCGCGCTCCCCGATGTCGTCCAGGGTTCGTGTGGCGACGGCTTCTGCCGCGGCGAGTCCCTCGGCGCTGTCCTGCCAGGGATCGTCGTCGTCCTGGAGAAAAGCCGTTGCGCTCAAAGGGGATTGGCCGCGCGTCGGGGTCGTCGAGTCGGCCGTGTCGGGCCAGGTGTCGCACTCGGCTGGGCGCGGTGGCGCCCAAAATTGGGTGGGCGGTCGGGTGCCGGGTGGTGCGCCGGCTCGGTAGCTGCCGGGGGTGGTGTCCCAGTGGATGCTGTTGGTGTCGGGGTCGTAATGGCCGTGCAGGTGGTCTCGGTGGACGATGGTGTGGTGTCGCCCGCAGAGCAGGCCGAGGTTGGTGAGAGTGGTGGGTCCGCCGTCGGCCCAATGGGTGAGGTGGTGGGCGTCGCACCAGTGGGCGGGGGTCGAACATCCGGGGAAGGTGCAGTGTTTGTCGCGTAGCCAGAGGGCCAGTTGCAGGGCGGGGGTGGCCAGGCGGGTGGTGTGGCCGAGGTCGAGCAGTTGACTCTTGGTGCCGAGCACGGCGGGGATGAGGTCGGCGTCACAGGCGAGCCGTCTGACGGTGTCCGGGGCGAGGAGGGTGCCGCCGGCGGGTGTGCCGAGCACGGTGGCGGCACCGACTTGGTTCTTGAGGTCGTCGTAGTTCATGGTGACGATGAGGGTGGTCTTCACGCCGGTGGGTGGCCGGTCCCCAGCAGCGGCGGCCCGGCGGAGCATCTCCACGAGGGCTTGTCCGCGGCGTAGTTGGACCGAGCGGGTGTCCCGCGATCCGTCCGGGCCAGGCACCGGCCTCGATAGCGGGCCGATCGCGGCTTCCAGGGTGGCGGACCCGACCGGGTCGAGGTTAAACTGGTAGGTGTAACCGGCCAGGTCGTCTCCGACCGGCCGAGACAGGGAGATGAGTCCGGCGGCGGTGTCGGTGTCGTGTTGGAACTCTCCGTCGAGCCCGTAGGTCGCCAACAACGCCGGGCGCAGGGCGCGGACCCCGCGGCTGCCGTCGCTGGCGGCCATGGTCACCAACCCCTGAAGGACGGTGGGCGCCGCGGCGTCCTGCAGCCGGTGGCGCAGCTTGCGGAATTCGGTGATCACGGTCAACGCCACTGGGGTTGGCACGGTCCCGTCGATGACGGCATCCCGCACCGGGGCGAGCTCCATGGTGCGGGTGTCGTGCACCACTTTCGCGACCTGCCCTGCTCCACCCCCGGCGGCCAACGACGGTGCCTGCGCGGCGACCCAGCCGGTGACCGACCCGGCCTGCGACGCGGCGATCTCCCCGCGGGTCTCAGCCTCTACGACCACGGCCACCCGAGCCCCCGCCGTGAGCGCGGCGAGCCGGTCGAGCTCACCGAGCATCGCGGCCAGCTCACTGCCGGGCGCTTGCCAGAGCACCTCCCGCAACCCCACGACCGACTCGGTCGCGGCAGCCCACAGCGCACGCCGGTCGGCGACACTGCCAAGGGTCGGGCTGCTGCTCATGACACCCACGGTACAACCGACCACCGACAGACCCCCCGACCCGAAAACGACTGCGGTGCAAAGGCTTAGATCGATCGAGACGTAGCAACTCGCGTGGGGTCACACTCGATCAGGGCACGCCCCCAATGGCGGGTCAGGGTCAAGGCAGTGGCCGCGAGGGGGGGTGAGCGGCGCCGGCGGGGGCGAGCGGCGCGAGGTGGGTGGGCGACCCCCGGCGAGCCTGTGATCGGCGAGCGACGAGAGGGCGACTGGTACCAGCGGCCGAGCACGATGTCGGGGCCAGCGACGACGTCGGGGCCAGCGACGTTGACGGGGCGAGGGACGACGACGAGATGAGCGACGGCGACGGGGCGAGTGCCTCGCCTGGCGAGGCGCGGGACGAGACCACTCGCGTGCCGCGCGACCCGGCATGAGGATCGCCGCAACAACCCCCCAACCTTTGGCAGGGTGTGCGACGTTGAAGGAGTGACGCGCCGCGTGACGCGGCACACCGAGCGCCCGACCACGTGACCAGTCACCCGCAGCACCCACACAAACACCTCAAGCCCACCTCGCGGAGAGGACGGTGATCATGGCCCAGCCCGCTCAGCGCGACGACTTCGCGGACTATGCCGACTTCGTCCGCTCCCGTCAGCGCGTGTGGCTGCGCACGGCATACCTGCTGTGCGGCAACGCAACTGACGCCGAGGACCTGCTCCAGGTCGCCCTCGTCAAGCTGGCCGGCAACTGGCACCGCGTGCGTGCAGACCAACCGGATGCCTACCTGCGCCGCATCCTCTATCGCGACAGCATCTCGGCATGGCGCCAGCGCACCCGCGAGCGCCGCGGCCTCACTCGGGTGGCGGCTCTCCCCACCGCGGCACGCGACGACGGCGACGAGGTGAGCCAGCGCCTCGATGTCGAGCGCGCTCTCGCCGCACTCACCCCCAAGCAGCGGGCGGTCCTCGTGCTGCGCTTCATCGAGGACCGCAGCGAGCGTGAGACCGCCGAGTTGCTCGGGGTGACCGTCGGCACCGTCAAGAGCCAGACCCACGTCGCCTTGGCCCGCATCCGCGCCGAGATGCCCGACATCGACGTCCCCGTCCCAGCTGGAGGCCAGTCATGACCCGAGAGCTCCGCGACGTCTTCGAGCAGGCCGCCGACAACGCCCCGCTCACCGACAGTGACCTCGCCCCAAGCGCCTGGTATGCCGCGCAACGCGCCCGCCGGCGCGCCCGCCTGCTCGCCGCCGCCAGCGTCGTCGTCCTCGCAGGCACCGGCTGGGCCGTCTCGGCGCGCCTCAACGCTCCCCCCCAGACCCTGCCGGCAGCCACCACGACGCAGACCCCGATCGAGGCCTTGCCGGCCAACGTCAAAGGCGGGCTGCAGATCGTCCAAGCAGTCACCCCAGCCGCCGAGACAGCGCTGAGCCGGTTGCCCGCAGCGCTTGCCAGCGGGCTGCCGGAACGACTGGGCTTCGACCCGGAGGCCAGCATCCGCAAGCTCAGCGACCTCGGCCACCTGGATACGCCAGCTGCGGCCGTCCTGCTGCGCCGGGTCGCCGGCGGTTATCACCCTGTCGTCGTGCTCGCAGATGCCGGCGACGCCGCGGTCAATCCGCTCAACCGCTATGTCGAGCTCGACACGGTCCTGCTCAAGCCCCTCAACGCCGACACCCCCGACCCGCACCTCGTCCTCGGACCGCGCACGATCGCCCCCGACGGGCATCGCCTGGCCTTCCTCCAACCCGGAGCTGTCGTCGGCATCGACCTGCGCACCGGCGCCGTCGCACGCACCGCGGTGCCGGCCCAGGACTTCGTCACCGGGGGGTGGTCCAGCGGCAACGTCTGGTTCGTCGCCGTCGCCGACGCCGGACAGTGGCGGGTCGACCCCTTCGCCGACACCGCGCAGCCGGTCGCTGAGACCGTCTACGACGGCACCGGCTGGATCCACCCGTCCAACGGGGGGACGGTCGACAATCTTGTGACCTTCAACGCCGACGGGGTCGCTCTCTACCAGCGCGAGCTGCCCCGCTGGCTGGCCGAGCCATGGGCCGACACGGTGACGAGCAGCTCAGGGTGGTCGGCGTCAGGGATCTATCTGACCGCCGACGCCCAGGCCGAGCTCCAAGGCTCCTATCAGGGCATCGTCGCCGCCCAGCCCTCGGGTCTGCCGCGGCTGCTCGTCGCCGAGCAGATGACCCCGGTCTCGGGCTGCTGCACGGCCCTTGGCTGGTCGGCGCCCACCATGCTGCTCTACTCCTCGCGAGCCGCCACAGGAGCCAGCCCGCAGGGTCCGACCTCCATGCGCCTGCTGGCCTGGGACGTGCTCTCAGGCCGCCAGTTCTACGTCGCCGATCTGCCGACCGGCATCCTCCCGACCGGCGAGGCGGACACGCGGATCGGCGCCGTGCTCCCGCAGGTCAGCCTCGCCCAGCGCCCCTGACATTCGTCACGGCCAGGTGGTGACGATCCGACGAGGGTCGTATGCCGGGCCGCCCCCAGGCTGGCTGTCATGACAACGAACCCGACCGGCATACCCGCCATCGACCTGCGTGGGGTGACCAAGAGCTTTGGTGCGGTGCGCGCCGTGCGTGGCATCGACCTCACCATCGAGCGGGGCGAGATCGTCGCGCTGCTCGGCCCCAACGGCGCCGGCAAGACGACGACCATCGACATGGTCCTCGGGCTCGGCGACCCGACGAGCGGGCAGGTGCAGGTCTTCGGGCTCGAGCCGCGCAAGGCGATCGACCACGGGTTGGTGTCGGCGGTCATGCAGACCGGCGGGCTGCTCAAGGACCTCACCGTGCGCGAGTCGGTCGAGTATGTCGCGGCGCTCTTCCCGACCGCGCGGCCGGTCGACGAGGTGCTCGCCACGGCGGGTATCCAGCAGATCGCCGGGCGCACCGTCGCCAAGTGCTCCGGCGGCGAGCAACAGCGGCTGCGCTTCGCGATGGCCCTGGTGCCCGACCCCGAGCTGCTCATCCTCGACGAGCCCACGACGGGCATGGACGTCAACGCCCGGCGGGCCTTCTGGGACGCCATCCGCGCCGACGCCGAGCGCGGGCGCACGATCGTCTTCGCCACTCACTACCTCGAGGAGGCCGACGACTTCGCCGACCGGATCGTCCTGGTGAGCCAGGGCCGCAAGGTCGCCGACGGCACACCGGCAGAGGTCAAGGCGCTGGGCATCGGCCGGGTCGTCCGGGCCACCTGGCCGGGCGTCGTCGAGGGGGAGTTGCACGGCATACCCGGTGTGCAGCAGGTGCAGGTGCGCGGCGACCAGGTCATCCTCCACGCCACCGACAGCGACTCGGCCGCCCGCCACCTGCTCACCGCGACCCCGGCCCGCGACCTGCAGATCGAGGCGCGCGGGCTCGAGGACGCCTTCGTCGCCCTCACCGCAGAGAGCGCCGACACCGAGGCGCAGGCCCACTCATGACCACCGTCATTGCGCAGACCACGACCCGACCGGAGCACCCGAGGACCACCACCATGTCACCGCTCGACCTCTCCGCCCGCCCGGCGGCCAGCCACAGCCCGATCAACGCCAAAGTCATTGCGCTGGAGCTGCGCCGGGTGCTGCGCAACAAGCGGACGATGATCTTTGTCATCGCCTTCCCGATCGTCATGTTCCTCTTCATCGCCGCGCAGATCACCGGCGCGCAGGACAGCATGGGGCCGGCCCTGGCCAATGTCGGGGCCTACATCATGGTGAGCATGGCCGTCTACGGCGCGATCATGGCGACGACCAGCGCCGGTGCCTCGGTGTCGATCGAGCGGGCGAGTGGCTGGAGCCGCCAGCTGCGCCTCACTCCGCTGCGCCCCACGGCATACCTGCTGGCGAAGGTCATCGCGGCGCTCGCTCTCGGGGCGCTGGCCACGGCGGTCACCTTTGCGACCGGAGCGTTGACCGGCCGGGCGCATATGCCGGCCGAGGCCTGGTGGGAGTGCGGCCTGGCGGTCGTCGCGGGCTCGATGGTCTTCGCCGCCTTCGGCCTCTTCATGGGCTATCTGCTGCCGAGCGAGAACGCCATGCAGTTCCTCGGCCCGATCCTTGCGATCCTCTCGATCTTCGGCGGCATCTTCTCGGCGCCGATCGACCCGGAGTCGGGCTTTGGCCAGATCGCCCAGCTCACCCCGATCTACGGACTCGGGCAGATCGCCCACTGGCCGCTCAGCGTCACGGCCAGCGGCGCGCACGACGCCTTCCAGCTCTCCTGGGTCGTCAACGTTGTCGCCTGGGGTGCGATCTTCGCCCTCGGTGCAGCCTGGCGCTTCCGCAAGGACACCGCCCGGGTCTGAGCCCGGCATACCTCCAGGCAGTGACTAGCGTGAGCACCATGGACCAGCCCCCGGCGCCGCGATCGATCCGACTGCGGGCCTGGGGTCTGGTCTTCTCCGTCGTCTGGCTCATCTTCCTCATCGGCCCGACGGTCGACGCCTTCGGCGAGGGGACTCTCGGAGGCCGCCTCGTCGGGGTCTCGCTCATCGCCTTCGCCGCGCTCTATGTCGTCTTCATGCAAGGCATGCGCCGCTTCTTCCACGCACAACCGGATCCACGCCTGCGCACCGTGCGGCTGACCGGGTTGGGCATGGTCCTCATCACGGCGGGACTGCTCTGGGCGGGGAGACCGGCCGGTCTGGGCACGCTGCCCTTTCTCGCGGTCGCCTCCGTGGTGCTCTTTGCGCGGTGGAGCATCGTCGCCGTCGCCCTCATCGCCGGGGTCGCCGAGTTGATCTCCCGGTCGTGGTTCGGCACCTGGTCGGATCCCTATGGCGTGGCGATCGGCAGCCTCATCAGCGGTGGATCGGTCTGGGGTTTCACGATGTTCATGGCCCGCAACCAAGCTCTCGTGCGAGCGGCCCAAGCCGAGGGCGAGCTCGCCCTCGGTGCCGAGCGCGACCGCTTCGCCCGGGATCTGCACGACCTCCTTGGGCACTCGCTGACGGTCATCTCGGTCAAGGCCGAGCTCGCCGGCCGGCTGCTGGAGGTGGGCAGTGAGACGGCCAACGCCAAGGCCCGCACCGAGGTCGCCGACCTTGAGCGGCTCGCCCGCGACGCGCTGGCCGACGTGCGTCGCACCGTCGCCGGCTATCGCGAGATCACCCTGCCGGGGGAGCTCTCCCGGGCTCGAGCGGCGCTCGTGGCGGCCGGCATCCGCCCCGAGCTGCCCAACACCGCGGAGGCGGTCGAGTCGCCACTGCGCGAGCTGTTCGCGTGGACGGTGCGCGAGGGCGTGACCAATGTCGTCCGGCACAGCGAGGCATCGACGTGCACGGTCAGCCTTGGCCCGCGCTCGGTGACCGTGGCCGACGACGGCCGCGGGCTCGCGGAGGACGTCGCCCCTGGCTCCGGGTTGCATGGCCTGCGCGAGCGTGCGGCCGCCGTCGGCGCCGTCGTCACCACCGAGGCGGGTATGCCGCGGGGCTTCGTCCTGCGGGTCGCTGCCCCTGAGCCGGCGGTGGCCTCGTGATCCCTGTCCTGCGCGCCGACAACCAGGCGCCCGGCAATGGAGCGGTGGCGTCGTGATCCGGATCCTGCTCGCCGACGACCAGGCGCTCGTCCGTGGGGCGCTCGCCTCGCTGCTCTCCCTCGAGCCCGATCTCGAGGTGGTGGCCGAGGTGGGCCGAGGCGATGAGGTCGTCGCGGCAGTGGAGCGAGCGCTGCCCGACGTTGCGCTGCTCGATGTCGAGATGCCGGGCATGGACGGGATCGAGGCGACCGCGGCGGTGCGCGCGGCATACCCCTCGGTGCGCGTGCTCATCGTCACGACCTTCGGGCGGCCGGGCTTCCTCGCGCGGGCGCTGCGCGCGGGGGCGAGCGGTTTCGTCGTCAAGGACACGCCGGCCCGCCAGCTCGCCGACGCGGTGCGGCGCGTCCACGCGGGACTGCGCGTCGTCGACCCGTCGCTCGCGGCCGACAGCCTGACCATCGGCGAATCTCCGCTCACCGAAAGGGAATCCGAGGTGCTGCGAGCGGCGCGCACCGGCGCCTCCGTGGCGGAGATCGCCGCAGAGCTCTTCCTCTCCGAGGGCACCGTGCGCAACCACCTGTCGGCGGCGATCGGCAAGACCGAGGCCCGCAACCGGGCCGATGCCGTGCGCATCGCCGACGCCAACGGCTGGCTCTGACGCCGGCGGGCATCGCCTAGCGTTGAGCTCATGCGCACGCGGCTGGTCCTCGTCCACGGCTCGCGGGTCAGCGGCGTCCAGTGGGCGGCCCACCGGCGTTGGCTGGAGCCGGAATTCGAGGTGCTCACCCCTGATCTGCCGAGCCACGGCAGCCGGGCCGGCGAGCCCTTCACCATGGAGACCGCCGCCGCAGCGATCGCCCTCGACGTCGACTCGGCCGCTCCCGCTCAGCCGGTGGTCGTCGCCGGTCACTCGCTCGGGGGCTATGCCGCGATGGAGTATGCCGCCCGCCATCCCCGCGCCCTCACCGGCCTGGTGACCGTCGGTGCGGCGGCCATCCCGCGCGGACCGGGCGTGACGGCATACAAGCTGCTCGGGCTGGTGACCGAACGCGCCGGGCGCGAGGCGATCACGCGCGTCAACGACCGCATCCTCACCCGCATCGCCCCACCCGAAGTGGTCGATCCCATTCTGGCCGAAGGCTATTGGTTCGACGGCGTGCGCCCGTCCTGGGCCGCGGTCATGGCCGGCGGGCGACCCGAGCTGCTCCGCGAGGTCGCGTGTCCGGTCCTCGTCGTGCGCGGGCAATGGGACCAATTGGGCATCGACGGCCCGACGTATGCCGCTGCCGCGCCGCGCGGGAGGCTGCTCACCGTCCGCGGGGCGAGCCATCTGCTGCCGCTGACGAGGCCATGGCAGACCAGCGCGATCATCGCCGCCTTCGCCCGTGAGGTGACGCGCGCCGGCCACACGGTCTGACGTGGCGGTCCCGAGGTCTGAGCAGGGCGGGTCAGGGTCGTGTCGGGGTTGCCTAGGGGGTGGGTGGGGGTTGCTCCGGGTGCCGCGGGGGAACCCCCGAGCGCAACCCTCGAATCATGACCTCAACCAACCGACAGACTCTGCATGAGTCCAAGGCGTCGACCATCGACGACCTGCCGATCTATCCCTCGATCGTGGCGCCCGATCGGGTCTGCGCCGGACCGCCGGCCGGCCACCCGGCGGGCGCGCCACACCTGCCGCGCTCGGCCTTGACCGCCTGGTGCGTGGCTCATCGCTGGTGGGTGCTGCTCATCGCTGCGGTCGGCCTTGCCGGGTCGATCGCGCTGCTGTCCGGCGGCATCCTCACGACGCCTCAGGACAAGCAGCTCGTCGGTGACTCGGCCCGCGCCCAGGAGGTCCTCAGCGCCACCGACCTCGGCAGCAAGCCGGTCGAGAGCGTCGTCGCCACTGCGCGGTCTGGCTCTTGGACGCCCCAGGAGGCGATGGCCGTCGGGCTCCAGCTCGCCGCGGCATACCAAGGCGTCGAGGGGGTCGCCCGCGTGGGTGAGCCCACCGCCGGTGCCGACGGCCGCAGTGTCGTGCTGCCTCTTGAGCTGGCGGCGCGCGCCACCGAGACCGACACGACCAAGCCCAAGGCCGCGGAGGCGGTCACCGCGTCCCTCGCCGTCACCGAGCGGCTGCGCGCCGCCCATCCGGAGTGGAAGCTCGGGCAGGTCGGCGAAGGCTCGATCAGCAAGGAGTTCGACGAAACCCTCGGCCGGGACTTCCAGCGCGCCGAGTTGGTCAGCCTGCCGGTCACCCTGCTCGTGCTGCTCATTGCCTTCGGTGCCGTCGTGGCGGCCGGAGTGCCGGTCGTGCTCGGCATGGGCAGTGTCGGCGTGGCGCTCGGGCTCACTGCCGCCGTCTCGCAGCACTGGGTGAGCGTCGACCCCAACACCCAAAGCCTCGTGCTGCTCATCGGCCTTGCCGTCGGCGTCGACTATGCCCTCTTCGTGCTGCGCCGGGCCCGCGAGGAACGCGCGGCCGGAGCCTCCGTCGAGGCCTCCATCATTGCGGCCGGAGCCACCGCAGGCCGGGCCGTGCTCGTCTCAGGACTCACCGTCATGGTCGCGATGTCCGGGATGCTCGTCGCCGGAGGCTTGTTCACCTCGCTGGCCGTCGGGACCCTGCTCGTCGTCGGCGTCGCCGTGCTCGCCTCCGCCACCGTGCTGCCGGCGATCCTCGCCATCCTCGGCGACAAGGTCGACGCCCTGCGGCTGCCCTTCAGCGGCCGTCGCAATACCCGCCGCGGCACGACCGAGTCGCTGTGGGGCCGGCTGGCCGGTCGCGTCGTCGCCCGCCCGGCCCGGTGGGCCGCGGGCGCCGTCGTCGTGCTCGTCGGGCTCGCCATCCCCGCGCTCGGTATGCGCACCTCCCTGCCCGGGATCGAGGAGCTGCCCAAGGACCTGCCGGTCGTGCAGGCCTACCGCCAGCTCGAGGCGGCCGCGCCGACCCAAGGCGTGTCCTTGACCGTCGTCGTGAAAGCGCCTGCCGCGCAGACGAACCGGGTGCACGATGCCCTGGTCTCCGCCGGTTCGACCGCATCGGCGATCACCCACGTGTCGGGCGTTGCGCCCGAGATCCCGACCTCCAGCGACGGCACCGTCTCGGTGCTCGTCGTCGGCGTCGGTCTCGACGCATCGGACAAGGCGCTGCCGGGCGTGGTCGACTCCGTCCGGGCCCAGGTCGTCCCGGCGGTCGAGCGGGCGCTCGGCAACAGCGCCGACGTGCAGGTGCACGTCGGGGGGTATGCCGCGGCCACCGACCTCGCGCAGTGGATGGACAGCCGCCTGCCGTGGGTCGTCGGCTTCGTCCTCGTGCTGACCCTGCTCGTCATGCTCGTGTCGTTCGGCTCGCCGTGGCTCGCCGTGGCGACGGTGGGGCTCAACCTGCTCTCGGTCGGCGCGGCATACGGAGTGATGACCGCGGTCTTCCAGGGGACGTGGGCGGAGCGGCTGCTCGACTTCTCCTCGATCGGGTCGATCGCCTCGTGGCTGCCGCTGCTGATGTTCGTCGTGCTCTTCGGGTTGTCGATGGACTACCACGTGTTCGTCACCAGCCGGGTGCGGGAGGCCCGCGACGCCGGGCTGGACCCGCGCTCGGCTGTGCGGCTGGGCGTGGCCCGATCGGCTGGGGTCGTCACGGCGGCCGCCATGGTTATGGTCGGCGTGTTCGCGGTCTTCGGGACCCTGTCGGTCCTGGAGATGAAGCAGCTGGGCGTGGGCCTGGCCGTCGCGGTCCTCCTCGACGCCACCGTCGTGCGCGGCGTGCTGCTGCCGGCGACGCTGGCCCTGCTCGGCGACCGGGCCCACCGTGGTCCGACGTGGTTGCCGCGGATCCATCATTGAGCGATCGGCATTCGCGCAGGGGAGGGGAAGGAGCACCAGGGTGCTCCTTCCCCTCCCCTGCGCCGCCGGCGGTCCCGCAACCGCCGGGCCGGGTGATCGGTCGCGACCCCGTGGACCGGACCGGGCCGCGCGATCACCCTCACGCCGCGACGCGGACCGACTCCAACAGGCTGGCGTAGGAGCGCTCCAGATCGGCGAGCACCTGCCCCAACCGCGGATCCTCGCGCCGGCACCCCGCCGCGACCCACGCGTCCGACGCCCGCATCGCCAGGGCGCGGTGCCGGGCGGCCTCGGCCATCCGCTCACGCGGTCGGGAGTAGACGTAGGCGTACAACCGGGTCAGCGCCTCGACCAGGGCTGACTCGTCGCCGTGGGTCTGCTCACGCTGGAGCACCCGGTGCTCGTGCCACCAGTCGACCTCGAGCTCGGCGGCCCGATTCGCGTCGAGGTCGAGGCCGTGGGAGCGCACCACGAGCCGGTAGAAGCGCTCCATGAGCCGCCTGGCCGCCTCGGGGTCGTTCTGCGGGTAGGGCGCCCACGCCTGGTTGGCGCGCAGCACGAGCCACGCGCCGCGCAGCGTGGACGGCCAAGCCATCCCGAAGCCCTCGTCGACCATGCCGACGGCCGAGGTCAGCACCCGCCTCCAGTCCCGCAGGTAGTAGGCCGCCCAGGCGTCCCGTTCGTGCCGGGCGAGCCGCACCGGGTCGAAGGACCACGGGGAGCTCACCCGGCCACCACCGACGGGGCCACCACCGACGGGGCCACGGTCGTCGCCGGCTCGGCGACCGCGATCCTCGGGGAGCGACGCTGCCGGGCGTCGCGGACCCGGGCGGCCGAGCCGGGCCCGAGCACGCGCCAGGCCACCGCGGGGGCGAGCAACGAGGGCGGGGGTGCCAGCAGGTTGAGGACGCGGGCGAAGGCGACGGCCACCGTCCGGTCGCCGGTGGCCACCTCGAGCAGGCGGTCGATGTAGCGGTCGAGGATGCGCTCGGGCAGGGGCTTGCGCGGCATACCGGGGAATCGACGGTCGATGCCGGTCGCGAGCGCCCACGGCGTCGCCACCACCTCGGCGAACGCCCGGGCCGAGCGGGCGCCGATTCCCACGGTGCCGTGCTGCTCGAGCACCTCACGCAGCCGGAGGGCCTGGTGGGCCGCGGAGCTCATTCCCTGCCCGTAGACGGGGTTAAACGAGCACACCGCGTCGCCGATGACGACGAACGAGTCCGGCCGGCGGGAGAGGCGTTCCCAGCGCACCCAGCGGCTGCCGGGGAACCGATAGGGAAGGACCGGGCCGATCGGCTCGCACTGCTCGATGATCTGGGCGATCCCCTGGGTCGGGAGGGTGCGCGCGTAGGCCAGCCAGCCGTCGGGGTCGGCCGGTGGCTCCTCGCCGTTCTGGCCGGCCAGCGTGACCGTCCAGCGCCCGCCCTCGACCCGCAGGGCGACCCCGGAGCGACCGTTGGGCGGCCGGGTCCCGACGACGTCGGCGTCCAGGTCGTCGAGGATCCCCGGTCCGGCCTCGAACAGCCGCGTGACGTAGCTGACCCCGGCGTCGACGGTCGTCACCTCGGGTGCCGGGTAGCCCAGCTCGCGCATCCACACGCCGGCCCGGCTGCCGCGCCCGGTCGCATCGACGACCAGGCCCGCGGCGAGGTCGATCGGCTGGTGATCGGCCGTCCCACGCGGCGCCACCCGGGCGCCCGTGACCGTGGACCGGTCCTCGCTCGTGAGCAGGCCGACGATGTCGTGCCGGCCGAGGAACCGGACCTTGGGGTTGTCGGCGACGTGGCGGCGAACCTCGGACTCGAGCAGCACCCGTGAGCCGAGCATGCCGATCAGCCCTGAGTCACCGCGGAGGAGTTCGTTGCCCTGGAGGATCCAGCGCGACCGGCTCATCATGTCGGCGCTCTGACCGCCACGACCGCAGACGGCCTCGGTGAGCCCGGGGACGATCGACTCCATGGCCTCGGCCCCCCGGACGAGGAGTCCGTGGGTGTGCCCGCTCTGGGGGACTCCCCGGCGCGGGGCGTCCAGGGGGGTGTCGAGGTCGTCCCGGTCGACGACGACGACCTCGTCGACGTGGTCGGCCAGCACGCGGGCGGTCAACAGCCCGGCCAGGCTGCCCCCGAGCACCACGGCCCGGCGGGTCGCCTTCGGGTCGGCTGCGGTGGAACGGCGCCGTATGCCGGTGAGTTCGGCACGGAGGACGTCGGCTGCCGGTGTCGCGGAGCTGCGGGGCGGAACAGCGTTGGAGTCACGCATGGTCGTTCCTCTCGGGGGGTGGTCCGGGTCCCATCAGACCCGCTGGTCCGTCTACGGCGCAGCCGGCCCGGCCGGATCACCTCGTGGCCCGATTGGGTTCCCACGCCGCCGGTCTGGACGTGCGGGTGGCGAGGAGTGATCCGCGGCGGCCTCCGGCGGCGTACCCCGGACGTGCTCGAGTTGATGGACCGCCCGCCCGCCGCCCTCGTGGAGGCGGACGTGGACCTGGGTTCTGGCCCGTTGCCGCAGCCGAGTCATTGCCACACCCCGCTCCGACGGCCTACCGTCCGCAGGGTGGGCGCCGACGCGATCCTGGTGGCGCGACTGGCGGCGGGCGACGATCACGCCCTCGCCGAGATCTTCGACGCCTTCGGCCGGCTCGTCCTCGAGGCCGCCCGGCGGGTCGTCGGGCAGGACGCGCTGGCCGAGGATGTCGTGCAGGACGTCTTCGTGCGCCTGTGGACCCACCCCGAGCGCTACGACTCCGCCGCCGGCACGCTGGCGACCTACCTCGGTCTGCTGGCGCGCAGCCGGGCGCTCGACCTGCTGCGCAGCGAGGTGCGCCGCGCGGCCCGGCAGGAGCGCGACTTCCGACTCACCCCCGAGGAGCCGGCGGGGTCCGTGGCCGACGACGTGGCCACGGCCGAGTCCGCCCGGTTGGTCCGTCGGGCCGTCGAGGCCCTGCCGGACGACCAGCGCCGGGCGGTCGAGCTGGCCTACTTCGGTGGGCTGACCCATCGGGAGGTGGCTGCGGCCGAGGGCATTCCCGAAGGCACCGCCAAGTCCCGCCTCAGGCTGGCACACGCGAAACTGACGACTCTGTTGGACCGAGACCTCCTGGAGCGACCATGACCAGCCTCCCTCCCGGGCTCCCACCCGCGGGAGCCGGACTGCCCGACGCCCTGCGCCGCCGGGTCCTCGATGCGTCGCTGTCCAGGCGCGCCCCTGGGCGGCCCACCCCCGCGCCGCAGCCGATCACCCCACTCACCGCGTTCACGCGCGCAACCGATGCCCTCGGCCTGTTGCTGGCCGACCTCACCGAGGCGGAGTGGGCGGCGCCGACCGTGCGTGAGCTCGACGTGCAGGGCCTCGTCGGGCACCTCATCGGGGTCGAGCGCGATGTCCAGCGGGCTCTCGGTCGCGACCCCGGCGTGGCCGACGTCGACCATGTGCTCGCGACGCAGGACGCCGCCGACGCCCACCGGGGCGAGCCACCCGCCCGGACGCTGGCGGCCTGGCAGACCTCCGTGACGGCGACCAGGGATGCCTTTGCGGTCGCGGACCCGTCCGGGGCGGTGGCCGTGCACACCCTGCGCCTGCACGTGGCCTCGCTCATGGTGCTGCGGACGTTCGAGCTGTGGGTGCACGAGAACGACATCCAGCTGGCCACCGGTCGGGACCAGCGCGTTCCGGACGACTCCACCCTCGCGCTGATGACCGACCTCGCGGCCCGCGCTCTGCGGGTCGGTGCCGACCGGTCCGGTTTGCACCAGCCGGTGGCGGTGCGCCTGGTGCTCACCGGTCGCGGGGGTGGGACCTGGGACGTGCGGTTGGGCCGCGACGACGGGCACGGCGGGTCGGTCGCTCTCGTCGCCGACGCGGTCGGCTTCTGTCGGCTCGCCGCCAACCGGCTCGACCCGGGCGACCTCGACGTCGCTGCCAGCGGTGACCTCGCGCACGTGGGCGACGTGCTGACGGCCGCGGGTGCGCTCGGGCTGGACTGAGCGCAGGTGGCAGTCGGTGCCCGGTGGGACAATGGTCGCCGCCATGACGACGTATGCCGTGCCCCTCGCCTCCGCGCCGCGACCCACCGCGGCCGCGGCTCCGTTGCGCATCGGCCGGCATACGATCCCGACACCGGTGGTCCTCGCGCCGATGGCGGGCATCACCAACCGGGCCTTCCGCCGCCTCTGCCGTGAGCACGCACCCGAGGCGCTCTATGTCTCGGAGATGATCACCTCGCGGGCGCTCGTCGAGCGCAACGCCGAGACGATGCGCCTCATCGAGCACGACCCCGACGAGTCGCCGCGCTCGGTGCAGCTCTATTCCGTCGACCCGGTGACCGCCCGGGCCGCCGCGCGCATCCTCGTGCAGGAGGACCGAGCCGACCACATCGACCTCAACTTCGGTTGCCCGGTGCCCAAGGTCACCCGCAAGGGCGGCGGCTCGGCCCTGCCGTGGAAGCGCGACCTCTTCCGCTCGATCGTCGCGGCCGTCGTCGCCGAGGGGGCGCGCGGCGATGTCCCGGTGACGGTCAAGATGCGCCTGGGCATCGACGACGAGCACCTGACCTTCCTCGACGCCGGCGTCGCGGCCGAGCAGGAGGGTGCCGCCGCGGTCGCCCTCCACGCGCGCACCGCCGCCCAGCACTACTCCGGGTATGCCGCGTGGTCGCGGATCGCCGCGCTCAAGGCCGCCGTGACGAGCGTTCCCGTGCTCGGCAACGGCGATATCTGGTCGGCCGACGACGCCCTGCGGATGGTGGCCGAGACCGGGTGTGACGGGGTCGTCGTCGGGCGCGGCTGTCTGGGTCGGCCGTGGCTCTTCGCCGACCTCGCCGGGGCCTTCGCCGGTTCCCCGCAGCGTGCGGAGCCCCGACTCGGGGAGGTGGCCGAGACGCTGCGCAGGCACGCGGCATACCTCGTGGAGTTCTATGGCGACGAGAGCCGCGGCTGCCGCGACATCCGCAAGCACATCGCCTGGTATCTCAAGGGTTTCCCGGCCGGTGGCGAGCTGCGCCAGCAGCTGGCACTCGCCGACTCGCTGGCCACCCTCGATCGGCTGCTGGGGCAGCTCGACGCCGATGCGCCCTGGCCCGGCGCCGACGCCGAGGGTCAGCGCGGGCGCGCCGGCACGCCCAAACGCGTTGCGCTGCCTGATGGTTGGCTCGACTCGCCCGAGCTCACCGACGAGCAGCGGGCGCTTGTCGCTCAGGCTGAGCTCGACGTGTCGGGAGGCTGAGCGCGTGGCCACTACCAGGGTCCCGCATCCGTCGGAGATCGTCTTCTTCTCCTCGCCGGAGGAGTTCCGCGCGTGGTTGGAGGCCAATCACGCGACGGCCACCGAGCTGTGGATGGGCTTGCGCAAGAAGCACGTCCAGCCGCGCGGGTTGACCTGGGAGCAGGCGGTTCCCGAGGCGCTCTGCTTCGGGTGGATCGACTCGGTCGTCTACTCGATGGGACCCGACGCCGTCCGGCAGCGCTGGACTCCGCGCCGCCCAGGCTCGACCTGGAGCAAGGTCAACGTCGCTCTCGTCGCCGAGCTCGAGGCGGCCGGCAAGATGCGGCCCGCCGGGCGCGCGGCATACGAGCTGGGGCGCGAGGACAAGCGCGGGATCTACGCCTACGAGCAGGCGGAGGCGGGCGCGCTGCCCCCGGAGTATGCCGGGCAACTCGCCGCCGACCCGCGGGCGAGCGCCTTCTGGGAGCGGGCGACGGCGAGCTATCGCAAGCAGGTCATCCACTGGGTGCTCTCGGCCAAGCAGGAGGCGACCCGCGACCGGCGGATGGCGACGCTAGTCGCCAGCTGCGCGGCATACGAGCCGATCCCGCAGCTGCGCTATGGCGACCAACCGGGGTGGATCGCCCGGGCGCGCCGGGAGCTGGGGGAGGGCAACGGCGCAGCCGGAGGGTGATCAGGACCGACGGCCACCGCGCTCCTCTCGTAGGCTGGCCGCATGGGCCTCTTCTCCCGCCGAGGCGCTCGCGAGGCGTCCGGCAAGGCCGGCCAGCACGACGACGACGCGCCGCTGCCTGACGACTCGGACAGCCGACCGCTCGTGCCGACCGCCATGCCGCTGCGCGCGGAGGATCAGGCGCTGCGTGACCGGTGCCTCGGTGAGCTCGCGGAGCTGGGCATCGACCTCGACGACCTCGATGCGATCGGCCGTGGGTATGACGCCGACTGCGCCGCCTGGGCCGCGCGGGGCGCCTGGCGGCGCGGCGAGCACACGCCCTTCGTCGAGCGTTGGGGGGTCGCGATCGGCGAGCACCTGGCGCGCTTCACCGACCTGCGCTGGACGACGGTCGACGATCCCTTCGGCATGGACCTCGGGTTGATGAGCGACGGTGCCGAGCGGGATGCCTTCGCGGTGATTCCGACCAATCTGGTCAGCGGGCGCTGGCTCAACGGCCAGACCGGCTGGATCCCCGGCGTGGTCGGGCACTTGGTGAGCCTGCGCGCCCGCTAGCGGCGTCAGGGCCTGCGGCCTGCCCAGTTTGGCCGCCATGGCGGCGACATTGGTGGATGGCGTTCATATCTGGACGCCAGTGACCAGTCTGGCCGCCATGGCGGCCAAACTCCCGAAGGAGGGGGGCGCGCAGAGCGCCGGGGCGGCGGGACTGAGGGACGCCTCCCATGCCGGACCGGATTAGGCTGACGCGCATGAGAGCGGTGGTGCGGCGATGAGCTATGCCGCCCGCGACCGCGCGCGCTGGGTCGCCGAGGACCCCGCCCACAAGCGGTCCGACCGAGACGACTTCGCCCGCGACCGGGCCCGGCTGGTCCACTCGGCGGCCCTGCGCCGGCTCTCGGCCAAGACCCAGGTCGTCGCCCCCGGCTCCGACGACTTCGTCCGCAATCGGCTCACCCACTCGCTCGAGGTCGCCCAGATCGGGCGCGAATTCGGCGCCGCCCTCGGCTGCGACGCCGACGTCGTCGACACCGCCTGCCTCGCCCACGACCTCGGGCACCCGCCCTTCGGCCACCACGGCGAGTCGGTCCTCGACCGACTCGCCACTCCCGCAGGCGGATTCGAGGGCAATGCCCAGACCCTGCGGATCCTCACCCGGCTCGAGGCCAAGCGCACCCACCTCGACGGTCGCCCCGCCGGCCTCAACCTCACCCGCGCCAGCCTCGACGCCGCCAGCAAATATCCCTGGGCGATCGGCCAATCCCCTTATCCCACCAGCAAATACGGCGCGTATGCCGTGGACCTGCCGGTCTTCGCGTGGTTCCGGGAGGGTGCCGCTGCGGGGGTGCGCTGCATCGAGGCGCAGGTCATGGACTGGTCCGACGACGTCGCCTACTCGGTCCACGACGTCGAGGACGCCATCGCCTCCCGCAGGGTCGACCCGCGCGTGCTGCACGACCCCGCCGAGGTCGCGGTCGTCGCCGAGTTGGCGCGCACGGCATACGCGCCGGATCTGCCGACGGAAGCCTTCGCCGACGCGGCGACCCGGCTCGTCGCGACCGGCAGCATCCCGCACACCTTCACCGGGACGCGGGCCGACCTCGCCGCGCTCAAGGACATGACCAGCCGGCTCATCGGGCGCTTCCTGCTCGCCGTCGAGCTCGCCACCCGCGAGCGGCACGGCGACGGCCCGCTCACGCGTTTCGCTGCCGATCTGGTCGTCCCCGACGACGCGCGCGCCGAGTGCTCGCTGCTCAAGGCCGTGGCGGCGCACTACGTCATGCACTCGCAGGAGCGCCGTGACGTCATGGTCCGTCAGGAGGACGTCATCCAGTCGCTCGTCGCGGCCTTCCGTGAGCGCCCCGAGCGGCTCGACCCCGACCTCGCCGCCGACCACGCCTCGGCCCCCGACGATGAGGCCCGGCTGCGGGTCGTCGTCGACCAGGTCGCCTCGCTGACCGACGCGCGGGCGGTCACCCTCGCGCGAAACTTCTCCGGCTGAGGGCAACCTTTCCGGCGACAGGTCTGTTGGTGAGGGTGTGCCCGACGACAGGGGAGGCGACGAGGAGTTCGTCGCGTTTTTCAGCGCCCATGCGCGGGCGCTGCGGCGCACGGCATACGGGCTGGTCGGTGATTGGGACCGGGCCGAGGACCTGACCCAGGCGGCCTTCGAGCGCGTCTATCCGCACTGGGAGCGCGTCCGCGGCGGCAACCCGCACGCCTACACCCGCCAGACGATGGTGCGGCTGTTCATCGACGGGCGCAAGTATGCCGCCGAGCAGCTCACCGCCGAGCTGCCGGAGCGGCCGATGCCCCTGCCCGACAACGACTCTCGCGTCGATCTGGGGCGGGCGCTGGCTGGGCTGTCCCGCCAGATGCGCGCCGTGGTCGTGCTGCGCTATCTCGACGACCGACCGGTGGCCGAGGTCGCTGGCCTGCTCGGCATCGCCGAGGGGACGGTCAAGGCCTATACCCATCGCGCGCTGGCCGCCCTGCACGACGTGCTCCAACCAGCGACAGGAGGTGACCGATGAGCGAGGCCCGGTTGCGCGAGTTGCTCGCGGAGTATGCCGCCGACGAGCCGCCGATGCGCTTGCAGCCCGAACAGGTCATGCACCCACGGGGCCGCTCGCCCTGGCGAGTGACGCTGGCGGCGGCGGCCGCGGCGGCGCTGGTCGTCGGTGGAGTCTGGGGAGCCGTGCGCCTCGCTGGTGATCGGTCCAGCCACAAGACCACCGTCGCGACCGCGTCGGGCTCGCGGGCTCCGCAACGGGTCTCCGCCGTCACGCCACCCGAGCAGATGCTCGAGACAATCCGCGAGTTGGGGCTCGCGGCCTATCCCGACGCGACGACTGGATCGGTCGACGCCTACATCTGGACGGTGAGCCCGACCGGTGGTGACACCGTCGTCACCGGATCGGACCTGGCCAAGGCCACCGAGTGGGTCGGGTCCTTCCCGGCGCCGGGTGCGGCCGATGGCACGGGGCTCTCGATCACCGCCTCGATCCTGCCCCCCGACGTCGAGCCAACCGATGTGCTGTCCTGCGGCGGTATGCGCTCTGTGGACAGGTGTCAGGCCGGGCTGCTGCCAGACGGTCGCGCCTATCGGGAGTTCTTCGTCGACCCCCAGCTCGGGCAGGGAGAACCACGTCTCGGCGACCTGATGGCCACCCACGTCGTCAACATCCTCGATGGGGATGTCTCCGTCGCGGCCATGGAGACCCGCCGGTTCGGGGGCGATCTCACCTCGGGGTGGCGAGTGCCCTCCGAGCGGTTGCTCACGCTGGTGACAAACCCCAGCCTGGTGCCACCCCGGCCCGACCCCGTGCCCGCATTGCCGAGCGGTCGCGCCTGCGGCTCGGCGGCCCCACCCGTGGGTTGTCCGCACCGCCCCACAGCCGTGGTGTC
Organism: uncultured Intrasporangiaceae bacterium; assembly: GCA_964558825.1. Classification (GTDB taxonomy): domain Bacteria; phylum Actinomycetota; class Actinomycetes; order Actinomycetales; family Dermatophilaceae; genus Phosphoribacter. Next base: position 28,944 of record CAZLGB010000011.1, read on the forward strand.
GCTCCCCGCGGGCCAGGTCCTCGCGCGGATGCGAGATCTCGCCGCCGTGGCGATCGGCCCCGACGCGGTCGAGGTGGCCAGCATCAGCAGTTGGGCCTATCGCAATGCCCTGCCGCAAGCGGCGTGGGGTGAGGCGACCGCGGTCTCGGCCACCTTCACAAGCGCGGCTCAGCATCGTTACCTGCGGCTCGAGGCGCGCTTCCTCCAACCGGGCACCAGTCGACCGGGCACCACGGTCGATGACCCGCCCTGCGAGCCGCAAGGATCGGACCGGCCACAGTGTTTCGTCACCCTCCGGGCGGGCGGGGCCACCGAGATCTACGCGTTGCACGTGTTCCCGGGCTTCACGCCACCGCAGGCATGGACGGATGTCTCCGTCTTTGACGGGCAGCTGGTGGTGACGGCGGCGGAGGGCTACCTCGGCGTCCCGCCGACGACGCCCTTTGATTCCTCGCGGATCACGCTCACCCGCGCGGATCTCAGCGGACTGGCCAACGATCCCGGTCTGCGCCTGGCCGCTCCGACCCCGCTGCCGACCGTGCCGACCGGGGAATCGCCCTGCTATCCCGGCACCGAGGGCACCAAGGACTGCCCCGCATTCACTGCGCCAACGGGCGGCTGAGCCGTTGACGCAGTGATCGCTGCCCATTCGTCGCGCTCCGCCCCAGAGCTGCGATGTATTACCGCTCGGAATACCGAGCGCTATCACCTCGCAGCAGGGCTGGTGCGAGCGGTAATACATCGCAGCGGGACACCAACCGACTGAACCTGCGAGCCCCTCCCACAGTCATACATGCTGTGAGCGTGCCCCCACCGACCTTCGCGGAGTTCTTCGCCGCGCACGTGCGACCCTTGCGGCGCACGGCATACGGGTTGGTGGGCGATTGGGACCGGGCCGAGGAGCTCACCCAGGCGACGTTCGTCAGGCTCTATCCCCACTGGGCCAACATCGCCTCGGGCAACCCGCGCGCCTACGCCCGGCGGGTCATGGTCAACCTCTTCCTCGACGAGCGACGCCGCGCTCCCGAGGTGCCGACCGAGCAGCTCCCCGAGGTTGGCACCGGGGGCACCGACGGCCTGAGCGCCGACGCCGCGGCCCGCCTCGACCTCGGCCGGACGCTGGCGGGGCTGCCGCGACAGATGCGCGCGGTCGTCGTCCTGCGCTTCCTCGAGGACCGTCCCGTCGCCGAGGTCGCCGACCTGCTCGGCATCGCCGAGGGCACCGTCAAGAGCCACACCCATCGAGCCCTGGCCGTGCTGCACGAGCTGCTGGCCACCCCTGCGACTGGAGGCGAGCGATGACCGAGACCCGCCTGCGCGAGCTCATGGTCGACTACACCAGTGCCGACGAGCCCCCGGTGCGACTGCAGCTGGACGACGTCCTGCAGGCGGCCGGGACAGCCGCCGCCGACGACCCCGTCGCGCGCCCGATCCGCTTGCGCCCCAAGCTTTCCCGTATGCCGTGGCTCGCCGCCGCGGCGGCCGTCCTCGTCGTCGCGCTGACCGTCGGATGGGCCGCGGTGCGTGGGCGCGACGGCGGGCAGGTCGGTCCGGCGGGACCGACCGCGAGCGGCGGCCCGAGCCTGCGGGTGCCCAATCAGACGGCGCCTGAGGGCATGCTCGATGTCCTGCGAGAGGTGGCAGCGCGGCTCGACGACGCCGCCACCGTGACCGTCGCCGAGGCCAGCTCGTGGGCTCCCGACGAGCTCGGCTCCCCGCGCGTGCTCGAGGCCGGCCAGCGCTCCGGCGCCACGTCGTGGGTCGTCGACGGGCGTCGAAGCGGGGACTCCCCAGTCCTGGGGATCCGGGTCACCTCGCGCATCGTGCCGCCCGATGTCCCGTCGAGCTCGGTCACGGGCACCTCCTGTGACACGGCGACCGGGGGGTCGGCATCCGCGTGCCATATCGGCACCCTGTCGGACGGCCGCGGCTATCTCGAGCAGGACACCGTGGCCAGCGGCTGGCCCGAGCTGGCCGGCGACCCGGTGGGTGTCGTGCGCATTCACTCGATCACCGTCCGTGACGCCGATATCGAGATCTCGGTCGCGCAGACCGCACGGATCCGCGGCGACTCGGCCACTGCCATCGACTGGGGCTGGACGGTGTTCACCGACACGCTGCTCGCCGCCGCCGCCGACCCACGGCTGGTGCCGCCGCGGCCCAACCCGATGCCGACTCTGCCGAGCTATCTCGGCTGCCGGACCTATCCGGCCCCCGCCGGATGCCCCGGTGCGCAGGAGACGATCTCGGGCCCGCCGACGGGGACGGCTGGCAGCACCCCGGCACCGATCGCGGGTCAACCGGCCGACCGAGTGGCCGCCAGAGTCCGCGAGCTGGCGCTCGCAGCCCTCGGCGCCGGTGCCCGCGGAAAGGTCGTCGTCCGCAACTTCACCTCGGTCGACGAGCTGGTCGAGCGCGACTATCCGTGGGCGACGAGCGTCGCCGGGGACTTCTCCGATGCGGCCGACGACCGCTATCTGACGATCCTTGTCGAGCAAGGTGGCGCCTCGGCGAGTGGCTGCACGCAGTCTCCCGGCCTGATCGAGTGCACGCAGCTGCCCGACCTCGGCAGCGGCCGGACGGCCACGTACACGCTGGCGGCATACGCTCCGGATCCGGGTCTGCGCGGCCGCGTGGTCGCCCAAGTCCGCGTGACCGACGGATCGCTGAGCGTTGTCGTGATGGAGGCGGCCCTCGGCACGCCAGGCGGGCCGCTGCCCGGGCCGGGAAGGTTGGCCCTCAGCAAGGACCAGCTGGTGAGCATGGCGGCCGACGCGGGGCTGCGGCTGGCGCCCCCCGTGGAATGGCCCGACCCGGTCAAGGGATTCTGCCGACCCGATGCCTCCGGCAAGACCATCTGCACCACCCCGACCGGCGGCTGACCGGTCCGGTCCCCGTCGCGGAGCTTGCGCGGCTGTGGACGGGCGCGGGCGGCAGGGGAGGCGCACGGCATACACTCGCGGGAGCACGCGCGAGGGAGGTGAGGGATGGCCGGGCGGATCCGCCCCGAGGACATCCTCGCCGTCAAGGAGCGCGCCACCATCGAGGACATCGTGCGCGAGCACGTCACCCTGCGGCGAGCGGGCACCGGGCTCAAGGGGCTGTGCCCCTTCCACGACGAGAAGACGCCCTCCTTCACCGTCAACCCGTCGACCGGGCACTACCACTGCTATGGCTGCGGTGAGGGCGGCGACGTTATCGAGTTCGTCACCAAGGTCGAGCACCTCACCTTCACCGAGGCGGTCGAGCGGCTCGCGGCCAAGGTCGGGGTCGAGCTGCACTACGACGACAGCTCGGGTATGCCGGGTGGTCGCCGCGACGACGCCCCCTCGGCCGGGCGGCGAGCCCGGCTCGTCGAGGCCAACCGGGTCGCCCAGGAGTTCTTCGCGGCCTACCTGCTCGAGCCGGGCGCGCGCGCGGGGCGTGACTTCATGCGCGAGCGTGGCTTCGACGGGGTGGCGGCCAAGCATTTCGGGGTGGGCTTCGCGCCGCGCAACGGCGACGAGCTGCTGCGGCACCTGCGCACCAAGGGTTTCACCGAGGACGAGCTCGTCACCGTCGGGCTCGCGGGGCGGGGGCAGCGGGGGCTTTATGCGCGCTTCCGCGGGCGCCTGCTGTGGCCGATCCGCTCGACCGGCTCAGAGGTGCTCGGCTTCGGCGCGCGGCGGATCTTCGACGACGACGGCATCGAGGCCAAATACCTCAACACGACCGAGACCCCGCTCTACAAGAAGACGACCGTTCTCTATGGCCTCGACCTGGCTCGCAAGGCGATCTCCCAGCAGCGCCAGGCCGTCGTCGTCGAGGGATATACCGATGTCATGGCCTGTCACCTCGCCGGGGTCGAGACCGCGGTCGCCTCGTGTGGCACGGCCTTCGGGGTCGAGCACATCAAGACGCTGCGGCGCATCATGCGCGACGAGCCCGACCTCGAGCCGGCCCGGGTGATCTTCACGTTCGATGGTGACAAGGCCGGCCAGGCCGCGGCGATGAAGGCCTTCAAGGAGGACCAGCGCTGGGCCTCGCAGTCCTTCGTCGCCGTCGAGGCCGGCGGCAAGGACCCGTGCGAGCTGCGTCAGGCCGGCGGCGACCCGGCGGTCCGGGCCCTCGTCGAGGACGCCGTGCCGATGTTCGAGTTCGCCGTGCGCACAACGGTCGGGCGCTATGACCTCGACACCGCCGAGGGGCGGGTCGGCGCCGCGCGTGCCATCGCGCCGATCGTCGTCGGCATCCGCGACCAGCAGCTCGCCCTGCAATACAAGGCCCGCGCTGCCGGGATGGTCGGGCTGGTCCCCGAGGAGCTCGAGCCCTTCCTGCGCGAGGCCCGCAAGGCGGCCGCCGCCCGTCCCGCGCCAGGGGCCGATCCGGCGCCCGCCGCCGAGCGGCGCTT
>CAZLGB010000012.1:0-32608 GCA_964558825.1 uncultured Intrasporangiaceae bacterium
CGCCGGCCCGGGCTGCGGCGGCTGCGGGCGGCCGAGCGCTCGCGCATCGCGGTGACCAGGTCGACCGGACCCTCGGTTGCCGGTCGGCTGCGGGGGGCGTCAACCCCGCCGTCGGCCTCGACGTCATAGACGGGGGTCTCGCGCAGCACCGGCGCGGCGGCCGGGGGAGTCTCGTCCTCGCTGAGCCAGCGGGCTTCGTCGTCCCGAGGGAGCAGCGTGCGGGTGGGGACGTCGAAGCTCCACGTCGCCTCGCGCTGGCGGCCTCCGGCGGGGAAGGCCACGGCCACCGTCCAATCGGGCCCCTCGCGCCGCCACGAGTCCCATTCGAGGTGCTCGGGGACGACCCCGCGGGTGCCCAGCCGCTCGGTGACTCGGGCCTCCAGCGTGGGCGCCGACCCGGAGCCGCTGCCCCGGTGACGCAGCCGCACCGCCCGGGCGAGCCCGGCGACATACTCGCGCTCGGCGAGGACGGGGCCTTGATACTTGGCGATCTTGTCCAGCGTCCAGCCGGAACGCTCGGCCACCTCGGCCGGTGAGAGCCCCGAGCGGATCATCGCCTGGACCTCGCGTGGGCGCACGCCGCCCTCGATCTCGATCTGCAGCTGGCCGAGCCGGGGCCGGTCGCGCCGCGCGGCCGCTCGCAACGCCTCGTCGAGCGGGACGCGGAAGCGGGCGCCGTCCTCGGCGGCGAGCAGCAGATGCGCGCCGTCCTCGTGGACGCCGATCAAGCGCAGGTCCTGCATCGTCTCTCCCTGGTGCGGGCATGGGGGCCGGGTCCGACTCTCTCACCCCAGCCGCGGCCCGCGAAGCGGCCACGCCGCACAACCACCCCCGACCGCCTCGGTAGATTGGTCGGGCGATGACGACCTATGGACCTGAGCAGCTGCCCGACGCGCCCCTTCTGACCGAGTTGGAGCGCATCGCCATCGAGGTGGCCACCGAGGCGGCGGCGCTCATCCTCCACGAGCGTCCGCGCGAGCTCGGTGCCACCTCCAAGTCGTCGGCGACCGACGTCGTCACCGTGATGGACACCCGCTCCGAGGCCCTCATCCGCCAGTCCCTGGCCCGGCTGCGCCCCGACGACGGGCTGCTCGGCGAGGAGGGCAGTGATCGGCCCGGCAGCACTGGGCTGACCTGGGTGGTCGACCCCGTGGACGGTACGACCAATTACCTCTACGAGCTTCCCCTGTATGCCGTGTCGGTGGCCGTCGTCGTCGGCACGCCGCCGCAGCCGGGCTGGCTGCCGGTCGCCGGGGCCGTGGTCGCCCCGGTCTTGGACACCTGCTGGTCGGCTCGCCGTGGGGGCGGCGCCCGCCGCAGCCACGCGCGCACCGCCGGCGCCCAAGCTGCCGACGCCAGCACCGCCTCCCGGCCGGTCCAGGTCGGCTCGACGAGCGAGCTCTCCCAGGCGCTGCTGGGCACCGGCTTCGGCTATACGGCCGAGCGTCGGGCCGAGCAGGCGAGGGTCCTCACCCGGGTGCTGCCGCGTGTCCGGGACATCCGTCGGCTCGGCAGCGCGGCGGTCGACCTCTGCCTCGTCGCCGACGGCCGGCTCGACCTCTTCTACGAGGAGGGGCTCAACCCCTGGGACGTCGCCGCGGGCTGGCTCATCGCCACCGAGGCCGGCGCGCAGGTCCACGGCCCCGACGGCGGAGCACCTGATAGCAAACTCACACTGGCGGGCAACCGCTTGCTCGTCCCCGATCTCGCGCAACTTCTGGCACACTGACGGCCTGGCCAGCCAGGGTGCCGCGACGGAGCGGTCTCGGCGCGGGGCTCCGGATCGGAATGCGGACATGGGGCAGCGGTCTTCGCGCGGATGAGGGACAATCCGCCGCGCAGGGGACATGTCCGCCGATCCCGGGCTGGTCCGGGCACAAAATCGGCAGGTTGTGCGTTTGCTCGCCTGCAGTGGCACGACAGCGCAGAGCTCGCGAGCGAACCGGAGGAGAACGACAGCACTATGGCGACCGATTACGACGCGCCGCGCAAGACCGATGACGAACTGTCCGAGGACTCCCTCGAGGAGCTGAAGGCACGCCGGGTCGACAAGGCGTCCTCGATCGTCGATGTCGACGAGGCCGAGCAGGCCGAGGGCTTCGAGTTGCCCGGCGCCGACCTGTCCGGCGAGGAGTTGTCCTACCGAGTCATCCCGCGCCAGGCCGATGAATTCACCTGCTCGCGGTGCTTCCTGGTCCATCACCGCAGCCAGCTGGCCCGCACGACCAACGGCCAGATGATCTGCCGGGAGTGCGTCGCCTGACGCCCCTCGGGGTCGGGCGGTGGGTGACGGATGAGCGACCCCATGACCTTCGAGCTGCCGGTCGGTGGCCCGCCACCGCTGGCGGTCGCCCTGCGGCAGCTGGACCCCGAGTTGCCGATGCCGGCATACGCCCACCCGGGTGACGCGGGGCTGGACCTGCATGCGCGCACAGACGCGACGATCGCGCCGGGCGAGCGGCTGCTCATGCCGACCGGGGTCGCCCTCGCACTCCCGCAGGGGTATGCCGCCTTCACCCACCCCCGCTCGGGGCTGGCCCACCGTCACGGGGTGACGATCCTCAACGCCCCGGGCACGATCGACGCCGGCTATCGCGGCGAGATCATGGTCAACCTCGTCAACCTCGACCCGCGGGAGTCCTTCCGCATCGCGCGCGGGGATCGCATCGCCCAGCTCGTCGTCCAGCGGGTCGAGCGAGTGGAATGGGTGGGGGTCGATTCGCTCCCGGACAGCTCGCGGGGGGAGACTGGGCACGGAGACAGTGGCGGTTTCGGCCGACCTGACCCGCGATCGACTCGATGATCGGTGACGCAGTAAAGGAACATGAGCGTGGGACTTTTCGGGCGCAAGCGCGCCACCCAGGATGAGGGCAGCTCCCTCGACGACCAGCCTGGCATCGCTGACGTCGCCGAGCTGGCGACCGATCCTGCCGACTCGGTCGGGACGAGCGAGCCCGACGACCTGGAGACGGCCTTCAGTCGACTGCGCGGTCCCTTCGACGAGAGCGAGACGCCGACCCCGGCCCAGCGCCTGGATCTCGGTGCTCTGCTCATCGTCCCCACCGACGGGCTGCAGGTGCGCCTCGAGGTCGACGAGCCCTCGCAGAGCATCGTCGCCGTCCACCTGGCCCTCGGCAGCTCGGTCGCCCAGCTGCAGGCGTATGCCGCGCCGCGCACCTCGGGCATCTGGGCCGACATCCGCACCGAAATCGCCGAAGGCGTCACCTCGGGCCAGGGCCGCGCCGAGATCGTCAACGGGCCTCTCGGCAAGGAGCTGCGGGCCGTCCCCAAGGGCGGCGCCCCGATGCGGGTGCTGGGAGTCGACGGTCCCCGGTGGTTCCTCCGCGCGGTCCTCTCGGGGCCTGCCGCGACCGATGACGTCGCCGCCGAGGCGCTCGTCGAGCTGATCCGGGGCACCGTCGTCGTCCGTGGTGCCGAGGCGATGGCCCCCCGCGAGGCGCTGCCCCTGCGGGTCCCCGAGCAGCCACCGGCCGAGGCCGCGCCGGCCGACGCGGGCGCGGGCGAGCCGGGAGCCGACGACGAGCGGCGACTCGGGGCGCAGTTGCGCCCGTTCGAGCGTGGACCCGAGATCACGGAGGTGCGCTGATGGCCCTCGCCCTGCGGCAGCGGTTCGTCGACCGGCTCTTCGGCCGGTTGACCCGCTCAGCGGTCGAATTGGAGGCCGACGAGCTGCACGAGCGCTCGCTCCGCGAGGGGGCCGTCTCCGTCGACGAGCTGGTCGACCGGGCGCCGGCGACCGTCCTCGGCGAGCTTCGCTCGGTGGCCTTGCGGCCCAAGGCTCAGGTCGCAGCCCTCGTGGCCGAGCTCTATGACGGCACCGGCATGCTCAACCTCGTGTGGCTCGGGCGTCGGTCCATCGCCGGCATCGAGCCGGGGCGGCAACTGCGCGTCTCCGGCCGGGTCACCTATCGCCGCGGCGTGCCGACGATCTTCAATCCCTCCTACGAGATCGTCCCCTAGTGGCGGCTGGCTCGTCCGTGCCCGCCGCGGCCGGTGACGACCCGGCATACCTGTCGGTCGAGCAGCTGCTGCGCACGCGCCTGGTGACCGCGTTCGGTGGCTGGCGCGGCGCGGTCGAATCGGCCCTTCCGACGCTCGTCTTCGTGCCCGCCTGGAATGTCACCCAGAATGTCGTGCTCGCCTCGGGGGCGGCGGTGGCGGTGGCGGTGCTCGTCGGCATCGCGCGCTTCGCGCAGCGCCAGACCCTGCGCTATGTCTCCTGGTCGGTCATCGGCGTCGTCATCGCGGCGGTCATCGCCGTCCGCACGGGTCGTGCCCAGGACGCCTTCCTGCCCGGGATGATCCAAACGGGGTTGAGCGGGCTCTTCTTCGCGGTCACCAATCTCATCCGGTGGCCGGTCTTCGGCTTCCTCATCGCCGCAGGCGACCCCGAGCTTGCCCAGACCTCGGCCCGGCTGCGCGCCTCGGGCAGCCGCGCCGCGCGAATCGCCCGGGCCGGGTTGTCCGAGGACGAGCGCGCCGCGCTCGAGGCGGCCGAGGAGGCCGACGCCGCGGCCATCACCCATGCCTTCACGTCCTGGCGGCGTCACCCCGGGATCGTGCGGGTGGCCGCCCGCCTCGGGTGGGTCCTCGTCGCTCTCGCTGCCGTGCGACTGGCCGTGCAGATCCCGCTCTACCTGCAGGGGCAGGTCGAGGCGCTCGGGGTGGCCAAACTCGTGCTGGGCTGGCCGGCATACCTCGTGGCGGTCGCCGTGGCGATCCTCGTCGTGCTGCGCGGGCACACCCCGTTGGACCTCGAGGGAGCCGAGCCGACCGCGGGCTGAGCGGGTGCGCTCAGACCTCGTCCTCTTCGGGGAGCCGGGGCAGGTGCCCGGGGGAGAGCATGTTCTCCAGCTCGTCCTCGGTGGCGTTGGCGCTGATGAAGAGCAGCTCGTCGTGCGGCTCGAGCGAGTCGTCGCGGCTGGGCGCGATCGGGCGGTCCTCGCGAATGATGCCGACGAGGATGGTGTCCTGCGGCCACTGCACGTCGCCGACGCGGGCACCGGCATACGGGCTGTTGGGCGGCAGCGTCATCTCGACCATCGAGGCCTTGGCCTGGCGGAAGTCGAAGAGGCGCACGAGGTCACCGACGCTCACGGCCTCCTCGACGAGGGCCGTCATGAGGCGCGGTGTCGAGACCGCGACGTCGACACCCCAGGACTCGTCGAACATCCACTCGTTCTTGGGGTTGTTGACTCGGGCCACGGTGCGCGGCACGCCGAACTCGGTCTTGGCCAGCAGCGAGACGACGAGATTGGCCTTGTCGTCGCCGGTCGCGGCGACGACGACGTCGCACTGGTCGAGGCGGGCCTCTTCGAGGGAGGCGAGCTCACAGGCGTCGGCGAGCAGCCAGGTCGCGTCGGGGACGCGCGAGGCGACGACGTCGTCGGCGTCGCGGTCGACGAGCAGCACCTCGTGGCCGTTGTGGAGCAACTCTCGGGCGATGGACCGACCGACGCTGCCGGCTCCGGCGATGACGACACGCATGACGGGTCTTCCTATTCGGCGGGGGGAGCGGCGGCCAGCACCCGCTCGATGCGGGTGAGGTCGGTGGCCTCGGCGAGGACGTGGACGAGGTCGCCGTCCTGCAGCACGGTGTCGGAGCGGGGCACGAGCCCGTCACCGAGCCGGGTCAGATATCCCACTCGGGTCTCGGCGAGGTGCTCGAGGTCGGTGAGCCGCTTGCCGACCCACGAGGAGGTCACCGGGACCTCGGCGAGCACGACCTTGCCGCTCGGGTCGGTGAACTCCGACATGGCCTCCTGCGGCACCAGCCGCCGGATGATCTGGTCGGCCGTCCAGCGCACCGTCGCCACCGTCGGGATGCCCAGCCGCTGATAGACGGCGGCGCGTCGCGGGTCGTAGATGCGGGCGGCGACGTGCTCGACCCCGAAGGTCTCACGGGCGACGCGAGCGGCGAGGATGTTGGAGTTGTCGCCGGAGGACACCGCGGCAAAGGCATCGGCCTCGCGGATCCCGGCGGCGAGCAGCACCCCCCGGTCGAAGCCCATGCCGGTCACCGTCCGCCCCTCGAAGGAGCTGCCCAGGCGCCGGAACGCCGACGGTTCGACGTCGATGACTGCGACGTCCTGTCCGCGGTCGGACAGGCTGCGGGCCAGCGTGGCACCCACCCGTCCGCAACCCATGATGACGAAGTGCACGCTGTAGAAACTACACCGGTGGGCGTCGGGCTTCTCACCGGCCGTGTGGGTGCTCACCACCGCGCGCAGGTATGCCGGAGGGCGGCATACGATGGCGGCCGTGCCCAGTCCCGGCCAGATCGTCAAACGTATCCTCGTCGGCCGCGCCATGCGCAGCGACCGCCTCGGCGAAACGCTGCTGCCCAAGAAGCTCGCGCTGCCGATCTTCGCCAGTGATGCGCTCTCCTCGGTCGCCTATGCCCCCGACGAAATCCTGCTCATGCTCGGCGTCGCCGGTGGTGCGTTCGTCACGATGCACTCGTGGCAGATCACCCTCGCGGTCGTCTTCGTCATGCTCATCGTCGTCGCGTCCTATCGGCAGAACGTCCACGCCTACCCCTCCGGTGGGGGTGACTACGAGGTCGCCACGGTCAACCTCGGGCCCAAGGCGGGGCTGACCGTCGCGAGCGCGCTGCTCGTCGACTATGTCCTCACGGTCGCCGTGTCGATCTCCTCGGGCGTGCAGAACGCCGCGGCGGCGCTGCCGCAGCTGCGCGGCCACGAGGTGCCCGTCGCGCTCGTGCTCATCGCCCTGCTCACGGCGATGAACCTGCGCGGTGTGCGCGAGTCGGGCAAGGCCTTCGCCGTGCCGGTCTACGCCTTCATGCTGGGGATCATCGGGATGGGCCTGTTCGGCTTCTTCCGCTATTTCACCGGGCAGCTGGGGATGGCGCCGAGCGCCGGCCTGGAGCTGGTCCACCCCGAGGGCGACCAGATCGTCGGCTTCGCGGCCGTCTTCCTGCTGCTGCGGGCCTTCTCGTCCGGCTGTGCCGCGCTGACGGGTGTCGAGGCGATCTCCAACGGGGTTCCCGCCTTCAAGAAGCCCAAGAGCGCCAACGCGGCGGCCACGCTGCTGCTCATGGGTGGCATCTCCATCGCCATGCTCACCTCGATCATCACGCTGAGCCGGCTCACCGGGATCAAGATGGGCGGCGGGGAATACGGCGTGCTCATGCGCGACGGCGTGCCGATCCCCGACAGCGAGACCCAGGACACGGTCATCGGCCAGCTCGCCAAGACGGTCTTCGACGGTATGCCGGTCGGGGTCTACTTCATCGCCGCGGTCACCGGCATCATCCTCATCCTCGCCGCCAACACCGCCTTCAACGGCTTCCCCGTGCTCGGCTCGATCCTCGCCAAGGACGGCTATCTGCCCCGTCAGCTGCACACCCGCGGCGACCGGCTCGCCTTCTCCAACGGCATCCTCATCCTCGCGGCCGGCGCGGCCTTCCTCGTCTGGGTCTATCAGGCCGAGGTCACCCAGCTCATCCAGCTCTACATCGTCGGCGTCTTCGTGTCCTTCTCGATGAGCCAGTCGGGCATGATCCGCCACTGGAATCGGCTGCTGCGCACCGAGACCGATCCCAAGGCGCGGGCCCGGATGAAGCGCTCGCGGATCATCAACGCCGTCGGCGCCGCGATGTCGATGATCGTCCTGGTCGTCGTGCTCATCACGAAGTTCCAGGCCGGCGCCAAGTACGCCATCCTCGCGATGGCCGTCCTCTACGTGATGATGCTGGGGATCAACCGGCACTACCGCAAGGTCAGCTCCGAGCTCGCCCTCGCGGACGAGGCGCCGCAGCTGCTGCCCAGCCGGGTGCACGCCCTCGTGCTCATCTCCAAGCTGCACAAGCCGGCCATGCGGGCCATCGCCTATGCCAGGGCGACCCGGCCGTCGCAGCTGGAGGCGCTGACCGTCGAGGTCGACCCGGATGACACCGACGCGCTGCGTCGCGAGTGGATCAATCGCGACGTGCCGATCCCGCTCAAAGTCATCGCCTCGCCCTATCGCGAGATCACCCGCCCGATCATCGACTACGTCAAGTCGCTGCGCAGCGGCAATCCGCGCGATGTCGTCATCGTCTACGTGCCCGAGTACGTCGTCGGGCACTGGTACGAGCAGATCCTGCACAACCAGTCGGCGCTGCGGCTGCGGGTGCGGCTGCACTTCATCCCCGGCGTCATGGTGGCGAGCGTGCCCTATCAGCTGCGCTCGTCCGAGGGTGCCGAGGAGGACTGGGTCGACCGGCCGCGGACCGGCCGCGCGGGCATCATTCCGTGACGCCGCCTCCTCCCTCCCGGCGGCGGCCCACCCGCGGTCGGGGGTATGCCGCGCGCACCCGTCGCGCGACCAGCCTGGCGGCCATCGTCGCTATCGGCACCGTCCTGAGCGCGTGCACGTCCGCTCCGGCCTCCTCGCCGATCGGCTCGACCTCGGCCGCGGCGTCATCGCCGCCTCCCGTCGAGCTGGCGCCTGGTCCGGGCCCAGCGGCTTATCGGGCGCTGGATCTGTGTCACGTCGTCGACCTCCCGGCTCTGCAGGTGGCCTATGCCGCAGCCGGCGGTGCAGGAACGGTGAAGGCGCACCCAGCCCAGCCCAACCACTGTGGCTATCTCCTCTCGGGTGATCCAGGGACCTGGGTGGAGCTGTCCTTCGAGCAACCGTGGGACCGGCTTCCCGCGCAAGGCGCGACGACCGCTTCAGGGGTCAACGCCGTCGAGCAGGTGCCAGGGGGAACCCTCACCGCTGACTCGGCCCGGGCCTCATCGCACCTGGTCAGTGACTCGGGCTATCGCTTGATCGTCACGGCGTTGAGGACGACCTCCGATGCCCGACTCCTGGCGCACCAGCTGGCCCTCCTTGTGCTGGAGCGGCTACGAAGCACACCGCCTCAGCTCACGGTTCCTGCGGATTCCTTGGCGACCAAGGACATCTGCGCCCTTGTCGTCGCTTCGGGCGCACCTGCCGCACTGGGGTTCTCCGGGACCCTCGTGGCTGCAGTCGATGGCCGGGAGTGCCGTTTCGGCGACCGCCTCCAGGTGGCCTTCGTCACCGTCTCGCCCACCACGAGCTGGGCGGGCTGGACACCGGTCGCCATCGGGCCAGTGGTTGCCCATCAGGTTGGCACCTGCGAATTGTCCATCCCGATCAAAGCTGCCCCTCCGGGGGTGGACTGGGCATACGAGGCCCTTTTTGCCGTGGGGTCCGGCGGGGGCACGTCCTGCACGGAAACGATCCAGGCGCTGACACCCCTGGTCACCCAACTTGTCGCAGGCGGCTGATCCGATGGCCACCGCACGATCTCCGCGCTCCCGCCGTCGGGGGTATGCCGCGCGCACCCGTCCGGCCGCGCCCCGCGGCGCCAGCCTCGTCGGCACCGAGCTGGAGCTGCAGGTCGGGCCGGTTGCCCATGGCGGCTTCTGCGTCGCCCGGCACGAGGGACGCGTCGTCTTCGTCCGGCATACGCTGCCGGGGGAGCAGGTGCGTGCCCGCGTGACTGAGGGGACCGAGGGCGACCGCTTCCTGCGGGCCGACGCCATCGAGGTGCTCGTGGCTGCCGACGCGCGGGTGGCCTCCCGGTGCCCCCACGCCGGGCCGGGCGGCTGTGGCGGCTGCGACTGGCAGCACGTCGAGCTCGCCCACCAGCGCGAGCTCAAGGCGGCGGTCGTCGCCGAGCAGCTGCGCCGACTCGCGGGGATCGAGCGCGACGTCTTCGTCGAGCCGGTCACCGGTGACGTCGACGGGCTGCGCTGGCGCACGCGGGTGGAGTTTGCCGTCGGCGCCGACGGCCGGGCCGGCCTGCGGCCGCATCGCTCGCACGCCGTGCTGCCGATCTTGCAGTGCCCCATCGCGGCCGACGGAGTGCTCGCCACTGGGGTGCTCGCCGCCGACTGGACCGGCGCGCGGGCGGTCGACGTCGCGGTGTCGTCGACGGGCGAGACGGCCGTCGTGCCGATCCCTCCCGGCACCGGCCCGACGCTCACCGAGAGCGTCACCGTCGGGGCTGACATGTGGAGCTATGCCGTTGCGGCGCGCGGTTTTTGGCAGGTGCATCCCGGAGCCGCAGCGACCTTCACAGCGCGGCTCCTGGCCGCGCTCGCCCCGTCGCCCGGCGAGCGGGTTCTCGACCTGTATGCCGGGGTGGGCCTCTTCGCGCTGCCGATGGCCGACGCCGTCGGGCCGACCGGCTCGGTGCTCGCCGTCGAATCCGACTCGGCCGCAGTCGATCTCGCGCGCTCCAACGCGGGGGAGCGAGCCTGGGTCGACGTGCGGGCCGCTGCCGTCGAGGACTCGCTCGCCGAGCTTGGCTCCGGCGGCTCGGTCGACCTCGTCGTCCTCGATCCGCCCCGCTCAGGGGCCGGGCGAGTGGTCGTCGAGGCCATCGCCGCGCTGCGGCCGCGGGCGATCGGCTATGTCGCCTGCGACCCGGCCGCCCTGGCTCGCGACCTCGCGTATGCCGCGACCGCGGGCTACGAGCTGGGCGAGCTCACGGCATACGACGCCTTCCCGATGACCCACCACGTCGAATGCGTCGCGCTGTTAACCCCGGTCTTTCATGAGGTCGTCGACGGTGGTGTCGCTGCGTGGGGTGGGCCGATGCCCGTCCGCGGGTATGAGGGTTTGCCGGCTGGCGCTGCCGGGCTGCGGTTCTCCGGGTGGTGATGTCGTGGGTGGATGGGTCGGGTCAGGCTGGTTGGGGGATGGCGGCGATGTTCGCGAAGACCGCGACGATCGCGGCTGCCCAGGGCCACGATTTGAACCGCCCCGGGTCTGATGGAGGCTCTCAATCCTGGGAAGGATGATGAGAGTCATGGCAGCACCGAGGAAGTACAGCGTGGAGCTCCAGCAGCGAGCGACGCGGATGGCGATGGACGCAAGGAAGGACCCGCAGGCGGCGCGGGGGGCGATCAGGCGGGTCGCTGACCAACTTGGAGTGCACCCCGAGGCATTGCGGAACTGGGTACGTCAGGGCGAGGTCGATGGTGGCGTCCGGCCGGGTACGACAACCGAGGATGCGACCAGGTTGGTCGAGCTCGAGCGCGAGGTCCGTGAGCTGCGCCGAGCTAACGAGATCCTCAAGACGAGCGCTGCTTTTTTCGCGGCCGCGGAGCTCGACCGCAAGATCAAGTAGAGGTGCCCACGGCGGTGGTCGTCGAGTACATCGACGGCCACCGCGACCGGTTCGGGGTCGAGCCGATCTGTGCCGTGCTGAGCGAGGCTGGCACCAAGATCGCCCCGAGCACGTACTACGCCGCCAAGACCAGGCCACCCTCGGCGCGCACGATCCGCGACGCCGAGCTCGTCGAGAACATCAAAGTTGCGCACGAGGCGAACCTGGGTGTCTACGGCGCACGGAAGATCCACGCCGAGCTGGGCCGTGAGGGCGTCACGGTGGCCCGCTGCACCGTCGAGCGGCTGATGCGTGCCGCGGGCCTGCGCGGGATACCGCGGGAGAAGACCCGCAAGACCACCCTCGGGGACGGTGCGCAGGCCGAGCGTCCCGAGGACAAGGTCAACCGGAAGTTCGTCGCAACGGCGCCGAACCACCTGTGGGTGGCCGATCTGACCTACGTCCGTACGCACTCGGGTTGGACCTACGTGGCGTTCGTCCTGGACGTCTTCAGCAGGTTCATCGTGGGCTGGCAGGTGTCCACCAGCCTGCGCACCGACCTGGCCCTGGACGCCCTCGACATGGGCCTATGGGCTCGGCAGCGGGCCGGGCGCGACGTCTCCGGGCTCGTGCATCACTCGGATCGTGGAGTTCAATATCGAGCGATCCGCTACACCGAGCGACTCGCTGAAGCCGAGGCCGTCGCATCCGTTGGTAGCAAAGGAGATTCGTACGATAACGCGATGGCTGAGGCCCTCAACTCACTGTTCAAGGCTGAGTGCGTCCGCAACCCCGTCATGCGACCCAAGGGGGGCTGGAAGTCGGTCGTCGACGTCGAGATCGCCGTCGCCGAATACGTCGACTGGTTCAACCACCGACGACTTCACGGCGAGATTCGCCTCGTCCCGCCAGCGGAGTTCGAGGCCAACCACTGGGCATCCCAACCCATGGAGCACTACCCTCAGAACCCGGTCCTCACCGAGGTCGGATCCAACTAACCGAGCCTCCACGAAACCCGGGGCGGTTCAGTCGCGTTATGCCGATTCAGCGCTGGGTGGCTGGGGTGGGGCGGCTTGGCCGGCACTTTCTGGGGTGAGGGGCATGGTGGCCCAGGCGGAGGAGAGTGCGTCGGTGCCCAGCTCGCGGCGGTCGCCGGGGTGGAGCCCTGTCAGGTCGAGGGCGTCCCAGTAGTCGGCGTGCTGTTCGCAGTCGAGGACGGCGGTGATGTCGCCTCGGATGGGTGCCCGCTCGCGGTGCGCGCTGACTTGCAGGTAACGGTGGCCCGAGTCGGTGGCACGCCAGGCGAGAACCTGGGGATGGGCAAGGATCAGCGCCCAGGCTAGGAGTTCCGAGGGGTTGTCCACGGTTGCAGTGACGTCTCCGACGACATCGATCTCGCGGCTGATGCGTAGCAGGATGGCCAGTTCGCGCGCGTCCTTGGCTGGGTACATCTCTTCGCCGTTCATGCTCGGACTTACTCGCAAGGCTCGACGGCCGCATGCGATGGGGTGGGGTGGGGTCGCGGGCTGCAGGGCTGTCAGCATTGGCGGGAGGATCCGGCCGCATGCCGGGCCCTCCCGCCGATCGGGTGCGAGCGGGTCAGCGTGTGCGCCGCTCGGGTCCCGCTTGCCCGCCTCCGCTGGTGACGAGCCGTGCCAGGGCTCTACGGAGGTTTGCGCTGGCGGTTACGACGCTCTGCGCGGTCTTGCTGGCAAGTGACCGCAGTGAGTCGCGTTCGCTGGGTAGTACTGGCATGACCACCTCCTTTCCTGATCTCACGATGACCGCACACCGGCAAGCCGGGTTGCGGTCCGTCTCGGCTCAGGCGTTGATCTCCTTGGCAGAGTCCCCAGCGGTGATCTCGACCTTGCGCGGCTTGGCCTTCTCCACCACAGGGATACGTAGGGTCAGCACACCGGCGTCGTAGTTCGCGGTGAGCTGGTCGGCGTCGAGGGTCTCCCCAAGGAACAACTGGCGACTGAACACGCCGTAGTTGCGCTCGTCGACCACCCGCTCGGCGTCGCCAGCTGGGGGCTTGCGTTCGGCGTGGACGGTGAGCACGTTCTGCTCCACCGTCAGGTCGATGGAGTCGGCCGAGGCACCCGGCAAGTCGAGGTGGACCACGAAGGAGCCGTTGTCTCGGTACGCCGTCATCGGCATCACGGCCGGACGGGCTCGGGTTCCGAGCATCGCCTCGGTGAGACGGTCGAAGTCACGGAATGGATCGGTGCGCATCAGCATGAGCTCTTCCTCCTCACGTGTCGATCTGAGGCCGCTGTGGCTTCAGGTAATCTGCTGTTGCTATTTCAGATTTTCTCTCTCCGTGCGAAGATGTCAAGAGGTGAGTCTCAAGTTCTTGAAGGCAGCTCGGGACGGGAGTTCGGAAATGGACAGGAAGCGGGGCGAGGCGTTCGGGGTGCTGGGGATCCCGGCGGACAGCGACCAGGATGCGGTGGTGCACGCCTACCGCAGACTCGCCCGCGCCACCCATCCCGACGTCTCGAATGACCCCGACGCCGCTGACCGGTTCGCCACGGTCGCGGCGGCTTACCAGTTGGTGGCTAAGGATCCCCGACCGACGTCGATCCCCGTACGCGTCCGCGAGCCTGAAGCCGTCGACGAGGATTGGGCGCGGGCCTCTGCCCGGGTCGTGGGCGGGTTGATCGTGGGTGGTCCGGTGCGGTGCATCGGGGTAACGCCGATATCGACGATCCTGCGTGGGCGACACCAGGAGACCGCGCCGATCGTGGCTGGACCCGCGTGGGTCGACCCCCCACAACGTCCCGTCGACACGGAGGTGCGTGGTGGTTGATCTGGGTGCCGACCGTGCACTGTTCTCCATCTCGGTCGCGGCGGAGGTGACCGGCGTCAACCCCCAGATGCTGCGCGTCTATGAGCAGAAGGGCCTCTTGGAGCCGCATCGCACCGAGGGTGGGACCCGTCGCTACAGCAGCCACGAGCTGGACCGGATCGGCGAGATCACGACCCTGCTCGCGGCCGGACTCAACTTGACCGGAATCGAGCACGTGTTCCGGCTCCGCGCCGAGAACCTTCACCTGAAGCGTGAGGTCGATCGGCTCCGCCGACGGCACTCTCCCGCCGCGACCACCGAGGCGGGCAAACCACACTCTGGCGGGTGAGGGCATGGGTGAGCTCGCCATCGTGCTGCGCAACCCTCCGGGCGACGACGCCTCAACACGGCTGGGAATCGCCGGGCCCCTGACCCATGCCACCACACCGCTCCTTCGTGACTACCTCCGGCGACTCATGGACACCACGACCGGGCGCCCATGGATCGTGCTCGACATGTCGTGCTGCACCGGCATCGACGTGGACGGACTGCTCGCCCTGGCCGTTGCCCAGCACGCCGCGGAACTGCGAGGCGGAGATCTGCGACTCATCCACACCCCTGCCCTGATCGCCCGCCAGGTCCTGCAGCACAACTTCAAGCACCTCCTGCACGACTCCACCCAGTGAGGAGTGACACAGCGCCGGGTGACTCTATGTGTTGGCATAACGCAGACGTGCTGATCGCCTGTTCTTCTCACTGTTCCTAGAGAAGGAGGCGCGACATGAAGCAACGTGCGAGGTCACCGAAAGACGGCGTGCTGACTGGGCCGCTCAACGAGCACGCGGTCGGCTTTGCCGCTGAGTTACACCGACAGGGCTTCACGCCGCTGTCGGTAGTGCACCAGTTGCGGCTGGCCGCTCACCTGAGCCGCTGGATGCAGGACCGGACCCTCGACCTCGGGCAGCTGACGGCCGGTCGAGTCGACGAGTTCCTGGTGGAGCGGCGCAGGACCCACACCAATCGCTACTCCCACAGGTCGCTGCGCCCCCTGCTTGAGTTCCTCAACGAGCTCGGAGTGCTCCCCGCGGAAGCGCCCGCCGCGCCCACGCCCATCGAGCTGGTGGTTGCAGGTTTCGAGCGCTATCAGGTCAACGAGCGCGGCCTGCTGCCGCGGACCGCTGCCGCCCAGGCATCGCGAGTGCACCGTTTCCTGAACCGATACTGCCCACCGGGAGGACTCGCGGACCTGTCGGCAGCGATGACCCACCATGTCGAGTGCATCGCGATCCTGCGACCCATGGGTGACGCGGCCGCCTCGGTGGGGGAGGATCGGTAGCAAGGGCTGCGTGACGCGCAGCCGGGAACGTGATAATTTATCTTGACATCAAGATATATGTGGTTCGAGTCGCCTGGAAGGGAGCCCGACGTGGCCAACGTCGACACATCGGTAAACAGCTTCGGTGCCCGCAGCGAGCTGAAGGTCGGTGACGCGGCATACACGATCTTCCGGCTGGACAGCGTGCCTGGCAGCGACAGCCTGCCTTACAGCCTCAAGGTGCTGCTGGAGAACCTGCTGCGCACCGAGGACGGCGCCAACGTCACCGCCGAGCAGATCCGCGCCCTGGGCGGCTGGGACGAGACGGCCGAGCCGGACACCGAGATCCAGTTCACCCCGGCGCGCGTGGTCATGCAGGACTTCACCGGCGTGCCGTGCGTCGTCGACCTCGCGACGATGCGTGAGGCCGTCGTCGAGCTCGGTGGCGACCCGGCGCAGATCAACCCGCTGGCGCCCGCCGAGCTGGTCATCGACCACTCGGTGCAGATCGACGTCTTCGGTCGCCCCGACGCCTTCGAGCGCAACGTCGAGCTCGAATACGAGCGCAACGGCGAGCGCTACAAGTTCCTTCGCTGGGGTCAGACGGCCTTCGAGGAGTTCAAGGTCGTGCCCCCGGGCACCGGCATCGTCCACCAGGTCAACATCGAGCGGCTGGCCCGCACGGTGATGACCCGCGAGGGTTTGGCCTACCCCGACACCTGTGTCGGCACCGACTCGCATACGACGATGGTCAACGGCCTGGGCGTGCTCGGATGGGGCGTCGGCGGCATCGAGGCCGAGGCGGCCATGCTCGGCCAGCCGGTGTCGATGCTCATCCCGCGGGTCGTCGGCTTCAAGCTCACCGGTGCGGTCAAGCCCGGTGTCACCGCGACCGACGTCGTGCTGACCATCACCGACATGCTGCGCAAGCACAAGGTCGTCGGCAAGTTCGTCGAGTTCTACGGCGCCGGCGTGGCCGCCCTGCCGCTGGCCAACCGCGCGACGATCGGCAACATGAGCCCGGAGTTCGGCTCGACCTGCGCGATCTTCCCCATCGACTCGGTGACGGTCGACTACCTGCGCCTCACCGGGCGCGACGAGGCCACGCTGGCCCTCGTCGAGGCCTATGCCAAGGCCCAGGGGCTGTGGCTCGACCCGGCCGCCGAGCCGCGCTTCTCCGAGAAGCTCGAGCTCGACCTCGGCACCGTCGTCCCGTCGATCGCCGGCCCCAAGCGCCCGCAGGACCGCATCGAGCTGGCCTCGGCCAAGTCGGCCTTCGCGGCCGCCCTGCCGGGTTATACCGCCGACCCGACCGCGAGCGTCGACGTGCACATGGCCGACGGGCGCGAGTTCGCGCTGCGCCACGGGGCCGTGTCGATCGCCTCGATCACCTCGTGCACCAACACCTCCAACCCGTCGGTGATGATCGCCGCCGGCCTGGTCGCCCAGAAGGCGGCCGCCAAGGGGCTCACCCGCAAGCCGTGGGTCAAGACCTCGATGGCGCCCGGCTCCAAGGTCGTCACCGGCTACTACGACGCGGCGGGCCTGTGGCCGGCGCTGGAGGCCGTCGGCTTCTACCTCGTCGGCTATGGCTGCGCGACGTGCATCGGCAACTCCGGCCCGCTCGAGCCGGAGATCTCCGAGGCGATCAACGCCAACGACCTCGCGGTGACGGCGGTGCTCTCGGGCAACCGCAACTTCGAGGGCCGCATCAGCCCCGACGTCAAGATGAACTACCTCGCCTCGCCGCCGCTGGTCATCGCCTACGCGCTTGCGGGGACGATGGACTTCGACTTCGAGACCGAGCCGCTGGGCAAGGACAACGACGGCAACGACGTCTTCCTGCGCGACATCTGGCCCGCCCCCGAGGAGGTCCAGGCCGTCATCGACGCGTCGATCAAGCAGGACCTCTTCACGCGCGAGTATGCCGATGTCTTCGCCGGCGATTCGCGGTGGCGCTCGCTGCCCACCCCGGAGGGCAACACCTTCGAGTGGGACGCCGACTCGACCTACGTGCGCAAGCCCCCCTACTTCGAGGGGATGGCGCTGACGCCGTCGCCCGTCTCGGACATCTCCGGGGCGCGGGTGCTGGCCAAGCTCGGCGACTCGGTCACCACCGACCACATCAGCCCGGCCGGGTCGATCAAGGCCGACAGCCCGGCCGGTCAATACCTCGCGGCGCACGGAGTCGACAAGAAGGACTTCAACTCCTACGGCAGCCGCCGGGGCAACCACGAGGTGATGATCCGCGGCACCTTCGCCAACATCCGGCTCAAGAACCTCCTGCTCGACGGGGTCGAGGGTGGCTTCACCCGCAACTTCCTCGCCGGCGGCGAGCAGGCGTTCATCTACGACGCCTCCGCGGCATACCAGGCGGCGGGTGTGCCGCTCGTCGTGCTGGCGGGCAAGGAGTATGGCTCGGGCTCCTCGCGTGACTGGGCGGCCAAGGGTACCCGGTTGCTCGGGGTCAAGGCCGTCATCGCCGAGAGCTACGAGCGCATCCACCGCTCCAACCTCATCGGCATGGGCGTGCTGCCGCTGCAGTTCCCCGACGGCCAGACGGCCGATTCGCTGGGGCTCGACGGCACCGAGACCTTCGACATCGCCGGGGTCACCGCGCTCAACGACGGGGTCACCCCTCGCACGTTGCACGTGACGGCGACCAAGCCCTCGGGTGAGGTCACCGAGTTCGACGCGGTGCTGCGCATCGACACCCCCGGTGAGCGCGACTACTACCGCAACGACGGCATCCTCCAATACGTCCTGCGCTCGCTCGTCAACTGAGCGCAGCCCGATCGGGTATGCCGCAGGGACGCTCACCGCGCCACGTCACCCACACCGGGTGGCGTGGCGCGGCGCTGTCTGTGGGGACGTCGGACGGGGCGGATTGGCTCTCGCCCGTCGTCGAATTGCCTTTCGTCGCAACCGAGCTCGTGCCGTCGTGGAATGCCGACACCCCTGTGGGGTCGTGGGTCGAGATCCAGTTGCGGGGCCGGTGCGCGGACGGGTCATGGTCGGAGTGGTTCGAGCTGGGCCGCTGGTGCGCCGACCTGCCCTCCGAGGGTGGATCGCTCGCGCGCACGAGCGTGGCGGGACAGCGCACGGCATACGGCTCGGTCGAGGTCGACGTGCTGCGGTCGGGGGATCGCGGCGGCTTCGCGGCCTGGCAGCTGCGAGTGCGCCGCCAGGGGCCCGGCGCGACGCTGAGGTATGCCGGTGCCCTCGCCTCCGCGGGCGACTGGGTTCCACTTCCTGACGAGTGGCGCCCCGCCGGGGCGGTGCTGCTCGACGTGCCGGCCTTGTCGCAGCAGCGCCATCGGGGGCACTTTCCGCAGTGGGACGGCGGGGGAGCGTCGTGGTGCGCTGCCACGTCGCTCGCGATGGTGTTGCGGTACGGGGGGATCGGGCCGACGGACGACGACCTGGCGTGGGTCGGGCATCCCGACGACCGCGAGGTCGACCACGCGGCGCGCGGGACCTATGACGCGGCATACGGGGGCTGTGGCAACTGGGCCTTCGGCGCGGCCTTTGCAGCGAGCTTCGGACTCGCTGCTCACCTGACCCGCCTGCCGGCGCTGGCCGAGGCAGAAGCGTTGCTACGCAACGGGATCCCGCTCATCGCCTCGGTGGCTCACGGCGAAGGCGAGCTGACCGGTGCCGGCTATGTCACCGCCGGGCACCTGCTCGTCATCGTCGGGCTGACGGCCGACGGCGATGTCGTGTGCAACGACCCGGCGTCGCACGGCATACCCGACAATGCACGGGTGCGGGTGACCTATCAGCGGCGGGAGTTCGAGCGGGCCTGGCAGCGCGGATCGGGCGGGCTCGTCTATGTCATCGAGAAGGGGGCGGCCACGTGAGCGCCGCCATCCCGCCCGGGTGGCCGCGCGAGGTGCCGCCGGCCGAGGCGCCGGGCTGGGAGGCGCGCGCGGTCGGCTGGCTGCTCGACCAGTGCCCGCCGGACTATCGCGCGTATGCCGGGTGGCGCAAGAACGCCGTCGCCCTCGCCTGGCTCGCCCAGCGCCACCTCGACGGGCAGATCGTCGCGATGCGCGATGCCTATCGGGCGGCGCGGGTGGAGATCGGGCCGCTCGTCACCCCCGAGGCGCTGGCCGAGATCATGACCCAGATCGAGACCGAGGGGTTGCGGCTGCGCGCGGCTCGCCGCGGGGCCGAGCTGATCCACGAAGCGTTGCAGGGCAAGCGTTTCGTGCCGCGCCTCTGACGGCGCGCGGCCGGGTCGGACGAGGTCAGAGCGTGAGCGCCGGCGGGTCGTAGCGCGGCTGGTAGATCATGATGACCGGCCCACCGGGGATCTGCAGCTCGGTCGTCAGCCCCCACCCGTCGTCGCGGATCGGGCGCAGCGGCTCGACCCCCTTGGCCGCGAGCGCCGCGACGGTCGCCTCGAGGTCGTCGCAAACGAGCGAGAAGTCGAGCCGCTCGCCGCCGGACTCGGGCCCGGTGGGATGCACGCCCAGCTCGCTCGGGCCGCTCTTGAAGATCAGCCACCCGCCGCCGGTGTCGACGTGCGGCCACTCGAGCACGTCGCGGAAGAACGCGCGCGCGGCCTCGGGGTCCTCGGCATACACAAGGGTGTGCAGGGCGGTGAACATGCCTGCAGCGTATGCCGTGCCCCCTCGGGCGGGTGCAGCGCACGGAATCTCGCCACCGCGTGGCCGTCGGCCGCGCGAATCAGTCGGCGTGCAGCAGCTCGCGCATCGTGCGCAGGCCCAGGGCGTGCATGGCGGGGTTGCTGCGCACGTAGTAGTGGACCAGCCCCATGGCCTGCTGGAAGGCCCAGGCCCGGGCGCGCTCCCACTGCAGATCCGAGCAGTCCAGGGCCGCGCGTAGGCGTGCCCGCCGGGGGGCGTCGAGCAGATGCCACGCGCACACGAGCTCGAGCGCCGGGTCGGCCGGAGCGAAACCGCCGGTGTCGAGGACCCCGACCAGGCGGGCGGCGTCGACGAGGACATTGCCGGGGACGAGATCGCCGTGGCTCATGACATCAGGGTCCTCGCGCGGCAGCTGCCGCATCCGTGACCAGGTGGCCGCGGTCCGGACGGGGTCGAACCACCGCGCGTTGAGCCGGATGCACTCGGCCACCCAGTCGTCGTGGTCGCTCAGCGCGCCACCGCGACCGCTCCCCGCGAAGGTCCGGCCGCGGGTCGGCGCGGCGCGCAGGGTCGCGACGAGCTCGGCCAGGTCGTCGGCGAGCGCCACCGAGTCGGCACCCTCGCCGACCTGCGGCACGCGCCCGGGCACCCAGGTCTGCACGGCATACGGCAGGGGATAGCCCCGGCCGGGCGCGCCGATGCCCAGGGGCGCCGGAGAGGGGTAGGGACTGAGCGCAGCGAACTCCTGCTGAGCGGCCGCCTCTGCCTCCAGCCAGGCTCGTGCCTCGCCAATCTCCGTGAGCCGCAACGGAAACCGGCCACCAACTGCTCGCCCAGCCGGAAGATCGCGTTGACTGTGCCGGCTGTGGACAGCCGCGTGACGGCTGCGTCACGCCACTGCGGGAAGTGCTCGCCGACGAGCGCCCGCACGGTGCCCTCGTCGATGGGCACCTCGTCGTCGTGCATCGCCACGGGCCCATCGTGGTCAGGCCGATGTCTCGGGCGCAAAGGGTTTGTCGCGTATGCCGTGTGCCCGACGCGGCCGGGCGCACCCTGCACGTGCGCCCGATCCGCCCGGCGCCCTTCGGGCCGATGCGAGTGCAGGGTCTGCGCTTCCTCGGTGGCCGGGTCGATCTCGCGGTCGATGCGCAGGGGGAGGTCAGGGTCCTGCGCGCGCCCGAGGGGGTCACCGTCGTCGTCCACTGACCGCCGGCGGCGTCACCCAAGCGCGCGCCGGCACCGGCATACGGCGCGGGAGGGAGGCCGGCTCGGCCGTCGTGAACTACACTCGAACGACCCTGAAACGCCGGAAGGACGCGCCCTCGTGGCACTGCTCGACTCGATCCACGGACCCAGCGACCTGCGCTCCCTTCCCCCCGAGCAGCTCGCGCCGCTGGCCCAGGAGATCCGCGACTTCCTCGTCGCGGCGGTCACTCGCACGGGCGGCCACCTCGGCCCCAATCTCGGCGTCGTCGAGCTGACCATCGCGCTGCACCGGGTCTTCGACTCGCCCCGCGACACCCTTGTCTTCGACACCGGCCACCAGGCCTATGTCCACAAGCTGCTCACGGGCCGACAGGACTTCGCCAAGCTGCGGGCCCGCGGCGGGCTCTCCGGTTATCCGAGCCGCTCGGAGTCCCCTCACGATGTCGTCGAGAACTCCCACGCCTCGACCGCCCTGTCGTGGGCCGACGGCATCGCCAAGGCGCGCAGGCTCCGCGGCGAGTTCGACCGGCATACGGTCGCGGTGATCGGCGATGGCGCGCTGACCGGCGGGATGGCCTGGGAGGCGCTCAACAACATCGCGGTCGAGAAGGACCTCCCGCTCGTCATCGTCGTCAACGACAACGCCCGGTCCTATGCACCGACCAAGGGCGGTCTGGCCGACCACCTCGCGACGCTGCGGACCACTCAGGGCTATGAGCACGTCCTCGACCTCGGCAAGCGCGCCGTGCGCCGCACCCCGGTCGTCGGCCCGGCGATGTATGGCGCCATGCACGGGGTCAAGAAGGGCCTCAAGGACATGCTCTCCCCGCAGGGGATGTTCGAGGACCTCGGGCTCAAATACGTCGGCCCGGTCGACGGCCACGACGAGCAGGCCATCGAGCACGCGCTGCGCAAGGCGCGCTCCTTCGGCGGGCCGGTCATCGTCCACGTCATCACCAAGAAGGGCAAGGGCTATGCCCTCGCCCGCGAAAACGAGGCCGACCGCTTTCACGCCGTCGACAAGATCAACCCCGAGACCGGGCTGCCGCTGCAGGTCAAGGGACGCATCTGGACCGACGAGTTCTCCGACGCGATCGTGCGGGTCGGCGAGCGGCGCTCCGACGTGGTCGCGATCACCGCGGCGATGCTCATTCCCGTTGGGCTGGAAGAGTTTTCGCGACGCTTCCCCGACCGGGTCTTTGACGTCGGCATCGCCGAGCAGCACGCGCTGACCATGGCCGCAGGCCTCGCATATGCCGGGCTGCACCCGGTCGTCTGCGTCTATGCGACATTCCTCAACCGGGCCTTCGACCAGCTGCTCATGGACTGCGCCCTGCATGGTGCCGGGGTGACCGTCGTACTCGACCGCGCCGGGGTCACCGGCACCGACGGGGCCTCGCACAACGGCATGTGGGACATGACGATCACCGGGCTCATGCCCGGGGTGCGTGTGTGCGCTCCCCGCGACGCCATCGAGCTGGAGCGGGCGCTGGGGGAGGCCGTCGAGGTCTCCGACGCTCCGACGGTGCTGCGCTTCTCCAAGCAGAATCCTCCGGCACCCATCGCCGCCGTCCGCGAGGTCGGATCGGTCGACGTGCTGCGCGACCCCGACGAGGGCCGCCCGCTCGACCTGCTCATCGTCGGCGTCGGCGAGATGTGCGCGACAGCCATGGGCGTGGCCGACAAGCTCGCAGCGCAAGGCCTCGGCGTGGCGGTCGTCGACCCGCGCTGGGCCGTCCCGGTCAGCCCCGACCTCGTCGAATTGGCCTCTGGCGCAAGGGCAGTCGCGGTCATCGAGGACAACCTCGTCGTCGGGGGAGTCGGCACCCAGGTCACCCAGGCGCTCCGGGCCGGCGGGTATGCCGGGCCGGTGCACCTGCACGGCATACCCAAGCGCTTCTTCGGGCACGCGAGCCGCGCGGAGGTGCTCGAGGAGATCGGGCTCACCCCCGAGGCGATCGCCGACTCGCTCGCCGCAACAATGGGGGCATGAGCCCCTTCGTGCACGACCTGTCGGTCGGCGATCCAGCCGCCGATGCGCCCGTGGTCATCCTCATCCACGGCATCACCGCCAACGCGCTGTGCTGGCCTCCGCTCGTCGCCGAGTTGGCCCGGCGCCACGGACCGGGTGGGCTGCGCATCCTCGCGCCCGACCTGCAGGGCCGCGCCGACAGCCCGGCGGCGCCCGATCACGCCGGGCTCGACGTCCACGTCGCCGACATGCTCGCGCTGGCCCAGACCGCGCCCGCCCCGCCGCTCGTCGTCGGTCACTCGATGGGCGCGATGGTCACGGCACTGCTCGCCGCCGCGCACCCACAGGCCATCCGTGGCGCGCTGCTCATCGACGGTGGGCTGAACTTCCCGGTGCCCCCGGGTGTCGACGTCGACGCCGTCATGGCCGCGATGCTCGGCCCGTCGCTCGCCCGCATCGCCATGACCTTCCCCGACGAGCAGGCACTCATCGATTTCGTCGCGACCAACCCCGCGCTGCGCGCGCTGCTCGCCGGCCCGGAGCGGGAGGCGGCGCTGACCTATCTCGGCCACGACGTCGTCCACGGGGCCGACGGCTTGGTGCGCAGTTCCTGTGTCGCGCAAGCGATCAACGCCGACGGTCGCGATGTGCTGCTGCACCCACGGCTGCCCGGAGCAGCCCGCGCGGCCGTCGAGGCCGGCGTGCCGATGGAGTTCCTCTGGGCACGGCGTGGGCTCTTCGACGAGCCGCAGGGGCTCTATGACGAGGGCCGCCTGGCCGCGCTCGCGCTGCCCGAGGCGCTGCGGGTCACCCACGTGCCCGACACCAACCACTTCAGCATCGTCTTCGGCGCGGACGGCATCGCCGCCATCGCCGACGCCATCGATCGCCTGTTGCCGGCCTGAGCAGTCGACACGGGGCTGACGGAGTGCATGAAGCAGCGGCTGGTGGGGTGATCACCACACCACGGCGTGCTTCACGGGCTGCTTCACGACCGCGACCGGTGCCAACCTGCCACCCGTCTCGTCCGCAGGCGTGCGTCGTCCCGAGCGACGCGCCCAGGCATGCGTCGTTCCGCGACGCTGACGCGGGACAACGCTCATCAAGACCGTCGCGGTCTTCGTCGTCATCGCCTTCTACTACCTGACCCACCTCGTCTGATCGGGTGCGGGCGGCCGGCGGCCGGGCAGCAGGGGGGTGCCCGGTCCCGCGCCGTCCGAGTGCCCCAGCCCGGATGCCGGAGCCTTTCCGGACGGCCCCCACCCTCGATCGTGGGGTATGCCGGGCTCTCCCCGCGGCGGGTGCTCTCCCCAGGGGGCGTTCTCCTCAGGGGGCGTTCTCCGCAAGGGGCGTTCTCCGCTGCCGGCGACCGGCATACGCAGGTCGCAGGGGCGCCTGCGCCTGCTGAGCGGATCAGTTGTCGCGGAAGACCTCGATGGTCGCGCCGAGGGCGTTGAGCCGGTCGGCGAGATCCTCGTAACCGCGGTTGATGACATAGACGTTGCGCAGCACCGACGTGCCGGGCGCTGCGAGCATGGCCAGCAGCACGACCACACCCGGGCGCAGCGCCGGTGGGCACATGACCTCGGCCGCCCGCCAGCGGGTGGGTCCCTCGATGAGCACCCGGTGGGGGTCGAGCAGCTGGACCCGGGCGCCGAGCTTGGTCAGCTCGGTGAGATAGATCGCCCGGTTGTCATAGACCCAGTCGTGCAGCATCGTCGAGCCCTCGGCCATCGCCCCGATGAGGGCGAAGAACGGCAGATTGTCGATATTGAGCCCGGGGAAGGGCATGGGGTGGATCTTGTCGATCGGCGCCCGCAGTGGTCCGGGTGAGGTCGTCAGGTCGACCAGGCGGGTGCGGCCGTTGGCGGAGAGGTATTCCGTCGACTCCTTGACCTCCATCCCCATTCCGGCGAGGGTCGCCAGCTCGATCTCCATGAACTCGATGGGCACCCGGCGGATGGTGATGACCGACTCGGTGACCACGGCCGCGGCGAGCAGTGACATCGCCTCGATGGGGTCTTCGCTGGGGGAGTACTCGACGTCGACGTCGATGCTCGCCACCCCGGTGACCCGCAGGGTCGTCGTGCCGATGCCCTCGATCCCCACCCCGAGCTCCTGAAGGAAGAAGCACAGGTCCTGGACCATGTAATTGGGGGAGGCATTGCGGATCGTCGTCGTGCCGGGATTGCGCGCGGCGGCGAGCAGGACGTTTTCGGTCACCGTGTCGCCGCGCTCGGTCAGCACGATGGCGCGGTCCGGGTGGCGCGGGCTGGCCGTGGCCTCGTAGAAGCCGTGGGTGGCCACCACGTCGAGCCCGAAGGCCCGCAAGGCGGTGAGGTGCGGCTCGACGGTGCGAGTGCCGAGGTCGCACCCACCGGCATACGGGAGCCGGAAGTGCGGCCGGTCGTGCAGCAGCGGGCCGAGGAACATGATGACCGTGCGGGTGCGCCGGGCGGCCTCCTCGTCCATCGCGTCGAGGTCGAGCACGGCCGGGGGCACGAGCTCGAGGTCGTTGGAGTCGGGCAGCCAGCGCACCTTGACCCCGATCGAGGTGAGCACCTCGATGATCCGGTTGACCTCCTCGATCCGCGCGAGATGGCGCAGGGTCGTGCGGCCGCGGTTGAGTAGGGCGGCGCACAGCAGCGCCACGGCGGCGTTCTTGGAGGTCTTGACGGCGATCTCGCCGGAGAGCTTGGTGCCGCCGACGATGCGCAGATGCTGGGGGCGGGACTGACCGAGGGTGAGCAGCTCCTGGTCGAGGGCCTCACCGATGCGCGCGAGCATCTCGAGCGAGAGATTCTGCTGGCCCTGCTCGATCCGTGCGACGGCGCTCTGGCTGGTCGCCAGCAGCCGTCCGAGCTCGGCCTGGGTCAGCCCCTTGTGCCGCCGTGCATCGCGGATCAGCGCGCCGATCCGCTGCCGGTAGTCCTTCGCCATGCTGTGCATCGTATCTCTCTCATGAGATGCTCCCGACCACTCGGCCCACCAAAACGCGGAGGTATGCCGGGTGGTGACCACCCGGCATACCTCCCCGTGGATGACGGTCAGGCGGGGACGCTCGCAACCCCCGGCGGGAGGAAGCGCGCGCCGGTGACCTGCTCGGCGACGCCGGTGCGGTCGAGCAGCGGGGTGAGCCCACCATTCCAGAACTGGAAACCGGCCCCGGTGATCATCGCCAGGTCGATGTCCATGGGGGCCTGGGCGACACCCTCGTCGAGCATGAGCCGGGCCTCCTGGGCCATCGCTCCGAGCACCCGCTCGCGGACCTGCGCGGGGGTGAGCACGACCGGCTCGGCCGGGGTGTCCATGAGCGCGAGGACCTCGGGGTCGGCCACCTGACGCCCGGCCTCGAACTTGTAGAAGCCGGGCTTGCGGGCCGCGACGATGCGCTTGAGGTTGTCCGAGACGTAGAAGCGGTCGGGGAAGGCCTTCAGCAGGGTCTCGCCGTTGTGCAGCGCGATGGCCGGGCCGACCAGCCCGAGCAGGACGAAGGGCGGCATCGGGGCGAAGCCCATGAAGGCCGCATCGATGACCTCGACCGGTGTCCCGGCGTCGTTGACTCGGCCCACCTCACCCATGAAGCGACCGAGCAGCCGGTTGACGATGAAGGACGGGCTGTCCTTGACGAGGATGCAGGTCTTCTTGAGCTTGGCGCCGACCGCGAAGGCCGTGGCGGCCGTCGGGTCGTCGGTGCCCTCGCCCCGGATGATCTCCAGCAGCGGCATGACCGCGACCGGGTTGAAGAAGTGGAAGCCGACGACCCGCTCGGGGTGAGCGAGTTTGCCGGCCATCTCGGAGATCGACAGCGACGAGGTGTTGGTCGCCAGCACGCAGGTGTCGGAGACGACGGCCTCGCACTCGGCGAAGACCTGCTGTTTGACCGACATCTCCTCGAAGACGGCCTCGATGACGAACTCGGCGTCGGCGAAGCCCGACTTGCTCGTCGAGCCGGTGATGAGGCCCTTGTAACGGCTGAGCCGGTCACCCGAGAGGCGCCCCTTCTTGGCCAGCCCGTCGAGCTGACCGTGGACATAGGCCACGCCCTTGTCCACCCGCTCCTGGTCGAGGTCGGTCATGACGACCGGCACCTCGAGGCGCTGGATGAACAGCAACGCGAGCTGGCTGGCCATCAGCCCGGCTCCGACGATGCCGACCTTGGTGACCGGGCGAGCGAGGCCCTTGTCCGGGGCCCCGGCCGGGCGCTTGGCCCGCTTCTGGATGAGGTCGAAGGAGTAGAGCCCGGCGCGCAGCTCGTCGCCCATGAGCAGGTCGGCGAGTGCGTCGTCCTCGGCGGCGAAGGCCTCCTCACGGGTGGCCGTCCGGGCAGCGGCGACGAGCGCCAGGGCCCGATAGGGGGCCGGTGACTGCTTGCCGGTCTTGATGTCGGCGAGCATCGTCGAGGCGGCCACGGCGGCATTCCACGTCGCCTCGTCGCGCGGGACCTCGGGTCGAGTGACGCTCACCGCACCGGAGACGACCTGGCTCGCCCAGGCGATCGAGCTCTCGAGGAAGTCGGCCGGCTCGAAGATCGCGTCCGCCATCCCCAGCTCGAAGGCCTGCGGGCCTTTGAGCATCTTGTTGGTGTTGAGCGCGTTCTCGACGATGACCGACAGAGCCTTGGCCGGACCGATGAGGTTGGGCAGCAGATAGCAGCCGCCCCAGCCCGGCACGAGCCCGAGGAAGCACTCGGGCAGCGCCACGGCCGGCACGCCGGCCGAGATGGTGCGGTAGTCGCACGCGAGCGCGATCTCGACGCCGCCGCCCATCGCCGCGCCATTGACGAAGGCGAAGGTCGGCACCGGCAGGTCCATCAGCGTCGCGTATGCCGCGTGCCCGGCGCGGGCGATGGCCAGCGCCTGCTCGCGCTGGGTCACCTTGGGCACACCGGACAGGTCGGCGCCGACGGCGAAGATGAACGGCTTGCCGGTGAGCCCGACGGCCTGGATCGCGCCGGCCTCGGCCCGGGCGCGCAACCCGTCGAAGCAGGCCTGCAGCCCGGCGACGGTCGCCGGGCCGAAGGTGTTGGGCTTGGTGTGGTCGAAGCCGTTGTCGAGGGTGACCAGGGCCATCGTGCCGGCCCCACCGGCGAGGGCGACATCGCGGACGAGCGCCTTGGTGACAACCTCCTCGGGGAAGAGAGCGCCGAAGTCGACGGCGGCGGTGTCAGGCTGGGTGGTCATGCTCAGGCCACCTTTCCGGTGGAGACGGACGGGACGTAGTCCGGGTGGTGCGGGTTCTCCCAGATGACCGAGCCACCCATGCCCAGGCCGATGCACATGGCGGTGATGCCATAACGGACCTCCGGGTGCTCCTCGAACTCGCGCGCCAGCTGGGTCATCAGTCGCACACCCGACGAGGCGAGCGGGTGACCGATGGCGATCGCCCCACCGTAGGGGTTGACCCGCGGGTCGTCGTCGGCGATGCCGAAGTGCTCGAGGAAGGCGATGACCTGCACCGCGAAGGCCTCGTTGAGCTCGAAGAGGCCGATGTCCTCGATCGACAGGCCCGCCTTGGCGAGGGCCTTCTCGGTGGCCGGCACCGGGCCGATCCCCATGACCTCGGGCTCGACGCCGACGAAGCCATAGGACACCAGCCGCATGCGGACCGGCATACCCAACTCGGTCGCGGCCTCCTCGGAGGCGATGATGCACGCGGTCGCGCCGTCGTTGAGGCCTGCTGAGTTGCCGGCGGTGACATTGCCGCGCGCCCGGAAGGGGGTCTTGAGCGCGGCCAGGTCGTCGAGGGTCGTGCCCGGGCGCGGCGGCTCGTCGGCCGTCGCGAGGCCCCAGCCGAGCTCCTTGTGGCGGGTGCTCATCGACACCATGTCCGGCTGGATCTTGCCGGCCTCGTAGGCCGCCTGCAGCTTGGCCTGCGAGGCGACGGCGAAGGCGTCACAGCGGGCCTTGGTCAGCTGCGGATAGCGGTCGTGGAGGTTTTCGGCGGTCATGCCCATCGACAGGGCCGACTGGTCGACGAGCTTTTCGGCGACGATACGCGGGTTGGGGTCGACGCCCTGCCCCATCGGGTGGCGGCCCATGTGCTCGACGCCGCCGGCGATGGCCACGTCGATGGCGCCCACGGCGATCGAGGACGCCGCGGTCGTCACGGCGGTCATCGCTCCGGCGCACATCCGGTCGATGGCATAGCCCGGGACGGTGTTGGGCAGCCCCGAGAGCAGGGCCGCGACGCGGCCGATGGTCAGCCCCTGGTCACCGATCTGGGTGGTCGCGGCGATGGCGACCTCTTCGACCCGGTCCTTGGGCAGCTCGGGGTGACGGGTCAGCAGCTCCCGGATGCAGCGCACGACGAGGTCGTCGGCCCGCGTCTGGGCATAGATGCCCTTGTCGCCGGCCTTGCCGAACGGGGTGCGGACCCCCTCGACGAAGACGACCTCTCGAAGGGTTCGGGGCATGTCTTAGCCTCCTCAGGCAAACGTCATGGGGGCAGTGGTGGCTGTCCTTGGTGGCATGCTACCGGCGAGTAACCAATGCCGTCGTTGACCGTTGCGTGAGTCGGGTCACCCGTGGAAACAGGGCGCCGTGCTCAGCTGTGCTGGGCGGCCGCGGCGGCCAGCAGCGGCGCCGCGATCGAGACCTGCCACGGGCGGGCGCCACCGGCTGTGAGGGCCGTGGCGAAGGCCGTCTCGGTCGGCTCGTCCGGAGGTGTCCACAGGGTGCGGCGCAGCAGGTCGGGGTTGAGCAGATTCTCCAGCGGCACCACCCGCTCGGTGGCGTATGCCGTGAGCCCGGCCCGGACCTCGCCCAGCCGAGCCGCGGCGACGGGGTCGCGCTCGGCCCAGGCCCGCGGGGGCGGCGGACCGGACCCCGGAAGGGCCAGGGGAGGCAGCCGATCCTCGGCGATGGCCATGGCCCGGTCGATGGACTCCATCCAGGCGCGAGGGTTGCGCGCGGCGGGCCGCAGCGAGCGGCGCACGCTGAACTCGGGGAGATCCTTGGGCGGGTCGGCGGCCAGCTCGACGAGGACGCTGTCGGGCAACACCCGACCGGGTGAGATGTCGCGGCGCTGGGCGATCCGGTCGCGGGTCAGCCACAGCTCGCGCAGCAGCGCGAGGCCGCGCCGCCGGCGGATCCGATGGATGCCCGAGGTGCGCCGCCACGGGTCGATGCGCGGCGGCGGCCCGGCGAAGTCGAGCAGCGCGGCGAATTCTTCCTGCGCCCACTGCGACTTGTCCTGGTCGGCCAGGTCGGCCGCGACGGCGTCGCGCAGCTCGACGAGGACCTCGACGTCGAGCGCGGCATACTGCAGCCAGGGCAGCGGCAGGGGGCGACGTGACCAGTCGACCGCCGAGTGCTCCTTGGCGAGCGAGAAGCCGAGATAGTGCTCGATGGCCGCCCCGAGACCGACCCGGGGCAGGCCGGCCAGCCGCGCGGCCAGCTCGGTGTCGAAGAGCGCACGGGGACGCAGCCCGACCTCGGCGAGGCAGACGAGGTCTTGGGTCGCCGCGTGCAGCACCCACTCGGCGTCGGCGATGGCCTCGGCCACCGGGCTGAGGTCCGGGCAGGCGACCGGGTCGAGCAGCCAGGTGCCGGCGCCCTCGCGACGGATCTGCACGAGATAGGCCCGCTGTCCGTAGCGATGGCCCGACGCGCGCTCGGCGTCGATGGCGACCGGCCCGGTGCCGGCGCCGATCGCGGCGGCGGCAGCCATGAGGCGGCGCTCGTCGGCGACGACGTCGGGGACCCCGCCGGCCGGTGTGGTGAGCGGGACGAGCACCCGGTCGGGCTCGGAGCCCTCAGCCGGATCGGCAGTCGGGTCGGCAGTCGGGTCGTCGGTGAGCGAGTCGGCGGGGGAGTCGGTGAGCGAGTCGGCGGGGGAGTCGGCCGGCTGGCCGGGCTTGGGTGGGGTCACTCGCGCGGTCATCGCCGCGGTCCGGGCAGGGCGACGACGCCCTCGGGCAGGGGAGGCAGACCGGCGATGGTGCACAGCAGCTGCGACCACGCGAGCAGGTGATCACCGAGCCGCCCGTCCAGCGGCGTCCAGGACGCGCGGACCTCCATCTCGACGCTCGGGTCGCGCTCGGCCAGCCCTCCGAAGCGCTCGGACACCACGCGGGTGACGGTGCCGGCCTCGGCACCGAAGTCGAGGCCGTGCTCCTCGAGCGCCTCGACCAGCCAGGCCCAGCCGACCTCACCGAGGGCCGGGTCGCCGGCCATCTCCGGCTCGAGCTCGGCCCGTGAGAAGGTCACGGCCCGCCAGGCACCCTCCCACGGCTCGGGGCAGGAGGGGTCGTGCAGCAGGACGAAGCGGCCCGAGGAGAGCTCCTCGCCGTCGCCCGGCGCCACGACCTCGGCCGAGAGGGCCACGGCATACGGGGCGATGCGTTGGGGGGCCGGGACCTCGGTGAGCCGGACCTCCGGGCGCAGACGCACCTCGCGCAGCTCGGCGATGGCGCGAGCGAACTCGGTCGCCGCGTCGCCAGAGAGGGATCGTCCACGCACCCTCCGAGGGTATGGGGCGCAGCCCGCAGGCGCCGTTGAGACGCGCCGACCAGTGCGCAGCGGTCCCGCTAGCGTGCCAGGCATGGCCGCCCTGCTCGCACTCCTGTCGGCGGCCTTGTGGGGGACGAGCGACCTCGTCGCCGGGCTGCTCTCCCGCTCGATGCGACCGGTCGTCGTCGTCGCCTGGTCGCAAGGTTTCGCCCTCGTCGTGCTCACCGCGGTCGTGCTCGTGCGGGGGCTGCCCGCCCAGGGGTATGCCGGGTGGTCGCCCTGGGCGATGCTCGCGGGGGTGAGCGGCTCGCTCGGGCTGCTGTGCTTCTATGCCGCCCTGGCCACCGGGACGATGGGCGTCGTTGCGCCCGTCGCCGCGCTGGGCGCGGGGATCCCGGTGCTGCTCGGCGTGCTGACGGGCGAAACCCCGTCAGCGCTGGCCTGGATCGGCATCGCCGTCGCCCTGCTCGGAGTGGTGCTGGCCTCCGGCCCCGAGCTGCAGCAGGGCTTCGGTGCGCGTCCGGTGCTGCTCGCGGGGCTGGCTGCCGTCGGTTTCGGGATCGGGCTGTTCGCCATCGACCGAGGCGCGCGGGTGTCGCTGCTGCACACGCTGTGGGGCATGCGGCTGACGAGCATGCTCGGGTATGCCGTCGTCGCGGTGGCCGCGCGCTCGCTCGGCGGGGTACCCCGTCGGTGGATGCCCGTGCTGCTCGCCGTCGGGCTGGGAGATCTGGCCGCCAACGCGCTCTTCGGCGCGGCCTCGTCGATGGGCCTGGTGAGCATCGCCGCCGTGCTCGGCTCGCTCTATCCGGTCGTGACGATCCTGCTGGCCCGGCGCGTCCTGCACGAGCGGTTGCGCCGGGTCCAGCTGGCCGGGGTGGGGCTAGCCCTGGCCGGGATCGTCGCCTTGGCCGCGAGTCACTCCTGAGTGGGCGGCGCTGCTGCTGGGCCGGTGGGTGCCGGCGCTGACGCGGGCTGGCCGGGACCACCCACGGAGGCACCGGCCATGGCGGGCTGCGGCTGGGCGCGGGCCTCCAGCAGCACGCGGGCGACCTTGGGGTCCAGCGGCGCCCCGCCCTCGGCGACGGCCCGCACGGCCTCGAGGATCTCCTCCGGGTCCATGTGCTTGAGCAGGTAGCCCACGG
>CAZLGB010000013.1:0-32500 GCA_964558825.1 uncultured Intrasporangiaceae bacterium
CGTTGGCACACCCACAACCTAGCGCGCAACACACCAACTGTCCGGGGAAGGGAGGATTGGCGAGGATGTAGTCGAACTTCTCGGTGGGGAAGGCGTCGCCAGTAAGGGTGTTGCCCTGACGCATCCGCTCGGGCGCGGTCTCGTGCATCATCAGGTCGGACTGGGCGATGGCCCACGTCTCGTCGTTGAGCTCCTGGCCGTAGACGTTGACGATCGCCGCCGGGTTGAGGTTCTTGATGTGGTGCAGCGCCGTCATGAGCATGCCGCCCGTGCCCGCCGCCGGGTCATAGACGGTACGCACCGGCTTGGGGTTCTCGGTGAGCTCTCGCGCGGCCTCGCCGGAGACGAGCAGGTTGACCATGAGGCTGATGACCTCGCGCGGGGTGTAGTGCTCACCGGCGGTCTCATTGCTCATCTCGGAGAACTTCCGCAGTAGCTCCTCGAAGATGTAGCCCATCGCCTCATTGCTGACGACAGACGGGCGGAGGTCGAGGTCGGCGAAGTCGGCGACGACGGCATACAGGATCCCGGCGCGGTCGAGCCGCTCGAGCTTGGGGTCGAAGTCGTAGGCCTCCATGACGGCGTAGGCCTCGGGGGAGAGTTTGCGGATGTAGGTGCGCAGGTTGTCGGCGAGGTTCTTGTCGTCGTTGAGCAGGGCCGGGAAGGTGAGCGGCGAGGTGTTGTAGAAGCGGTGGCCGGCCTTCTTCTTCAGCAGCGCCGCCTGGCCCTCGCCGATCGTGGCCATAGTGTGAGCGGCGTCAACCACCGCCTGCTTCGTGGGCGCAAGCACGGCGTCCATCCGGCGCAGGACGAGTAGCGGCAACATGACCGAGCCGTATTCGTGTTGCTTGAAAGTGCCACGGAGCTTGTCCGCCACCTTCCACACGAACGCGACCTTGTCCTGGAACCCCTGCGGTGACATCTTTCCCTCTCGCTCCTGGGCGACCTCCGTTGCTGGCCTTCGCTCGTCTTCGACCCTAACGGCCCTTACCCGTTCCGGTTGGCAAGACTGAGCCCCAAGTCGCCTGGTCCCGACCGCAGACCTGCACCGACAGGCCGAACCGGTCAGACATCGCTGGTGGTGAGCCTTCGCCAGCCGAGCACGAGCGACAGCGCTGCGTATGCCGCCAGGACGAGTCCGCCGGCTGCCTGGCCCAGGAGCTCTGGCTCGGGGCTGTAAGTCAGGGCCTTGCCGGCTGCACTCGGCAACCATCGCCCGACCGTCGGGGCGGCCAGGTGGATGAGTGGCTCGGCGACCAAGACCCAGGTCAACCATCCGCCGAGGCCGGCCGATTGGCTGCGGACCAGCATGCCGAGTCCGAGGCCGAGGACGGCGAAGAGTGCACCGGCGACGACGACCCCGGCGAAGGCCCGGGCCATGGCGGGATCGGTCGTGGGCAGCCGAGGCCCCCTCGCATGCGTGGCGTAGACGTTCAACGTGAGCCAGGTCGCGATGGCACCGACGACGCCAAACACGGCGCCGATCCCCGCGGCGACCATCGCCTTGGCAAGGGCGACGCGATGCCGATTGGGCTCGGTCAACAGGCGTTGCTCGATGAGGTGGTGGCGGTAATCCATGGTCGCCGACAAGACGCCGGCGACGCCGGCGCCACGCTCGCTGCATTGACGGCGATGCGCACTCGAGCGCCAGGCTCCAGCCCCGCGGTGGCCGACAGATGGGCCAGCAACGCCCCGCCCGCCAGCACCACGCTGGCGACGCACACGATGCGGGCGGACCGCGTGGACCACGCCACGGCCAGTTCGGCGCGGAGTAGACGCGTGATCGCGCCGCTCGGGCGGCGCGCCGTGACGACCTCATCGTGACGGATGCTCGGAGTCATACCGACTCCTTGGTGGTTCCGGGAGACAACAGCCGCTGGATCGCCGACTCCAAGTCGGCATTGTCAGCGGCCGAGCACACCGCGGCGGCAGCGGAATTGGTGACGATGCGCCCCTTGTCGATGGCGACGATGTGATCGACGACCGTCGCCAGCTCGCTCAGTTGATGAGTCGAGATCAAGACTGCTCCGCCAGCCGCGGCCGTGCGTCTGACGAGCAGGCGCAGCTACCGTATGCCGTCGATGTCCAGGCCGCTCGACGGCTCGTCGAGCACGAGCAGCGGCGGCTCACCGAGAAGTGCCGTGGCGATGGCCAGGCGCTGCTTCATGCCCGTGGAGTAGGTGCGGACCGGCCGGTGGGCGGCTGCGTCGAGGCCGACCTCATCGAGGGTCCGCGCCACGTGGCTGCGGCCGATTCCCGCTGATTGGGCGACGAGCTCCAGGTGGCGGTGGCCACTGAGATCGGGATGGGCACCCAGCCGGTCGCTGACGATCCCCACCACCTGGCGGGGGTGGGACAGCGATCGATAGGCCCGGCCGTTGACGAGGATCTCGCCCGCATCGGGTTGGCTGAATCCCGCGAGCATGCGCAGGAGCGTCGTCTTGCCCGCGCCATTGCGTCCCACCAGTCCGGTCACGCAGCCCCAGGGGGCATGGAAGCTCGCGGCGTCCACAGCGACCTCGGGGCCAAACCGCTTGGTGACAGCCACCCCGCGGATCGCCACCGCTGCACGGGTTATATCGAACATCATGTTCGCTAGTCTGGGCACGCCCCAAGGCCCAGACAACCGACACGAGGCCCCGAGTGTTCGTTAGCGGACAGGAGTC
This sequence comes from uncultured Intrasporangiaceae bacterium, assembly GCA_964558825.1. Classification (GTDB taxonomy): domain Bacteria; phylum Actinomycetota; class Actinomycetes; order Actinomycetales; family Dermatophilaceae; genus Phosphoribacter. The sequence continues at coordinate 2,667 of CAZLGB010000013.1, forward strand.
GCGCATTGTCTGACACCGAGGATCCACGAGTCAGCAGGACCCGTCGGGCGCTCCATGCGGCGATCTTCGAGCTCATCCAGGAGCGGCGGTGGAGCGCCATCAGAGTGCAGGACATCCTCGACCGATCCGGAGTGAGCAGGTCGGCCTTCTACGCCCACTACGACAACCAGCTCGACCTGTTGACCAGCGCCGTCCCCGCTATCACGGCCCTTCCTGGCGGCCGGACATCGGATGGACCACCCGACGTCCGGCCGCTCTTCGAGCACGTCGCGCGGATGGCACCCGTCTTGCGGCCGCTGCTCACCCAGCCGGTGCTCGGTGACATCACCAGAGCCTTCGAGCGCGACCTCGAGGCGAGCTTTGCCCAGCAGCTGCCGCCGGGCCACGACAACACCGCGGCCTTCCTCGCCGCCGGTCTCGTGGCCATCCTCCGTCGGACCATCACGGGCGCCACACCGCCCGACTGGGATTCAGGGCGACGACAAACGGAGGCCATCCTCCGCGTCGTCTTCCGCGAGGCAGCGCAAGGCGACTAGCGCCGGCGGCGCCAGCGCGCAGACCTCGAAGGTGACGGCATACCCGCTCCGCGGATGTCCCTCAGGGCAGCCACCACCCACCGACGACGGCGACGACGAGGCCCACGACCAGGACTCCTTCGATGCCGTGCACGATGATCGCCATCCACAACGACCGATAGCGCCGAGCCGCCCAGGCCTGACCGAACGAGCCGAAGATCATCGCCGGCCAGAACCAGATCTTGTGGACGTGATAGAGGCCGAAGAGCACCGTGTTGACGACCCAGTCCCAGCGGCCGAACGCCCGCTCCATCCGCGGCAGGAGCACGCCACGGAAGAAGAGCTCCTCTCCGAGCACGTAGTTGAAGGCGCAGCTGACGAGCGCGAGGGCAACGATCCACCACTGACCGACGAACTCGGGCTTGCCGAGCGCGGCGATATTCGCCCACGGCGGCTCCTCGAGGCCGGTGAGCCGTGCCCACGCCGCGACGAGCGGCTGTGCGGCCAGGCCGAGGAGCAGGTTGGCGGCGATGGCCGGCACCACCCACCACATCAGCCGAGGGCGGGTCAGGCCAGTGCGGGGATCGCGGGGGGCATTGAGCCGCACCCGCTCGCGGATGCTCGCCCATCGCAGCGGGCCCTCGCGTCGCAGCAAGAAGAGCGAGACGAGGCACTGCCAGGCCATGCCGACGACCATGAGGATCCAGTGCAGCAGCCCACGGTTCAGGTCGACGTGCGGCACGAGCAAGGGCTCGACGACGAAGGCCAGCAGCCCCATCGGCACCGTGACCACCGCCCAGAGTCCGAGGACTTGGGCAGGCGAATACTGCTTGATCTGCAGCTCGGCCATCGGTCAGCCGCCCAGTGCGCCAACGAGTGCCGGGACCGGGCGGATCCACGTGCTGACATTGGCGGCAGTCAGCAGCAGGAAGACGGCACCCGCCCCGCCCAGCACGACCACGTGCGCCAGCCACGTCGGGTCGACCGGCTCCCGGTCCTGTGGGTCGCGTCGGGCGCGCCGCCGCGCCGCCGCAGCTCGCAGCGCGAGGGCCGTCAACAGCACACCCGCAACGGCCGCCATGATCGCGAAGGCCGCGTGATAGAGCGTGAAATCGCTCAGCAGCTCTCCCGCCAGCCCCGCGCCCCCGGTGCTCTCAACCCCGTGGCGTATGCCGCCGAGCACCTCGGCGAGCGGGCTCGCCGGCCGCGGCGCGGGCAACAGCGAGGCGACGGACGACAGCGGCGCGATCGCCCCCTGCGCGTTGGCAAGCAGGATGGTGAGCCCGCCGAGCAGCCAGAGCAAGACAGCGCCGTATGCCGCGAGCGCGCCTCGGCGCGCCCAGCCCGGTCGGGCGTTTCGGGCCGAGCGGGCCAGCGACGTCGCCAGGAGGGTGAGCGTGACCACGAGCGTGAGCGCGAGCGTCGCCTTGACGACGTGGAACTGGCGCCAGAAGCCGACCAGGTCGGTCAAGGCATTTGGGTCACCGGACTCTCCGGTTGCCCCAGCACGGATGACCGCCGAGCTGGCCGCCGATATCAGCGCCTGCTCGCCAGAGAACCCGTGCATCGCCGCAAGGCGGATCGGGACGGCGAAGACGCTCACCGTGAGGACGAGGGCGCCCGCCCAGAGGGCGCGGCGCCTCCCTTGGGAAAGGGTGTTCGGTGGGTAGGGCATGGTTTTCGATCCTTCGGTCGTGGGGGTGGGGGATTGGACTGGCTCTCCGGTTCTAGGTGCTCACCCGAGGTCGCAGCGAGAGAGCTTTCACCCGGCCGCAGGGGACCCGGCCGTCGGTCGCGGGGTCGGTGAGCGCACCAACCGCAGGCCGGTGGCGATCAACCACACGACCCAGGCGGCATAGCCCGGCATACCGACGAAAAGCAAAGGCGAGCCGTCCGCGATGGCGAGGCTGCCCGTCCCGGCAGCGATCAGCAGGACGCCCCCGACCAACCCGAGCAGGCGCTGCCATCCGGGCGTCAGGCCGGCGGCAGCGGCGCCAAGGGCGACACCGATGACGGTGGTGCCCAACGCCGACATCGCCAGCGCGAAGGCAGCCGCGTGCATCTGCCACAGCAGCCGGAAGGTGGTGTCGGGCTCGGTGAGTTGTCCGGTGGCGAGCACGACGCCGATCCAGAGCACGGCATACAGCGCCATGATCGCGCCGAGAGTCGCACCGGCGGCGAGGGCGAGTCGCGACCAGACTGCGGCGTGGCCGACTTGAGCCGGGCGCGCGACGAGCCCGTGCAGACCGGCCAGGAGCCCGAGCAGCAGGGGCAGGTTGAGCGCCTCCAGGCCGACGGTGAGCGCGACTGCGGTGCGGTGCTCGTGGTGGAAGGTGAAGACCTGGGCGATCGGGTCGCCATAGGTGGGTGCACCGGCGGCGAGCACGACGTTCTGGATCACCAAGGAGGTAGCCATTGCCAGCGCCAGGGCGCCGACGACTCGCGTCTCACGGGTATGCCGTGTCGGCGGGGCGTGGTCAGGCATGGCTGGGGAGCGGGGGCGAGGGTGCTGCATGAGGGTTCCTTTCGCGTCGACTGCTGGTGCACACCACGTGGGGAAATGGCTGGTGCCCCGATGGCTGGTGGCGGGCACGTGGATCTCGATGCGTCGCGCCGGGGCGGGTGAGGGAATCCTGGTCCGGCGAAGGGGGGCACGGTCAGGGGGTTCGGGGGAGGCTCAGGGGAGCTTTCGGGGTCGACTCCGGGGCGAACCTGACTCGCCGGGCCGGCCGGTCGGGCATCCGACGCACGACGGCCGTCCCGCAGGTCCACCTGTCAGGGGGGTTGTGAGACCCTCGTCGGATGGCGCCGATCCGGAGCTGGTGATCACCCGTGGCCATCCAGTTCAGCCCCGAGTTGCGTGGGCGGGTCCTTGCTGGCGAGATCACCGTGACGGTCCGTTTGTGGTCGCGCAACCAGGCGCGTGAGGGCGGGCGCTACCCAGTCGGCGACGGGCTCATCGAGATCGACGCCATCGAGGAGCTGCCCTTCGCGGCGATCGACGAGCGGGATGTGCGCCTCGCGGGCGAGTCCGACCGGGAATCGTTGCGGCAGCGCGCGGCTCACGCCGGACCGATCACCGAGGACACCATCGTGCGGCGCATCGAATTTCACGTGGTCCAGCCGACCTGAGTTCGCCGGCGTCCGACGTAGCCTTGGGCGCCATGACCACCACCTCAGAGATGATCGCCCGCCAGCAACCACTGGCCTCCGCCTTCGGCTACCGCAGCTCTGCCACCGAGGTCCTCGCGGGACACGACTTGACCGGCCAGCATGCCATCGTCACCGGCGGCTATTCCGGCCTCGGCCTGGAGACAGTCAAGGCGCTCAGCGCCGCCGGCGCGACGGTGGTCGTCCCCGCGCGTCGCCCCGAGACCGCCGCCGAGGCGCTCGCAGGAGTCGCGGGCGCGACCGTCGCCGCCATGGACCTCGGCGACCTCGACTCGGTCGCCGCGTTCACCGCCGGCATCCGCGCGGCTGGCACGCCGATCAACCTCGTCGTCAACGTCGCGGGCGTCATGGCCTCCCCGCAGGCGCGCACGCCGCAGGGGTGGGAGTCGCAGTTCGGCATCAACCACCTCGGCCACTTCGCCTTGGTCGGCGGGGTCTCAGATCTGCTCGCCGATGGCGCCCGGGTCGTCTCCTATTCCTCGGTCGCGCACTACCGCTCGCCGGTGCTCTTCGACGACGTCAACTTCGAGACGACCCCCTATGACCCGTGGGCGGCATACGGGCAAGCCAAGACGGCCAACGCCCTCTTCGCGGTGGGCCTCGACGCGCGCGGTGCGGCCCGCGGCATCCACGCCTTCTCGGTCCACCCGGGCGGGATCATGACCGACCTGCAGCGGCATATGCCGCACGAGGACCTGCTCGCGCGCGGCTGGGTCGACGCCGACGGCAACCCCAACCCGCGGTTCAAGACCCCCGAGCAGGGCGCGTCGACCGGACTGTGGGCGGCGACTGCGCCGGAGCTCGCCGAGCGCGGCGGGGTCTATTGCGAGAACTGCTCGATCATGGGCGTCGTCCCGCCCGAGCACGCCGACCTCACCACCGGCGGTGTCAAGCAGTGGGCGATCAACGCCGACTTTGCCGAGCGGCTCTGGGAGCTGTCGGTCACGGCCACCGGGCTCGATCCCCTCTGCTAACTCGTGCGTGATGCCAATTGCTCTCACTCCGCTCGGGTGAGCACGTGGAGGAACTCGTGGTTGACGAAGAGGACCTCGCGACCCACCTTGACGTCTTGTAGGAGCCCGCTGCCGACGAGGGCGTGCAACCACGTCGAGGCGGTCTGGCGGGAGACCTCGCAGCGCTCGACGATGGTGCCGATGCGGCAATAGGGCTGCTCGAAGAGCACCTCGAGCAGACGGGCGTCGCGACCACCCGGCGTGGCCGCGCGCGCGCGATCCGTGATCTCGTGCTGGCATTGGCGGATTGCCGCGATCTTGCGCGTCGTGGACTCTGCCGACTCACGGACGACATCGAGCATGTAGAGGATCCAGTCGATCCAGGCTCCGTCTGCGGTGACGCTGAGCAGCAGCCGGTAGTAGTCGTTCTTGCGCGCGATGATCGCGCGTGAGAGATACAGGATCGGGTCGTCGATCAACCCCGCCTCGATGAGCATCAGAATGTTGATCACCCGACCGCTGCGCCCGTTGCCGTCGTGGAAAGGGTGAATGGCCTCGAACTGATAGTGCCCCAAGGCCATCCTCACGAGCGGATCGAGGTCGTCTTCGGCGTGCACGAAACGCTCCCAAGCGCTGAGCTTCTCGCGGATCAGCTCGCGCCCCTCCGGAGGTGCATAGATGATGGCGCCAGTTGCAGGGTTGCCGATCCGGGTGCCGGGCAGGGCGCGCACCGTCATCTGCCGACCGTGCAGTGCCGAGCAGATCACTTCGGCGGTCCCGGCCGACAGCGGGCGCTGGCGGATGGCAGCTAGGCCGGTGAAGAGAGCACTCCGATAGCGCAATGCCTCCTTGGTGGCGTGGTCGCCCCCACCGGAGTGGGCGTACTTGAACAGCTCGTCAGCGGTCGTGACGATGTTCTCGATCTCGGAACTCGCCTGGGCTTCCAACAACGGGACACTGTGGATGAGGACGTTGGGGTTGGGCAGCATCTTGCCCACCTGCGCGAGCGTGGCCAATGCTGTCCTCGCCTCGATGGCGGCCTTGAGCACGGCTTTGGGCTCAAGGTCGAGCCCTTGAGGTGGAAGCGGCGGCAGGTCGTCGTAGGGGATCTCCGCAGCCCACGCCATCAGTCAACTCCTTCGACACATTCCGATGATGTGTTAAGTATATCCAAAATACTTGACTCATCCTGGGGATCTGTTGCCTTGCTTGGCATGTCCCCACCCCCGATCGGGAGATCCCACCGGCATGGGCCGCTGGGGTCAAGCCCAGGACGCGAGCAGGTCAGCGACACCGACGAGATCGTCCTCTGCCTGACGCCGACGCGCGGCCTCCTGATCGAATATGGCTGGCTTCTTGGTCAGCTCCAGGGTGTAGGGCCGGCCCTGCTTGATCGTCCGGACGGCCACGGGCGACTCGGCCGACCGCACTCGCATCGCGACGTGGTCGCGCCCGTGCTGGGCGAGCGGCCATGCCAGAACGTGCTCGCGACTGTCGGCGAGGAACGCTGCCAAGGTCTGGCAGTCGCGGCAGCCACAACCCGGGGGCGCGGTGAGCGACCAGTCCTGCGGATCCCGGACCGGCCTGGCGAGCTCCTCACGGAGGCGCGCCACGGCATACCGGGCGACATCGACGACCCCCGCGGTCACGCGAGTGTCCCCGTCCCAGTCGTCGGCCAGCCGAGCCATGACTGTGGCCGTCGACCGCAACCCGGCGTGGGCTGTCACCGTGGCGACGACCCGACGGCAGAGGTCGGCCTGCCCGGCCAGGGCCGCGGCCCGCAGGAGCGCGGCAACCGGGGTCGCCACCTCGGTCAGCTGGGCGACGACAGAGCGGGTCGGCTGCGCGCGGGCGAGCGCCCCGACTCGGGCTTCGAGCGTGGACCAGACGAGATCGAGCAGGACCCGTGCAATTGCGGGCTGCCCGCGCAGGGCCGCGGCCAGGACCGGCAGGCCGGACATCCACTCCGCGGTGGGTCCGGCTCCGGGCCGTGGCTCCACGGGCCAGCGCTCCATCTGCCTGACCACCCAAGGGGCGCCGTGTCGTTCGGCGACCGTGGCGAGGGCGGCAGCGTGCGTCGCGGTGAGGTCGGTCGCGGCGAAGGGCCGGAGGAGCACGTCTGCAGCGTTGGCGTCGAGGAGTGCGGCCAGCGCCAGGGTGCGGCCGAGCAGGTCGGTGCGGTCCGACGCTGTGCGGACGGACGCGGGCCAGATCGGCTCAAGCGTCAACGCGTCGGTGCTCGCCTGCTCGACACCTCCGGCGGCGGCGCGCCGCCGGAGGTCTTCGAGGGCCAGGTCGGTGTCGGCTTCGGCGCGGTTGACGAAGGCGAGCCGACTCGGCCAGACGACGACGGCCGCACGGTGGTACCACCGGTCGACCGTGTTGCCGTAGTTGCCCATGTAGCCCTCGTACTCCGCGGCATACGGCTTCGTCGCGACGCTCGCCGTCTTGGCGCCGACCTCGCGCGGGTCCAGCCCCAACGAGACGGGGCGTGCCACGGGTTGACCGGGCAGGAGCCAGTGCGTCACGACGATCTCCTCCTCGATGAGGCCCCCGAGGTCGACGTCATCGACGTGCGGCTGGTCCTCCCGGTATCGGCCCCAGCCGCGCCCGCCCGTGTCGGCGTCCCAGATCTCATGGATGTCGGTGAGCGCGAGGACGGTCTCCCCACCGAGAGTCTCGACGGCCGCTCGCAGTCTCCGCGCGGCCTCGACGTCGGTGCCCTTGAGCCGCCGCCAGGACAGCGCCGCAGGCGTGTACTCGTGGTCGAGCAGATAGGTGAATCGCTGGGGCAGCTTGGCGTCGTCGCCGCTCCACCGGCGGGGCAACGGTCTCGCGAAGTAGCGCTCGAGCAGCAGCGCCGCTTCCTGGACACGCCCCTCTGGTGGAGGATCGCTCACGGCGCCGACGGCCATGAGGTTGAACGTGAGGCTGATCCGGTAACCCGACCGCACGGGCTTGACCTCGTGGACCTGATCGGCATAGAGGACAACGGCGTCCACCTCGTCGGCGCTGCTGCGATAGGCCGCCTGCCGATCGGCTTCGTGGACGACGAGCTGCCCCCCTGTATGCCGTGACGGCAACGTCACGACGAGGGTCGCCACCATGTCGTCATCCTTCTCCGAGTCCTGGTGAGGGGCGAAGAATTGCCCCTTGTCGTAGACGAGCATCGAGTGCAGATCGGCGGTCAGTCGGCGCCCCAAGGGGAGGTCGAGCACAGCCGCGGCGGTCTCGAGCATCGCGTCGAGGTGCCGCCCCCAGTCGACGTGCACGAGGTCGCGCGGCACCTGCCATGTGTCACGCACTCGGGTGTCGTGGAGGGTCTCGGTCCCGAGGCCGAAGGGTGCCGGCTCGGCCAGGGCGACGAGGGCTCGGCTCTGGGCCGGCGGGACCGCTCGGCCGAGACGACCGACCCCGTCGACGTCGACGACGATCTCGCTCAGGTCGATGTCGAGCCGCCCACTGCGTCGGGCCGCCGGGCCGGACCCGCCCAACAGGCGGGCGAGCCGGCGGGCCAGGGTCGGGGTTGTCGAGGAATCAGACACGGATCCATTTGACCAGATCCCTCATGTCATCCTCGCGATCGCCGTCCGTGCCAACGATCCGCCGCCACCCGAACCCTCGTGCGTAAGCACGCGGACAGCCCATGCTCCTGCAGCCGACCGACGGCCTGTCTGCGGACGCTCGTGGTCTGCGGGACCTCACTCCCAGCCCAATCCCCCGTGTATGCTAAGTGCATGGCAGTCAAGACGATCACCATCGATCTTGAGGCCTACGACCGGCTCAGCCGGCTCAAGGACGGCGACTCGTTCTCGCAGGTCATCAAGAAGTACCTCCCGGCCGCGGGCTCCACAGCCGGCGACCTGCTCGCCGCGCTGGACAACAACCAGGTGGGGGAGGAGACGGTGAACAGCATCGCTCGGGTCGTCGCGGAGCGGCGCGACAGCCCCGTGCGCGAGCCGGCCTGGTGATCCACCTCGACACGACGTTCCTCGTCGACGCCATCCGGGAGACGCGCCGCGGCCACGACGGCCCGGCTCGGCAGTGGTTGGCCAGTCACCGCGGCGAGCCCCTGGCGATGAGCGTTTTCGTCCGGGCCGAGATTCTCGTTGGCGCGGAGTTGCATGCCGACCCCCTTGAGGAACGCCGACGTGTCATGGCCGTCTGCGGGGACCTGCCCGTCATCCTGCCTGACGACCGGCTCGCTGATTCCTATGCCGGTGCCCACGCGAGCCTGCGCCGGGAGGGGACACCCCTGGCGAGCATGGATCTGCTCATCGCCTGCGTTGCCCTCAACGAGGGAGCCCCCTTGCTCACGGCGAACCACAGTCACTTCTCCCGCATCCCAGGTCTGCGGGTGCTCACCTACTAGCCGTTGTGACCGTGGGCGACGGACGCGTCACGATCGCGATCAGCGCAGCACGCCCGCCGACTGCAGTTGCTCCAGCACCCAATCCCAGGCGATCCGCTCCTGCTCGAGCCGGACCGCCGGCCCGAAGACGTCCTCGACAAGGTCGCCGTAGAGGGCATCCTCGGCGGCAGTGAGGTGCGCCAACCTGGCCCGCGTCGGGGTGGGCTCGCGGCCCCAGCGCGCCCGATGGCGCAACAGCGTCTCGCGGTCCATGAGCAGCGACTCGACCTGCGCGACCTTGCCGCGCAGCATGCTGAGGATCGCGAAACCATGGCTGTCCAGGTCGCCGGCATAGACCACTCGCGCGGCCGTGCGCACCCACGGCACCCGTCCGAGCAGGCCCGCGGCATACCCCGACCCCCAGACGAGCACCCCCGACGCCGGCACCGGCAGCGCATGGAAGGTCACCTCGTTTTCGACGACGACCACGACGCGCGGGCATGCCGCGAGCCCGGCCAGCTCGTCGAGCCGCAAGCCCACGTCGGAGAGGGTCAGCGGCAGCCCGGCAAAGCCCGGCTCGACGCGCAACCGCCAGAGCCGGGGTGGCTCCGCGAAGCCATATCGCGGCGCAAAACCCTGACTCCGGCTGTGCTCGCGGTCGATCCGCTCCGGCGCCAGCACGACCTCGAGCAGACCGGCCAGCACACCGCGATGCTGCTCGACGAGCTTGGTGTCGACGCTCGCCGCGTCGATCTGGCGCACATAGCGCCCCTGCCCGCCATGCTCGGCCAGCCACGCCGTGGCGGTCACGATGCGCTCCCAGTCGCCGGCCACTGGCAGCAGTCTCAGCGCCCTGCCCGCGACCCAGTCGGTCGCGGTCGGCAGCCGCTCGCGGGTCACCTCGAGCATCTCCTGCGCCGCTCGTACCTCGTCGCGCACCCCGAGCAGCCGCCACGCCTGCTCGAAGCGATCGATCACCGCACGCGCCGGCACGGTGTTGCGACCGACCGCGCGACCGCCGATCTCCTTGTGCGCCAACGTGTATGCCGTGCCGCCGCCACTGGCGCGCTCGAGCCGCGCAGCCCACGCGCGCACCGCGCCGAGGTCGGCCGACATCTCGCTGGCCGTCGGTCCGCGCAGTGGCACGTCGATCACCGGACAGTCCTGCCCGAGCAGGTGAGCCCGCAGTAGGCTGCCGTCGCTCCAGAGCCGCCGCACCCGAGCCGTGATCGACTCCGGGGTCGACCAGTCAGCCATCGGCGAGGGAGCGTCGCGCCTGGTGTGCCGTGCGCAGCTCGTGATATTCGGCGATCGTCAGGGTCTGCAGCCGAGACCGTTCGCCGGTGGGGTTGTCGACGAAACCAACCGCTCGCACGTAGGGCTCGATGACGTGCACCTTTTGCAGCGGCGTGACGATAAGCAGCTGCAGGCCGAGCTTGGCGAACAGATCCAGCGCATAGCGCGTCGAGGCGTCCGAGCCGCGGCCGAAGGCCTCGTCGATGACCACGAAGCGGAAGTCGCGTGAGGTCCTCACGCCCCACTCGAGTCGGAATTGGTAGGCGAGCGAGGCGGCGAGGATCGTGTAGGCGAGCTTTTCCTTCTGCCCGCCGGACTTGCCGTCGGAGTCGGTGTAGTGCTCCCACTCCTCGTCGCTCTCGCGCCACCGCTCGGACGCCGCGAAGCCAAACCAGTTGCGCACGTCGGTGACCTGCTGGGTCCACCGACGGTCGGCGTCGGTCTGCCCCTCCCGCCCGCGCAAGCGCTCGATGAGCCGTTTGACCCGCAGGAAACGCTGCTCGGAGTATTGGTCGTCGCCGCCGAGCACCTCGTCGGTGCAGGCCCGCAGGTCCTCACGGAAGGTCCTGATGTCCTGGTGCGTCGTCGGCTGCGCGATGAGCGTGACAAAGCGGCCGGGGTTGTATTCGATGGCCCGCAGGGAGTCGTTGATCGTGTCGATCCGCTCGCGGATGAGCAGCGCCGACTTGTCGAGCCACGCCTGGAAGGCCGCGATGTCGTGGATCGTGTTGGTGTTGAGCTGCCGCTTGAACTCCGCCTCGAAGCGCGGCAGGTCGTCGTCGTGCAGCCGGTCGCGCAGCGCCCGGTAGTCACCCGCCGAGGCGATGTCATTGTCCATGTCGGTCGTGTCGGCCGGCCAGGCGCCACGGAACTGCTGCATCGCCGCGACCGCACGCTGACCGTGCTGGCGTTGCAGGGTCTCGGCGCGCTCGATGAGGCTCGTGTATGCCGTCGTCTGCTCGTCCCGCAGCCGCGCCACGTGTCCCTCGTCCGCCGGCTCACCACAGTCGGCGGCGACCAACGGGTATGCCGCGTGCACCCGCTCGCGATCGGCGCCCGACAGCGCCGCCCCCAGCTGCGCGGCGTCGGCGCGCCTGGACCGCACGCCCTCCAGTCGGTCGCACAGGCGGCCCTGCCGGCCGATGATGGTCGCGCTGAGATCGCGGCGCTCGGCGAGCAGCTGCTCGGTCTCGGCGAGTTGGGCGGCGATCCGGGCCAGCACCTCGTTGCCCTGCTCCAGCGACTGACGCTCCTGCTCATGGCGGCTGATCGCCGACACGCTTGTCTGCCAGTCGATCTCGGCCCAGGCGAAGACGGACAGCTTGTCGAGCGCGCCACGCCTGCCGCGCAGGGAGTCAGCGGTGGTCTTGAGTGCGCTCAGCCTCGAGCTGATCCGCTCGAGTTCTGCCTGCACGACCTGGCCACGGGCGATGAGCGCGTCGATCTTGTCGGCGTTGCTCCAGCCGAGCACCCAGCGGGTGCGATCCTCGACGGAGTGCCGGTCGTCCTTCTCGTGGCGACCGTCGACGCGCACCTGGCCGCGCCGGGTGACCGCCACGCGCTCGGTGCGGAATTGCTCGAGGGTCTCCGCGCACACGTGGTTGGCCCGCCGGCGCAGCTCACGGGTGACCCACTCGCGCATCGGCCCGGGCTTGACCTCGAGCAGGTCGGCGAGCACCGTCCCGGTGGCCTGCGGTCGGGGTTCGTCACGGACGGTGCGGGGGCTGACCCGGTAATAGACGAGCCGCCCGCCGAGGTGCTCGGCGTCGACCCACGCGGCGGTCGCGTCGTAGTGCTCGCTCGGGACGAGCACCGACAGCGCCAGGCCGCGCAGCACCCGCTCGGCCGCGCCTCGCCACTGCGCGTGCTCCTCGCGGACTTGGACAAGCTCGCCGACGAAGGGCAGCTCGGCCTCGTCGACCCGGATCGCTGCGGCCATCCTGGCCCGCAACTGCAGGCTGCGGTGCTCGATGCTGCTCGCGCGCCCCTCGAGGCTGCGCAGCTCGTCGCGGATCGCGTTTCCCTCCGCGTGCACCGCGGCCAGCTCGACGGATGCCTCGGTGCGCGCGTTGTCGACGTCGTCGGCCTCGGCGTCGAGCTCGGCGATCTGGGCGAGCGCCCGTTGTTGGGTGCGGGCGAACCCCTCGGCGTCACCGACCGCGGGCAGCGACGCCTCGGCCAGCAGCGCGGCATACGAGCCGGCTTTGGTATGCCGTTCGTCGCGCCGCCGCTGCTCATCGCCGATGAGCCGCTCGAGCTCGGCGATCCGGGCGCCCCCGGCCCCGTCGCGAGCCGTGGCCAGGCGCAGCCGCTCGCCCTCGAGCCGCCCGATGTCGCCATCGAGGCCGGCGCGCTCGGCCGCCAATCCGGCGAGCTCGCCCTCAAGGCGTGCACCGTCGCCGTCGAGGATGCCGACGAGCTGCTCGGCCAGCCAATAGCGCAGTGCTTCGCGAGCGAGCTTGGCCCGCTCGCTCTCCTCGCGCGCCGCATCGTGGCTGTCGCAGTGGCCGATGAGCGGCTCGAGCTGGGACAACTGATCGCGCGCCTTGCGCACGGCGTCGTGGGCCCTGGTGAGGTCGTCGAAGTGGGCGACCAGCCCGTCGATCTTGGTCTTGGCGTCGGCGCCCTCGAGCATGTGCTGGCGCACGAAGTCGGTGAGATTGCCGACCGACTTCATCGAGATCGTCTGGTGGAGCAGGTCGAGCGCCTGCTCGGAGGCGATGCCCAGGGCCCGGCGCACGCGGGTGCCGTAGTCGGGAAAGTGGTCGCTGAGCTCGGCGCCACCGGCGCGGAGGCGACGTTTGAGCGAGGGGATCTCGGCGCCGAAGTCGGTGAAGTCGGTGGCGATCGAGAGCGCACGATCGGCGGTGACGAAGAAGCGGTTGGGCTGTCCCACAGCGGCATTCGGCATCCAGAAGACCTGGGCGAGGGTCACCTCGCTGCCATGCCCAGCATTGGCGAAGACGCCCAGCACGACCGAATAGTCGGTGCTGCCGCGCAATGCCACCGGGCGGGAGGCGCCCGTCGACTCGACCCGCTCTGACTTGTAGTGGCCCAGGACATAGGAGCGCAGCGAGCGCTCGCGGATGTCGGCCCCGGCCGCCTTGTTGTAGTTGATCTTGTTGGCTGGCAGCAGCAGGGTGGTCACCGCATCGACGAGGGTCGACTTGCCCGAGCCGATGTCGCCGGTGAGCAGGGTGTTGTCGCCGCCGAGCTCAAGCCCCCAGACGCGACCGTCGAAGGTGCCCCAGTTGAGCACTTCGAGCCGGATCAGCCGGAAGCCCGGCGCAGCATCGGCTGGCGTGCCGAGCTCGACGGCGGAGAAGAGCCCGTCCATCACTGCTCCTCGCTCAGCTCGGCCGAGGCCGGATCACCGACGCGGGCGGCATACGAGCGCAGCAGGTCGTCGAGGCGACCCAGCCACTCGGCGTCGACGAAGGCCTTGATGACTCGCCGCACCTCCCACTCGGTGCTCGATCCGCGCTGGGGCTTGAGATAACCGAGGTCCGCGGCGCGCCTGATGGCCGTGTCGACCTGGTCGACCAGCCGGGCCTCGTTGGTCGAGTCGGGCAGGAAAGTGCGCAGCTGCTCGACGAGGTCGTCGCGGGTGACGATGAGCCGGCCTTGGCCATCGGTGGCGTCGAACTCGGCGAGACGCTTGCGCAGCAGCGCAAGCAGCAAGCTGGTCTGGTGGGAGAGCCGATGACGCGGCACCAGCCGAGGGATCGGCGCGTCGAGGTCCTCGGGCTTGGAGCGCAGATAGGCATAGCCCTCGGCCTCGTCGACGACGACGTCGAGCCCGATGACGTCCATGTGATCGCGCAGTTGCGCTTGCAGGGCGAGGACGTGCCGCCAGGTCTGCTCGGCGGTGTCGCGGTAGACGACCCCCTTCATCAGGCCGACGGCGGCAACAGTGAGGGGCACGGGCTCGGTGGTCATCGGGGGCCTCCACGGCCGGAGTGGACGGATCGGCGGGCGAAGGTGACCGACGGCATCTGGGCGACACGCTCGGCCCCCGCCTGGTCGGTGTAGGGGATCTGGACTCGGCTCGTGTCGTCGACGACGACCTCGATGTCTTCGTCGGAGACGGCGAGATAGCCGACCAGCTCCGCGAGGCCCTGGGTGGGTGGATGCTCGGCGAGCAGCCCGGCCAGGGCGACCTGCGACCGGTCGTGCAATGCATCGCGAACCGTCGCGGCGATCCGGTGGGTGTCGACGAAGACCTGGTCAAAGAGGCTGCTCGGGTCGGCGTCCAGCGCAGACTCCTCGTCGAGGAGGCGGTCGCTCAGGCGCGAGGTGGCGGCTGCGGCATACATCGGCCGCTCCATCGGCAGGACGAGATGCGGCGCCTGCGCGTCGATCTCGACCGCCAGGTCTCGCGGAGGGTCGTGCCGCAGCGTCAGGGCGCTGCGCTCGATCGAGCGCAGCAGGTCGGCGACGCGGCGGTTTTCCAGCCAGACGGCGTCGTCGAGGAAGCGGCGCAGCTGCTCGGAGAGCTGGCGCACGGTCTGCTGGGTGCGCTCGGCAGCGTCGAGCCAGTCGTGGTGCACGTGACGCAACTGGCGATCGACGGTGAGCCGGTCGAGGGCGACCAACTGGTCGAGCAGCGCTGCCAGCTCGTCTTGGCGGGCTCGGGAGAGCAGGAAGTCGTAGAAGGCCTGGAAGCTGCGGCCCTGGTCGGAGCCGGCGATCGCGTGCCGGTCACCGACCAGCTCCTCGAGCAGCGCGCCCTTGGAGCCCTGCCAGCTGGCGATGCGCTCGCGGGCAGCCCGGTCCAGGGTGCGGAAGTTGGCTTCGACCTCGCGGAAGTCGGCCAGCAGCTCGCGGGCCGTCGTGGCGAAGTGCTGGAAGCGGTCGGCCAGGCCGGCACTGTCGAGCACGGGGACCTCGCCACGCTCGACGCGGGCGATGTGTTCGTCGAGCTCGGCGCGGCGCCGGTGCAGATCGGCCAAGCGCGCTGCCGGATCGGTCTGCGAGCCGTGGACGATCTGGCGCAGCAGCTCGACGATGGTGTGCAGCCGCGACTCGGTGCCGACGAAGACCCGTGCCTGCAGCCCGGTGATGAAGCCGTAGGCCTTGTCGAGGTCAGCCGTCGCGTCATAGTGCGGCTCGGTCGTGCCGTCGGGGTAGTACTTGCGCAGCCAGCCCTGCTCGGGCGCCGCCCAGGCGTCGACATAGTCCTTGGCTGAGCGGGGGTATGCCGTCTTGCCCGGGTCGATGGCATGCAGCTCGTCGTCGACCCGCGCGACGAGACCGCTCTCGGCGATCGAGCGGACGTTGTCGACGACGAAGATCTGGCCGAGCACGGCGAGCACCAGTGGCGCGGTGTCGGCGCGCACCAGCCGCCACGCCCGCGAGTGCATCCGCAGGTAGGCGATGAGGTCGTGATCCATGCTGGCAGTCCCCTGGACGAAGGTGGGGCCATTCTCCCCCCGACTAGGGACGAGGACCGACGGCGCCGACGGTTGGCCGCCCGACGCCAGCCGCGGACTCGTCGGCGCGGATCGCGGCATGAGGTGCGACCAGCGCCGCGGTGCACCCTCGCAGCAGCGCCAGCTGGGCCTGCATGTGGCGGTCGTCACCCAAGGATCGGCAGAGGATGAACGACCCCTCGAAGGTGACGAACACGTGGTCGGCCCAGGCCTCACAGGCCCCAGCAGCTGCCGCGCCGGGTGGCAGCGCAGCGCGCAGCAACTCGGCCAAGGCATCCCGCCATGCCTAGCTAGCTGACGACGCTAGTCAGTGGTCTGCAGGTGGACCTGCGCGCCGGCGCGATTGAAGAGGCTGAGGATCTCGGCGCGTGACCGGCCCGTGCCGCCGAACCAGTGCGGGCGCTGCGTGTCGAACTCCGCGGCCTCGCCCGCACGCAACACCAGATCCTGACCCCCGAGGATGAGCCGCACCTCGCCGCTGAGGACATAGAGCCACTCGGAGCCGTCGTGGCGGCGCGGCTCGGGCTTCTCCCTCCGGGCGGGTATGCCGATCTTCCACGCCTGCACGCTCCCGGTGCGGCTGAGCGGCACGACCGTCCGGCCGCGCACCCGGCGTGGCTCGAGGCGGATCCGCGGATCGATGTCGTCCGGCATACCGACAAGGTCGTCGAGCGGCACCCGGTGGGCGCGCGCGATGGCCAGCAGCAACTCGAGGGTCGGGCGGCGCTGACCGTTTTCCAGCCGCGACAGCGTGCTGACCGAGATGCCCGTCGACGCCGACAACTCGGCGAGCGTCAGCTCGCGCTCGGTGCGCAGACGCCGCAACTGCTCCCCGACGCCGTCGAGCACTCCTACGTCGATGTCATCGTGCGAAACCATGAGATCAGGTCACCACGCATTCCCGGTTTCAGCAACATCGATTGCCGTTCTGGCGCGAGGCGAGCGACCATCACCGTCATGCCTCGTCCACGTCTCGCCCTGCCCGCCCTGGCCGGCGCCACCCTCGCCGCCGCCCTCGGCTCGAGCATCGCCACGGTGTCAATTCCCGCCGTGGTCTCGGACTTCGACGTCGCGCTCGGCCAGGCGCAATGGGTGACCTTGTCCTTCCTGCTCGTCGGCACGGTCCTCGTCCTGCCCGCCGGACCGCTTGGTGATCTCGTCGGTCGGCGACGTTTGCTGCTGTGGGGGCTCGCGTCCTATCTCGCCGGCTCGCTGCTGGCGGTCGTGGCCCCGAGCCTCGCCATGCTCGTGCTGGCCCGCAGCCTGCAGGGCGCGGGCGCCTCCGCCATGGCCGCCATGTCCCTGGCCCTCGTGCGCGACAGTGTGCCGGCGGCCAGCATCGGTCGGGCCATGGGCATCCTCGGCGCGTCCACTGCCTCGGGCATGGCGCTCGGCCCGGCCGTCGGCGGGCTGTTGCTCGGGGTGGGCGGGTGGCGCGCGGCCTTCGTCGTCCTCGTCGTCTTGCCAGCCCTCGCGCTCGCTCTCGCGGTGGTTGGCCTCGCCGAGTCGATCGTCCAGGCCCGGCCCCAGGGCAGCGGCGAGCTGCGCCAGCGACTCGACCTGGGCGGTGCCGCCCTGCTCGGCGTCGCCCTCACGGCATATGCCATGGTCGTGACGGTCCACCCCGGCGGGGTGGCGGGGACGGTCACCCTCCTGATGCTCGGCGTGGCCGGCGCGGTCGCTTTCGCGCGTCACGAGCGGCGCACGGCATACCCCCTCGTGGGGCTTGCGGAGCTGCGTCGCCTGCGGCTGCTGCCGCAGCTCGGGTCCGCGTTCGCCGCGGCGACCGTGATGATCGCGTATGCCGTGCTCGCGCCGCTGCTGCTCGCCTTGGGTCTGGGCTTGGACCCGTGGGCGCTGGGGCTGATGCTCGCGGTCAGCCCGGTGGCGGCGATGGTGACCGGCTGGCCCGCGGGGCGTCTCGTCGACCGGCGAGGTGCCGGCTGGGCCACCCTCATCGGATTGGTCGTGATCTCTTGCGGCGCAGTCGCTTTGGCGCTGCTGCCGTCATGGCTCGGGGTCGTCGGCGTGGTCCTCGGCGGGTTGATCCTCGCGCCGGGCAACCAGCTCTTCATGGCTGGCAATGCGACGCTCGTCATGACCGCGACGTCGGCGGCCGAGCAGGGCGTCGCGGCCGGCTTGGTCTCGCTGGCCCGCAACCTCGGGTCGGTGACCGGCGCGTCGGTCATGGTGGCGCTCTATACGTGGGCGGCCGACGCCGCGGGTGGCTCCCCAACAGCATCGGCGATGTCGGGCTTTCGCGCGGCGCTGCTCGTCAGCGCCGTACTGGCCGCGACGAGCGCGGTGCTGGCCCGTCGCACGCCTGGTGTCACTCCGTCGGCGGCGCGCCGGCGGCGCGATCCATCAGGGCCTTGAGGGGAGCTGGGTGCGCTCCACTCGCCGCTCCAAGGCCAGCTCCAGCGCCAACGCCACGATCGCGGCCCCCGAGCAGCTCCACGGCGACCGAGAAGGGCCCTATGAGACAACGCACAGCCGGGGCTGCGGGACATCGCCGAGCCTCGGCTGCACCCCAAATCCCGGATCGCCGACCGCCATCCATCCGTGGGGCGTCACGGCATACACCGCGCCGTCGAAGGCGTCTGTGACGTGATTGGCATAGCGCCAGGCCTTCAGCCACTCCACCTCGCGAGCCGTTACGACGACGCGACCCTGGCGGCACACGAGAGTGACGAGCACGGCGGTCGGAATCGCCCACCCAGATCCCACGAACGCGCGGTCGGACCCCAACGCGCGGGCAATCTCGCGGCACCGACCGCTCAATTCCAGATAGCGAGGCAGGTCGGGCGCCGAGGCACAATCCGGCGGGCCGACGGCGCCGGCGAGCCTGCGCACGCCCGTGACGTCCTGGGTGTCGATGTCGACCCGGGCGATGACGACGTCGCCGATCACCGCTCGCGAGCGGCGCAGGATCTCCTCGAGGGTCTGCTCCGGATGGGTGAGATGCCAGGGTGGTTTGGGTTTCATGCCCGCATCATCACCGGCAATCGGGACGGCGCTGGCCGCTACCCACAGCCGCTGTGGATAACGGCGAGTCAGGTCTATCCGGGGTGCTTGCATAGGCGGGAACGCCTTCAGGCAAGGAGTGACTATGGGCTTCAGCACGGCATACCTCGGCCGGCTCGACATCACGCCGCACCTCAATCCAGCGGAGGTCGAGTGGTTGCGCGCCTACCACCTCACCGAGCGTGCTTTTCACCCCGACGACCCGTATGCCGTGCCCGCCCACCCGCAGGCCGAGGTCTTCGAGCACCCGGAGTGCTTGCTGCCCGGCGGTGGCTGGGTGATCCGTCGTGAGACCGAGTCCGGACTCCCGCGGTGCGATTGGCAGCCGTGCGTCGAGGGCTGCTGCCTCGAGTGGTCCTCGATCGAGAAGTCCAACACCGCGAGCCGGGAGCTGGCTTATCTCATCGACCACTTCCTGCGGCCCGGTGCACACGCCCAACGCGACGGTCGAGTCGACTTCGCCGACTTCACCTTCGACCATGTCGTGTCGGGCATCGTTGCGGCGGAACGATGATGACATGCGTGAACTCTTCCTCATCGTCGCTGCAGCCAACATGATCAGCGAGCGCGTGTTGGTCCCCGGGCACCCTCAACCCTGGGAACTCCCGGGACGCAACGGTGAGGGTCCCTGACGCAGCAGCGGTAGCGTTTGGAGTGCATCAAAGGCAGTGTTTAACGTGCAGCAACGGTAGCGTTGAGGTATGGCATATCAGTGGAGGGCGGTCGACGCTCGCCTGGACAGCCTGCTCCCGGCAGCGCCCGTTGTGGCGTTGGAAGGTGCCAAGGGTGTGGGCAAGACCGCCACGGCCCGGCAGCGCGCGGCCCAGCAGTGGCAGCTTGACCTCGCCCGGGATCGCGACGCGTTGCGCGCCGACCCGGGCATCCTGCGCCGCGGCCCTCATCCGACCCTCGTCGACGAGTGGCAGCGCCACCCGGAGTCCTGGGATCTGGCCCGCCGCTGGGTGGATGACGGTGCCCGTCCGGGATCGCTCATCCTCACCGGCAGTGCGGCGCCGCCCCCCGGAGTCGACACGCACTCCGGCTCGGGGCGGATCATCGCGCTGAAGATGCGCCCGATGGCCCTGTTCGAGCGGGGCCTCACCCCGTCCGTCTCGCTCGCTGCGTTGCTCCATGGCTCTCCGGGCATCTCCGGGACCACCGATTTCGACCTCACTGGGTATGCCGAGCAGATCACCTCAAGTGGTCTGCCCGGCATCCGCGCGGCTCACCAGGACCTGCGCGAGGACCTGCTCGACAGCTATACGCGCAACATCGTCGACCGGGACCTACGCGACGCCGACGTCGTGGTGCGCGCCCCGGGCACCTTGCGCCGCTGGCTCACGGCATACGCGGCGGCAAGCTCGACGACGACGGCATACAACCGCCTGCTCAACGCTGCCGTCGGACCGGACGGAGCAAAACCGGCGAAGACGACGACCATTGCCTACCGCGAGCACCTCGAGCGCATCTACGTCCTCGATCCGGTCGACGCGTGGAGCCCGAGCCGCAACCCCTTCGCCGCCCTGCAGGCCGGCCCCAAGCATCAGCTCGTCGACCCGGCGGTCGCCGCGCGCCTACTGGGTGTCACGGACGGCTCGCTGCTCGCGAGCGGCGGCCGCCATCTGCTCGGGCCGCTCTTCGAGTCGCTCGCGACGCTCAGCGTGAGGGTCGCGAGCGAGGCGGCCCGGGCGCGGGTGGGGCACCTGCGGACCCGCGATGGTCGCCGCGAGGTGGACCTCGTCGTCGAGGGACGCGAGGGGCAGGTGCTCGGCATCGAGGTCAAGCTCAGCCAGGACGTGCGCGACGACGATGTCCGGCACCTGCTGTGGTTGCGCGGGGTGTATGCCGATGTCGTCGACCTGGTCGTGCTGACGACAGGGACCCGCGCCTATCGCCGCCCCGACGGGATCGCCGTCGTGCCGCTGGCGCTGCTCGGCGCCTGACCCCCTGGATTGCCTTAGCCGGCTATGGAATAGGTGCGGAGTCGACCGGGTTGACCGGCCCATGACGAATCCTGCAGTGGTGGCTACCGCCTATGGCGAGCCCGATGTGCTCGCCCTCATCGACGCCGAGCGGCCGGTCCCCGGCCCGGGCCAGGTGCTCGTCGAGGTGCGGGCCGCCGGCATCAACCCCCTTGACTACAAGCTCTACAGCGGCGCCTTCGGCGCCGACCCGGCCGCGCTGCCGCTGCGACTCGGCCTCGAGGTCAGCGGCGTCGTCGCCGAGCTCGGTCCCGACCAGCCGGAGGGGGATGCGCTCGCCGTCGGCGACCCGGTCCTGTCCTACAGCGTCAACGGGGGCTACGCGGCACACGTGCTGGCCGAGCGCGGCGACGTCTTCGTCAAGCCGGAGACCCTGACCTTCGAGCAGGCCTCCGGTTTGCTGCTGGCCGGCGCCACGGCGGTCGACCTGCTCACGGCGACCCGGGTCGCGGCGGGCGACACGGTGCTCGTCCACGGGGCCTCGGGTGGGGTGGGCCTGCTCGTCGTGCAGCTGGCGACCGCGCGCGGGGCCCGCGTCATCGGGACGGCGAGCCCGCAGCGTCAGGACGAGATCCGCGCGCTGGGCGCCGAGCCGGTCGTCTATGGGCCGGGCCTGGCCGATCGCGTGCGGGCGCTCGCGCCGGAGGGCATCGACGTCTCGCTCGACACGGTGGGCACCGACGAGGCGATCGACACCTCGGTCGAGCTCGTTGCCGATCGGAGCCGGATCGCCACTATCGCCGCGTTCATGCGCGCACCCGGGCTGGGCATCCAGGTGCTCGCCGGTGGCGGACCGACCGCCGAGGTGCGCGCCGCCGCTCGCCAACAGCTCGTCGACGCGGCCGCTGCGGGCACGCTCACGGTCAAGGTCGACCGGACCTTCCCGCTGGCCGAGGCGGGCGCGGCGCACACCTATCTCAAGTCCGGCAAGGCCAAGGGCAAGCTCGCGCTCGTCCCCTGACGCCCCACCGCGCACCGCACCGGCGCCCTTCCGCGACTCGCGGAAGGGCGCCACGTGTGTCAGGGCCGCTGCGCGCGCGGGTCTGCGGCCGGCTCACCGAGGTATGCCGGTGGGACGGCGTCGGTGAGCCACACGCCATCGGCCGACCTGAAGAAGACTGGCGCCGATGCGCGTGCCGGTCGCGTCGACGGCATACCGCTGGCTGTCGGAGGATCGTGGTGAAGACTGAGGCGCATGTCCGCGGCGGCTGATGCCTGTGCTCCGTCACTCGTCGTCACGCGGGCCGACTTCGGTGATCCGCAGTTGGCGGCCTTCCTGCAGAGCCATCTCGACGACCTCGCCCCGACCGCACCGGCCGAGAGCCGGCACGCGCTCGACCTCAGTGGGCTGATGGCGCCATCGGTGCGGATGTGGGTGGCATCTCGCGGGCACGCTCGTCGTCACCGGGGCCCTGGCCCGGCTGGACGACCAGGGGTGCGACGAGGAGGTCAAGAGCATGCGCACGGCGCCGGCCGCGCGCGGCCGGGGCGTGGCGCGCGCGATGCTCGGTCACCTCTGCACGGATGCGCGCGGCCGGGGAGTCGAGCGGCTCTGGCTCGAGACCGGCAGCATGGCCTTCTTCGCGCCGGCCCGATCGCTTTACCGCAGTGCGGGATTCGCCGAATGCGGCCCGTTCGCGGCATACCGCCTCGACCCCAACAGCACCTTCATGACGATGGCTCTCTGAGCTCGCTGCGCGCGAAGCACGCGGCATGCCGCCTGGTTCACGCACGGCATACACCTTGCCGAGGTGGCGATGGCGCTGGTCGAGGAGGCGCCGCTTGGCGCTAGCCAACCTCGCGATGGACGACATGGAGGGTGGGCGAGGTCGCGAACACAAAGGTGCGTCCGCCAGGTGAGAAGCCGCACGCTCGTGGTGTCTCGTCGTCGGCGACGATGATCACGACCCCTCCAGGTCCCCGCAGCCGCGCTCCCGTTTCGTCGACTGCACAATGCCATCCGTCGTCGGTCTCGGTCGCCAACGCACCGCCCCATAGGCCGGCGATCGGGATGTCGTGATGGCCGGCCTGGTCGCTGTAGCGCATGGCGGGAGCGTCCTCGCGCAACCATGCGTAGTCGCCGTGGGGATCGGCGACCCGGTCGAGCAGTGCACCGGTCGCCGCATCGACAACTCCGAGTCCGTCGTGACTCCCGACGATGACGCGCTGCTCGTCGAGGAAACCGACGGCCACGATCCCCCCGACCCTGATCGCTCGCACCGACCCCCAGGCAGCCATAGTCCGACGCTACCTCGCGCCGCCGACGGGCAGCTGCAAGGGTGTGGGCATGACCACCGCTCCCGAGGTGCCGGCAGCGATTCGCGGGCTCGCGCACGCGGCGGCAGCCTCGGCCGGGGTGCGCGTCGTCGAGGTCGACGACCACGTGGCCCTGCGCCAGGGGTGCACCCTGCTCGAGCGCGTGTGGGGACGTAACGCGGACGGGGTGCCGATCTCCGTCGAGATGCTGCGCAGCATCGCGCACGCCGACGGGGCGGTCACCCTCGCCTTCCCGATCGATGCCGCTGCGGCCGACCCGAGCGCGCCGGTCGGCGTCGCGGCGCTGATCCTCGCGGGTGGCACCGACACCTATTCGCTCATCGCCGCCGCGGCTCCGGGCGAGGCCAACCGGGGGCTGGGCTTCGCCCTCAAGCAACGCCAACGGGTGTGGGCCTTGGAGTGTGGGCGCACGACGATGCGCTGGACCTTCGACCCGCTGATGGCCCGCAACGCGCGATTCAACCTTGCCAAGCTCGGGGTCGAGATCGCTGCCTATGTGCCGTCCTTCTATGGCCCCATGGACGACGACATCAACGCCGGTGACGAGGGTGACCGTCTCGTCGCGCGCTGGCAGCTCGCGACGGCGGGTATGCCGGTGCGCGGCAACGAGGTTGGCGTCGCAGCAGGCGGATCGGATCGTATGCCGCTGCGCAGCAACGGCATTGGTGACGCGGCAGCGGCGTCAGGCGACCTCATCGGCCCGCCCGCCGGAGCTGAGTCGCCCGAGCCGGACCTCACCGGCGCCTCGGTGCGCGCGGTCGGACCCGATGGCGAGGCGGCATACCTCCTGGGTGCGGGCGAGGCCTGGTGCCGCGTGCCGGTCGACGTGGCGGCCTTGCGCCGCAGCGACCACGACCAGGCGCGTGAGTGGCGCGCGGCGACCCGGGAGCATTTCACGGATGCGCTGGGGCGGGGGCTCGTCGTGCGCTCCTTCACCCGGTCCGGTTGGTATCACCTCGTCGCGAAAGGCCCCCGATGAAGATCGAGCACGTCGAGCTGATCCGCGTGCGGCTGCCGCTGGTGGCGCCGTTTCGGACGTCCTTCGGCACGGCATACGACCGCGAGACCTTCCTGCTGCGGGTGACCACCGACACCGGCGAGGGGTGGGCCGAGTGCGCGGCCGAGCCGGAGCCGCTCTACAGCTCGGAGTTCCTCGACGCCGCCGAGCTGGTCCTGCGCGACCACCTGCTGCCGCGGGTCGTCGCGCTCGGGGTGACGGCCGCGCGTGTCGGGCCCGCGCTGGAGGCGGTCAAGGGGCATCAGATGGCCAAGGCCGTGCTCGAGACGGCAATCCTCGACGCCGAGCTGCAGGGGCATGGGATGTCCTTCGGCAGCTATCTCGGGGCGGTCAAGGACACCGTGCCGGCCGGGGTGTCGGTGGGGATCATGGACTCGATCCCTGAGCTGCTCGACCGAGTCGCGGGCTATCTCGCCGAGGGCTATCTGCGGATCAAGCTCAAGATCGAGCCCGGCTGGGACGTCGAGCCGGTGCGGGCCGTCCGCGAGGCCCACCCCGACATCCTCCTGCAGACCGACGCCAACACGGCATACACGCTGGGGGATGCGGCGCAGCTGGCCAAGATGGACCCCTTCGACCTGTTGCTCATCGAGCAGCCACTCAAGGAGCACGACCTGCGCGGACACGCGCGACTGGCCCAACTGATCTCGACGCCGGTGTGCCTCGACGAGTCGATCTGCTCGGCGAGCGATGCGGCCACGGCGCTCGCGCTGGGCGCGTGCTCGATCATCAACGTCAAGCCGGCCCGCGTCGGCGGCTACCTCGAAGCGCGGCGCATCCACGACGTGGCGCTGGCGGGCGGGGTGCCGGTCTGGTGTGGCGGCATGCTCGAGACCGGCATCGGGCGGGCGGCCAATGTCGCGCTCGCCGCGTTGCCGGGTTTCACGCTGCCCGGCGACACGTCGGCGTCGAGTCGCTATTACCGCGAGGACCTCACCGAGCCCTTCGTGCTCGTCGATGGTGAGCTCGCGGTGCCCACCGGGCCGGGGTTGGGTGTAGCGGTTCGCTCGGACGTGCTGGCGGCATGCACGACGTCACGGGCGACGCTCCACCCTCGGCCCTGAAGGCCGGTTGGTATGCCGCTCGGCGCTACCTCTTCCTGATCTTCGCCAAGAATGCGCCCGATCTTGTGGAGGAGGGCCCAAGAACGCGCGCGATTTCCGGGCCAGCGTGGAGTTTTCGGTCGATTCTGAGTTCTTCCATGCGCGCGGGGGAGGGAGGCTCCTTCTCGGGCCGAATTATCCCTGCGAATTCCGGGTTCATTGCGACGGTTCAGCAGTAGGGTGCTAGCGATTGTAGGGGATGGTGAGCCCGCATCGGGTGTCGTTTCGGGTGACCCGTCGCAGTGAGACAGGGGAATCACATGCGTCCGAAGTTCCGTCGATCCGTCCTCATCGCCGTGATGGCATCAAGCCTCTGCGCGACGAGCCTCTCCACCCAGAACGCCGCGGCCGACCAAACCCCGGGGACGCGGCCGAGCACCGCCGCCCGCATGGCGGCTGCGTCGGGCGTCCCTGAAGGGCTGCTCGTAGCGGTCAATGAGCGAGGCAAGATCTCTCGTTCGCTCACCGGCGTCGTGTCCGATGGCGACGTGGAGTTCGCCTCACTGACCAAACCGGCGGGCGCGACGGTCCGGGCGGCATACCTGGGCACGGCGACAACGGGTTTCACCGAATACCAAATGACGACGCCGCTTCGGCTGGCCGATCAAGACGTGCCGATCACCGGGGAGATTCCCAACGGCATCTACAGCTACAACTACCTGGCCGACGTCACACCGCTAGTCAAGGCGACGCTGGACGCCGCCGGGCCGGGGTCGGTCAGCGTGCCGTATCAGGAGCCGGTCGACGCGTACTACATCGACGGCAGCGAACTCATCGTCATCTGGGACGACCCCAATGTCACCACGGACCAGAGTGTGACGGTGCTCTATGGGGCGCTGAAGACCTCGGGTGACACCTACAGCGTGCACCTGGCCAGCCCTGTGCACCCGGCGGCGACCGATACGAAGCTCGAAATGAGCCTCGGGATCTCCTACTCGTATCAGTCCTACGGGGTACAGCAATACAGCCAGGTCGACGTCAACGGCCAACGGATGACCACCTCGGCGGGAGGCGAGGACGACGGACGTCCCTACAACGGAGCGCTCATCACCGTCGGGGGCGAGGGTGACTCGTCGGCCAACCCCGTTTCTCCTGATGCCACCCCGACCGAGCCCCGATCGGATGACGAGCTCTACGACTTGCGGCCGTATGTCAAAGACGGCGACACGGACATCGTCGTCACCACGATGAACCCGTCTGCCGACGACAACGTCTTCCTGGCGACCTTCGCGATGAATCCACCCGCGACGATCCAGACCGGCGAGGCGTTCGTCTACGTGGCAATGGGTGATTCCTATCAGTCGGGGGAGGGCGCCGCAGTCGACCTCCGTCCCAGCAGCAACTACCTCAACAACGGCTATGAGAACGGGCAGAACTTCGCCGAAACCGTTGGCGCGCAGGAAAACACGTACACGGCGGACTTCCTGTCCACCGGGGCGGGCAACGCGTGCCACCGGGCCCTTCTCAATTACGCCAAGATCAACCGCGACAAGTTCGCCCCCGGTCAACCCGTGGTCCTCATCGACCGGACCTGCAGTGGCGCCAAGGTGACCGCCGGCGACAAGCCCCCGATCGTCGGGCCCGACGGTTCGACCGTCGCGTCGAACTCCCAAGTGCAGCAGGCCCTCGATCGCCTTCAGGGCGCGGGCCTCACGGCCGCCGACGTTGACCTCGTCACCGTGGGCATGGGGGGCAACGACGCTCGATTCGGCGACATCCTCACGGCCTGCGTGGGACCTGCCCTGCTCGAGGGACTGCTGTCCCGCTATCCGAACGCCCCGGCGGAGATCAATTGGATCGTCCAGCAGGCGACCTGCCAACGCGTCGACGGGTGGGGGGTGCACACCGGTGACGCACTCGGGACGCTGACGGCGTTGGAGCAGAACGCCGAAAACTCCATCCGGGGGGCGTTCAGCAACGCACGGATCATGCAGCTGGACTACCCCGACATCCTTCCCAGCGGCTCACCGCCGGCGTGGTGTGGAGGGCTGCGGGGCAAGGACGTGGCCTACGCCAAGCAGCGCATCATCGACATCGACGATCGCATCCGCACCGCCGCAAGCGCCACAGGCACCGAGTTGGTCGACCTCCAGTCCGCCTTCTACCCCAATGCGCTGTGCCCGTCCTCGAGCGCGGACAGGTTGGCCAACGGCATCGATCAAACGAACTTCAACGCGGAAGTCACGCGGCTGCTCAATCTCGACGGTACCGGCGACGCCGTCGCTCGGAACAAGCTCGACGTGCTGACGGCCGCCTACAGGGACGCCCGGAACTGCTACCTCAAGAACCTTATTCCGTTCAACAGCTGTGACACCTCGGCCGCGAACGATCGCGTCATGAACGCCGCCAAGGACTTGATGGCCTATCTGCAGACCCAGGAAAAGACGATCTTCTCCAACATCATGTCCCGGCCCGGCACCACCGACGACAGCAATCTGGTCGGTTTCGATCGATCACGTGGACTCTTCCACCCCAACCAGGCGGGATTCAGCAAGATAGCGTGCATCGTGCTCAAGCAATATCGCGGTGGAGGCGACTGCGGTCCGGCGAGCCAATCGGCACCGACCCCGCCGGCCGGTGGCAACGGCATACCGCTGGTGGCGACCTTTGGCCAGCTGCTGCAGATCATCGTCGACCATTTCAGGGCGAACTCGCCGGTGACCATCACCCTCTTCTCCGAGCCCATCAACCTCGGCACGGTGCAGGCGGACGCCACCGGCCGGGTCGACACCTCGATCACCGTGCCTGACCTAAGCCCCGGGATCCATCGGTTGGTCCTGTCCGGCGAGGGGGCGGACGGCGTCCAGCTGACGCAGGAGCTGCTGCTCGACGTCGCGGGCCGGCCCACGGACTCCTACACCGTCTACCTCACCGGGTTCACCACACGGCCGGATGTGCCGGCCCCGAACACCCCCATCGAAACGGTGCATGTGACCCTCAACGGCATGGACATCGGCACCTTCCAGGTCGACAACTTCGGGGGAGTCCTCGTCACGATCCCGACGGTCGAAACGCTCAATCGGTCTGAGCTGACCATCGTCGCGACGAGTGACCTCACCGGCCACGTGGCGACGCGGTCGGTCTGGCCGATCACCAGCCGCCCCGGACTGTGGGCGACCGATCCGTCCAGCGCGGGCGTCCTCATCCAGGGCAGCAGGTTCGTCACCAATGGCCTGGTCCACTCCGAGTCGGACCTGTCGGTGCTCGGGGTGCGCAACTCACTCACCGGCGGCGTGGAGTATGCCGCGACCATGAGCGCCCCGGGCCAGGGCAATACCATCGCGCCCGCCGCAGTCAAGATCACGGCGGGCGAGGGGGCACCCCGCGTCATCGACATCTCGGCCTACCGGCCAGGTGGTGCGGCGGCGCTCGCGGCTGGAGCGCAGTATCGCGCCATCCCGGCCTCGTCCTGTGTCGCTGGCGTGTGGACGCCCACGAATCCGGCTGGCATTACCGGCGTGGTCTACGTCCCGTGCGCAGTGGATCTCACCGTGGCTGGCACCTATAACGCCACCATCGCGGCCGAGGGCAGCATTGCGGTGACGGCGAAGGGGATCACCGTCGGGCGTGGGGCTTCAGCCCCTGGCCAACCGGCCCTCGTCAGCGGAGCGTCGGGCACAGCGATCTCGGTCATCGGTGCGAACGCCATCGTGAGGGGCCAGTCGGCAGCGGCCGCGGGTGAGTTGCTCGCCAAGGGCTCCGGTGCCGCCCTCAACTGCGGCGCCGTCGCCAAGCGAATCCAGGTCCTCGGTGCGGACTCCTCGGCTAACGTGAGCGCGTGGTGCGTTGCTTCGTGACGCTGACGGTCGCGCTGACCCTCACCGGCATGGCTGCGTGCTCGACCCCACCGGGCGGGCAGCCTGGCGGCACACCGTCGACTTCTGCGTCGACCCCAGCCTGTCGGCCCACGGGGTTGGTGGAGCTCGATGCCCTGACCTTCGATCTGGCGCCTCGACAGGTCATCGAGCTCAGCGGAGGTGCCTACCGGCTCACGGCGACCGGCTTCGTGCACGGGGGCCTGCTCGACCCGCCGGTCGGGCGGACGACGCTGGCCTGGGGCCCCATCGAGAGCATGCCGACGTATGCCCCCGGGCCGGCCAACATCCCTCAACGCACCGGGCAGACCGATCTCGTCGAGGGGGAGCCGACCGTCGTCTCGCTCCCGGCCGGACGGCATTGGTTCCTCAACTCCAACGGCGTCAAGGTCAGAATGGAGGCGTGCTCGCCATCCTCGGCGACGGCGACACCTCTGCGGTGACCATTCGGCAGACATGCCAGTGGCATCCCTTTGGTGGAGCTCACGACCACACCGATCGAGTGGTCACCGTTGTCGACGGCGGAGCGTTGCAGCTCGTTGTCATCAAGCCAGGGCTGATGATGTCGGGCTGCGGTTTCTTTCACCGGTGACGGAAACTGCAGCCCAAGGCCGTGACAGCGGCGAGGCGACGCGCGCTTAGCCGGCTGCCGGAGCTGGCCACGCCTCGAGCCCGACGCCGAGCGCCTCGGCCCGACGCTGCCAGGCCCGGGCGTCGTCGTGGCGCAGCTGCCGATGCAGCACCCGCGAGAGCAGCAGCGCGGCATACCCATCGCTCGGATCGGTGTCGAGCAGCTGGCGCGCCGCCCGCTCGGCTCGCCCGAGTTGCGCGGAGTGGAAATAGGGCTCTTCGTACCTGAGGGTGGGGTCATAGGGGTAGTCCGCCGGCGATGAGCAG
>CAZLGB010000014.1:0-31301 GCA_964558825.1 uncultured Intrasporangiaceae bacterium
TCGGCTTCCTCGTCGCCTGGCTCGTCGCCCTGCTGCTCGTCGCCGAGCTGCTGCGCAACACCGGCCGCTTCACGATGGCCGACGTGCTGTCCTTCCGGCTGCGCCAGCGTCCGATCCGCACGGCCGCGGCGGTCAACACCCTCGCTGTGTCGGCCTTCTACTTGCTGGCTCAGATGGCCGGCGCCGGTGGCCTGGTCGCCCTTCTGCTCGGCATCACCGACCGCGGCGGCCAGAGCATCGTCATCGCGGCCGTGGGCGCCTTGATGATCCTCTATGTCCTCATCGGTGGGATGAAGGGCACGACCTGGGTGCAAATCATCAAGGCCGCGCTGCTGATCATCGGAGCCGGTGTGATGACCCTGTGGATCAGCACGAAGTACGGCTTCAACATCTCGAGCCTCTTCGACGCCGCCACCGCCAAGGCCGGCACCGAGAACATCCTCTACGGCGGCCTGCAGTACAAGAACAAGCTCGACTTCATCTCGCTGGCCACCGCCATCGTCCTGGGCACCGCGGGCCTGCCGCACGTGCTCATGCGCTTCTACACGGTGCCGAGCTCCAAGGAGGCCCGTCGCTCGGTGGTCTGGGCGATCTGGCTCATCGGCCTGTTCTACCTGTTCACCCTCGTGCTGGGCTACGGTGCCGCCGCCCGCGTCGGCGCCGACGCCATCAAGAAGGCCCCGGGTGGCCAGAACTCCGCTGCTCCGCTGCTCGCCTACAACCTCGGCGGCGAAGTCCTGCTCGGTGTCATCTCGGCGGTCGCCTTCGCGACGATCCTCGCGGTCGTCGCCGGTCTGACCATCACCGCGTCGGCGTCCTTCGCCCACGACATCTACGCCCAGGTCATCAAGCGCGGCACGGTCAGCCCCGACGACGAGGTCAAGGTGGCCCGCCGCACGGCAGTCATCATCGGCATCCTCGCCATCATCGGTGGCATCTTCGCCAACGGCCAGAACATCGCGTTCCTCGTCGCCCTGGCCTTCGCGGTCGCCGCGAGCGCCAACCTGCCGACGATCCTCTACTCGCTGTTCTGGAAGAACTTCACCACTCGCGGCGCGCTCTGGAGCATGTACGGCGGGCTTGCCACCTCCCTGGCGCTGATCATCTTCAGCCCCACGGTGTCCAGCCTGCCCACGTCGATGTTCCCGTCGGCCAACTTCGCCTGGTTCCCGCTCAACAACCCCGGCATCATCAGCATCCCGCTGAGCTTCTTCCTCGGCTGGCTGGGCTCGGTGACGACCAAGGAGCACAACGAGGCCAAGTACGCCGAGATGGAGGTCCGCTCCCTCACCGGTGCAGGCGCCGAAAAGGCGATCGCGCACTGATCCCCCTCGGTATGCCGCCTGGCGGCCTCGGCGTGATCCGCCAAGCCGCACGGCATACCCCACATGCCACAGCGCCCCGGGCCGACGACAGGTTCGGGGCGCTGTGCTGTGTCCGCCCGGGCAGGTCCTAGGGTGAGGGCAACGACGAGCCTGAGGGAGGAAGGCCGCCGTGCCTGCTCGAGCACGTCACCATGCGCGGCAGCGAGCACCACGGCCTCACCGTCAACGCCTCGGTGGATCTCACCCACACGGTGTTCGACGCGGAGGGTCACCCGGTGCGCGGGCCGTCGGACCAGGGCTCACGCCTGGTTCGCCGGTCTGGCTCGCCCACTGGTGACGAGGTCTAGAACAGTTCGAGGGGATCTCGCAAACGGTCGCCGAACGCGCCCGTTTTGTCGGTTTCTCGTCTGCACGATGGAGACGTGACAACAGCAACCGTCATCCTTGCCCTCGTCGTCGTCGTCGCTCTGACCTTCGACTTCACCAACGGCTTCCACGACACCGGGAACGCCATGGCGACCTCGATCGCCACCGGTGCGCTGCGGCCCAAAACGGCCGTCATCCTCTCAGCTGTCCTCAACCTCATCGGCGCCTTCCTCTCCGTCGAGGTGGCGCTCACCGTGACCAATGCCGTCGTCAAAATCCAGGACAAGACCGGCGCTCCCAGCCCCAGCTTGCTCGCCGATGGCGGCTATGCCCTCCTGCTCATCGTGCTCGCCGGGCTCTGCGGCGGGATCGTCTGGAATCTGCTGACCTGGCTGCTCGGCCTCCCGTCCTCCTCCTCGCATGCGCTCTTCGGTGGGCTGGTCGGCGCGACCCTTGCCGGGCTCGGCGTCAACGGAGTCAATTGGGCGGGAGACGGCAGCAAGCTCGACGGCGTCGTCGGCAAGGTCGTCATGCCGGCCCTGCTCTCCCCACTCATCGCCGTCGCGGTTTCGGCGGTCGGGACCTGGCTGATCTTCAAGCTCACCGACGGAGTCGCCGAGCGCTTCCGCGAGCGCGGCTTCCGCTGGGGGCAGATCGGCTCTGCCTCGCTGGTGTCGCTCGCCCACGGCACCAATGACGCGCAGAAGACGATGGGTGTCATCACCCTGGCGCTGATCGGCGCCGGCCAATGGACCAACCTCAAGGCCGTGCCCTTCTGGGTGAAACTCGCCTGCGCTATGGCCATCGCGCTGGGCACCTATCTCGGCGGGTGGCGCATCATCCGCACCCTCGGCAAGGGCCTTGTCGAGATCTCCTCACCGCAAGGCATGGCCGCCGAAAGCGCGTCCGCCGCAGTCATCCTCGCCTCCAGCCACCTCGGCTTCGCGCTGTCGACGACTCATGTCGCCACGGGCTCCATCCTCGGCTCGGGAGTGGGACGCACCGGGGCCGAAGTCCGCTGGGGAGTCGCCGCCCGGATGCTCGTCGCGTGGACCATCACCTTGCCGGCTGCGGCGGTCGTTGGCGCAGGCATGTGGTTCGTCGGCCACCTTGCGGGAGGGCTCGCCGGAGCCCTGCTCGTCGTCGGCATCCTCGTCGCACTCGCGACCTGGATGTGGGTCCGCGCCCGCCGCGCCCCGGTCGACCACACCAACGTCAACGACGCGTGGGAAACGGGCGAGGGCCGCACCCCGGCTCTCGTCGGCGCCAGCTGAGCCACCGGCATACTCGACCAAAGGACGACACCACCGTGAACAACATCGGATTCGCTCTCGACGGGGCGTGGCGCGTGCTCGCCACCGGCCTCTTGCTCGGCGCGGGGCTGCCCGCTCTGTTCGCCGTCGGCATCCGCGCCCTCGCGTGGGGAGCTGGCGGCGACGCCGAGGTCGACCACGCCCCGGGCCACCCCGTGGGCCGGCTGCTTGCGGCCCTGTGCTTCCTCGCCGTCATCGCTGCCATCGCCCTCGGCATCACCTTCATCGTCGGCTCGGGGATCAACAAGACCCTGTCCTTCGAGCACATCTGGCCCATACTCGTCGACAAGAAGTGAGGAGACGATGAGTCTGTCGACAACCCTCGACCGAGTGCTGGGCTGGCTGCGAGCCGGCTATCCCGAGGGGATCCCCCAGCATGACTATGTCGCGCTGCTCGGTGTGCTCCACCGGCGACTCACGAGGGCAGAGATCGATGCCATCGCTGGGGACCTCGCACGCGAGGTTGCGGCGCCCGATCGCCTGGCGGCTGAAGATATCCAGGCGATGATCGCCTCGCAGGTGCACGAGAGTGCCGATGCGGAGTCGGTCGCCCGGGTCAGCGCGCGACTCGCCGAGGGCGGCTGGCCGCTGGCGGCTATCTCCTGACCACCACGCGCTCAGGCGCTATCCTGTGGCGCATGGCTTCGACCCGTCACCTGGGCTGGTGGCGCACCGCATAGCGGCGGCGCCCATCGAAGCAACCCCACTCAACGCCGCCCCCGGGGCGGCGTTGTCGTGTCGGGGGCACCACCCACAAGGAGAGACGCGATGACCACCCAGCCCAGCGGCATACCTCCACGCACGCGCCCGCGCTCGCTGTCGGGGATGCAGCCCACCAGCGACAGCTTGCATATCGGCAATTACGTTGGCGCGCTGGTCAACTGGGTCGAGCTGCAGGACAGCTACGACGCGTTCTACTTCATCGCGGACCTGCACGCGTTGACCGTGCCGACCGACCCGGCGGTGCTGCGCCGGCGCACCCGGGTGACGACCGCGCAGTTCATCGCCGGCGGCGTCGACCCCGAGCGCTCGGCGGTCTTCTGCCAGAGCCACCTGCCCCAGCACGCCGAGCTCGGCTGGGTGATGAGCTGCCTCACCGCGATGGGCGAGGCCGAGCGGATGACCCAGTTCAAGGACAAGGTCGCCAAGGGGCAGAGCGCCAACGTCGGGCTGTTCACCTACCCGATGCTCATGGCCGCCGACATCCTCATCTACGACGCCGACCGCGTCCCGGTCGGCGAGGACCAGCGCCAGCACCTGGAGATCACCCGCGACCTCGCCCAGCGCTTCAACCAGCGCTATGGCGAGACCCTCGTCGTGCCCGAGCCGCACATCCTCAAGGAGACGGCCAAGATCATGGAGCTCACCGACCCGAGCTCCAAGATGTCGGGCACCAACTCCCCCGACGCCGGCATCGTGCTGCTCTCGGACGACCCCAAGCGGATCGTCAAGAAGATCAAGTCGGCCGTCACCGACGCCGAGCGCGAGATCCGCTACGACCCCGAGCACAAGCCCGGGGTGAGCAACCTGCTGGTCATCGAGTCGGCGCTCACCGGGGTGCCGGTCGCGACCCTCGAGCAGGGGTATGCCGGTCGCGGTTACGGCGATCTCAAGGGCCAGGTGGCCGACGCCGTCGTCACGGCGGTCGAGCCCTTCCAGCGCCGGATGGCCGAGCTGCTCGACGACCCCGCCGAGCTCGACCGGATCCTCGCCCGGGGTGCCGAGCGCGCCGGTGCGGTGTCGGCGGCGACGATCGAGCGGGTCAAGGACCGGATGGGGCTGCTGCCGCCCGCCCGCTGAGGCCGGCATACGTCGGCCCTCCGGGTGGGACGCGCCCGAGGCGGGCCCGGACGACTGCTGACCGCGCTCCCGCGCCACCGCCCCCTGTGCGGTGGCCCGGACTCACGTCCGCCGTCGTCCGGGCCACCGCCGCGGCACCGCTGTGGGATGACAGCCCGGCGCCGGCCCCATCACCTACTGACGGACACGGCCGCACCCGCCCCGACGCGGCCCGACGCGCGCTGGACCGCTCGCCGCACGGTTCGTCCGCCTGACCCGTCTCGGCGCCGCTGGGGTTGCCGGGTCGGGCCGGAGCGAGTTGCATGTGTCACCTACGTGCCACTTGCCAGCAGGAGGACCCGTGTCGAACCAGGCCATCGAGAACCTCTCTCACGAGGACCGCAGCTTCCCGCCCGACCCCGCCTTCACCGCGCAGGCCAATGGCACGGCCGACATGTATGCCGCCGCAGCCGCCGACCACGAGGGCTTCTGGGCCGATCAGGCTCGGCGCTATGTCACGTGGAGCAAGCCCTTCACCGAGGTGCTCGACTGGTCGGACGCGCCCTTCGCCAAGTGGTTCGCCGACGGCGAGCTCAATGCGGCATACAACTGCCTCGATCGGCACGTCGAGGCCGGACGCGGCGACAAGGTCGCGCTGCACTGGATCGGCGAGCCGGTCGGAGACACTCGCGACGTCACGTATGCCGACCTGCACGCCGAGGTGATGCGCGCGGCGAATGCCCTCACCGATCTGGGCCTCACCAAGGGCGACACGGTGGCCATCTATCTGCCGATGATCCCCGAGGCGGTCGTCGCGATGCTCGCCTGCGCGCGCATCGGCGTGCCCCACTCGGTCGTCTTCGGCGGCTTCTCGGCCGAGGCGCTCAACACCCGCATCGCCGACGCCCAGGCCAAGGTCGTCATCACCTCCGACGGTGGCTGGCGTCGCGGCTCGCCCAGCGCCCTCAAGCCCGCCGTCGACGCCGCTCTCGACCACGCAGACACGTCGGTCCAGAAGGTCCTCGTCGTGCGCCGCACCGGTCAGGACGTCGGGTGGAACGACGCCCGCGACATCTGGTGGCACGACGCCATGGCCGCGGCCGCGCCGACCCACGTGGCGCAGGGGATGGAGTCCGAGCACCCGCTGTTCATCCTCTACACCTCGGGCACGACCGGTAAGCCCAAGGGCATCTTCCACACGACCGGCGGCTACCTCACCCAGGCGGCATACACCAACGCCGTCGTCCACGATGTGCACCCGGAGACCGACATCTACTGGTGCACGGCCGATATCGGCTGGGTGACCGGGCACTCCTACATCGTCTACGGGCCGCTCGCCAACGGCGCGACCCAGGTGCTCTACGAGGGCACACCGGACACCCCGCACCAGGGGCGCTTCTGGGAGATCGTCCAGGACGCCAAGGTGACGATCCTCTACACGGCGCCAACGGCAATCCGCACCTTCATGAAGTGGGGCTCGGACATCCCCGCCAAGTACGACCTGTCGACGATCCGCGTGCTCGGCTCGGTCGGTGAGCCGATCAACCCCGAGGCGTGGATGTGGTATCGCGACGTCATCGGTGGCGGCCACGCCCCGATCGTCGACACGTGGTGGCAGACCGAGACCGGCGCGATCATGATCAGCCCGCTGCCCGGCGTGACGACGCTCAAGCCCGGCTCGGCCCAGGTGGCCATCCCCGGCGTCGGCGCCGAGGTCGTCGACGACAACGGCGAGCCGGTGCCCAACGGCGCGGGCGGCTATCTCGTGCTGACCAAGCCGTGGCCCTCGATGCTGCGTGGCCTCTGGGGCGACCCCGAGCGCTACAAGGAGACCTACTGGTCGCGCTGGCCGCAGTACTACTTCGCCGGTGACGGGGCGAAGAAGGACGAGGACGGCAACATCTGGCTCCTCGGCCGGGTCGACGACGTCATGAACGTCTCGGGCCACCGGCTCTCGACGACCGAGATCGAGTCGGCTCTCGTCTCACACCCCCGCGTCGCCGAGGCGGCCGTCGTCGGCGCCAACGACGAGATGACCGGCCAGGCCGTCGTCGCCTTCGTCATCCTGCGATCCGGCGAAAAGCACGCCGACGCCGACGACAGCAACATCGTCGCCGACCTGCGCAACCACGTGGCCAAGGAGATCGGCCCGATCGCCAAGCCCAAGCAGATCATGATCGTCAAGGAGCTGCCCAAGACGCGCTCCGGCAAGATCATGCGCCGCCTGCTGCGCGACGTCGCCGAGGGCCGCCAGGTCGGTGACGCCACCACCCTGGCCGACTCCTCGGTCATGGACCTCATCAAGAGCGGCCTCGCCCAGGGCGGCTCGGAGGGCTGAGCCCAGCACAAGACAGCACCCGACGGGGTATGCCGGCCACCCGGCATACCCCGTCGGTGCGTGCGGCGCCCGCCAACCCCTCATGCGCGTCTCGAGCGGCGGTGCTTAGATCGGCGCATGGTCGAGCTGGGCATCGTCGTCGGCAGCACCCGGCCCCGCCGGATCGGCCCGGTCGTGGCCGACTGGCTGCGCAACCAGGTGCCGCGTGACGGCTTCGCCGTGCGAGTCGTCGATCTCGCCGAGCTGGCCCTGCCGCTGCTCGACGAGCCGGAGATGCCCTCGAGCGGGGTCTATCACCACGAACACACCCGACGCTGGGCCGAGCTGGTCGGATCGCTCGACGCGATCGTCTGGGTGACGCCGGAATACAACAACGGCTATCCCGCGTCGGTGAAGAACGCCATCGACTATCTGTATGCCGAGTGGTCCGGCAAGCCGATGGCGCTCTTCGGCTACGGCTATCGCGGTGCCGCGTCCTGCCGCGATCAGCTGACAACCGTCCTCACCCGGGTGCGGGCCGAGGTCGTCGAAGGGGTGGGGCTGCGTTACCGCGACCATCTCCTCGGGGACCCTGGCCCAGGCGCCTCCGTGCGTGCGGACGCCGAGCTCGTCGGTGCCACCTCGCGAATGCTCACTGCACTGGCCAATTCCGTTGCGGCACAGGCGAAACCACCCGACATACGGCCAAAGTAGTTGCGGCCGAATGGGTTCAGGAAGGGCATTCTGCTAGAATTGGACGCGCAAGGTGAGCCGGGAAGACTGGTCGGCAACCGACAGCGCATGCCTGGAGCCGCGCGTTGGTCCACCCCTCGACCGCGTGAAGGACCACCTCCGTGACGCTTCCCTCGCTGCCATCCCCCCGACTGCTGGCCCGCGGCGCCTGGCGCGAGGCCCGCGAGGTCACTCGCGCGCTGCGCACCGAGACCGTCGGTGGTGCCCTGCTGCTCGGCGCCGCCCTGCTCGCCTTGCTATGGGCCAACTCGCCGTGGCGCGAGGGCTACTTCGCGCTGCGTGAGCTCAAACTCGCCGTGCCCGGCCTGGGGCTGTCGCTCAGCCTCGGTCATTGGGCCTCCGACGGATTGCTCGCGATCTTCTTCCTCGTGGCGGGCATCGAGCTCAAACGCGAGTTCGTCGCCGGTGACCTGTCGGATCGCACCAAGGCCGTCGTGCCGATCGCCGCCGCCTTCGGGGGTGTCGTGCTGCCGGCGCTGCTGTTCCTCGGCGTCGTGCTCGTCGCCGGTGCCGACGCGGGCGCCCTGCGTGGTTGGGCGATCCCCACGGCGACGGACATCGCCTTCGCGCTGGCCGTGCTCGCGGTGATCGGGACCCACCTGCCCTCGGCCCTGCGGGCCTTCCTGCTCACCCTCGCCGTCGTCGACGACCTCATCGCCATCACGATCATCGCGCTCTTCTACTCCAGCTCGGTCCACCTCGTGCCGCTGCTGCTCGCGCTCGTGCCGATCCTCGCCTTCGGGTGGGTGTTGCGGCGTGGCTGGACCCATCCATTGCTACTGGCCACCCTCGCCCTGCTGGCCTGGTATCTCGTCCACGAGGCCGGCGTCCATGCCACGGTTGCCGGCGTGCTGCTCGGGCTGTCCGTGCCCGTGGCCCGGCGCACCGGCGCTGGCAGCGCAGACGCTGCGGGCACCGTGGACCCGCGCACTGAGCCGGACGAGTCGCTCGCCGAGCGGCTCGAGCACCGGCTGCGCCCGCTCTCGGCCGGGGTCGCCGTGCCCGCCTTCGCCTTCTTCGCGGCAGGAGTCACCATCGTCGGAGGAGGGCTCGGTGCGGCGCTGTCCGACCCGGTGGCCGTCGGGATCGTCGTCGGGCTGGTCGTCGGCAAGACCCTCGGCGTCTTCGGGGGCACCTGGCTCATCGCCCGGTTCACCCGGGCCGAGCTCGACGAGGACCTCGCCTGGTCGGATGTCGCCGGACTCGCCTGCCTGTCCGGTCTGGGCTTCACCGTGTCGCTGCTCATCGGAGAGCTCGCCTTCGGCGCCGGATCCGATCGCGACGACCACGTCAAGGTGGCCGTATTGCTCGGCTCGCTGCTCGCGGCCGTCATCGCCGCGGTGCTCCTGCGCCGCCGCAACGCCCACTACCGGGCCGTCGAGGCCCGCGAGAGCGCCGACGACGACGGGGACGGCGTCCCGGACGTCTATCTGCAGCACGGCTGAGCACGGTGCCGACACGCGCCCGGCCCGGCGGCGCTAGGCTCACCACAGGACCATCCAGGGAGGATCCATGGCGATCGACAACCGGCCCGTGGCCGACCTGACCACGCTCGGCGAGGGCACCGAGCCGACGCTCGGCCAGCTCGTGGCGAGCGCGAGCCACGATGTCTCGACCCTGATGCGCAAGGAAATCGAGCTGGCCAAGCTCGAAGTGAGCACGGGCATCAAGCACGCGGGCAAGGGCGCCGGCATGTTTGCCGGGGCGGCCTTCTTCGGGCTCTTCGGGCTGGGCTTCCTGCTCACTGCCCTTGCCTGGGGGCTCGTGGCGCTGGGGCTGGCGACCTGGCTGGCCTTCCTCATCGTTGCGGTCCTGCTCTTCATCGGCGCGGCGATCCTCGCGCTTGTGGGCAAGAAGGCCATCGAGCGGGCCAAGCCCGTGCCCGAGCAGGCGATCGCCGAGGCCCAGCAGACCATCGCCACGCTCACGGGTGGGCGGTGAGCTCGCTGGGCGTGCGGGCCGACCTGACATGACCGACGCCGCCTCGGTGCTCCTCGACGGACCATGGGAGCACCGATTCGTCGCGGCGAACGGCGCACGTTTCCACGTCGCCGTTGCCGGTGAGGGTCCCCTCGTGCTCTTCCTGCACGACTTTCCGCAGTTCTGGTGGGCCTGGCGCCACCAGCTCACCCAGCTGGCGGACGCCGGTTATCAGGCCGCGGCCGTCGACCTGCGCGGCTTCGGCGCCTCGGACAAGCCCCCCAAGGGCTATGACACCTACACGGCGACGGCCGACGCCGCGGCCATCGTCCGCAGCCTCGGCGAGGAGCGGGCCGTCGTCGTCGGACAGGGCCTGGGGGCCTGGACGGCGTGGTCGATGCCCACGCTGCAGGGCCAGGTCACCCGGGCCATCGCCGCCCTGTCGATGCCCCACCCGGTGGTCATGACCCGCGCCTCGCGCCGCGATCGCGCGCAACGGGCCGCATCGGCATACCTCGTGCCCCTGCAGTGGCCCTTCCGCGCCGAGCGCACCCTCACCCGCGACGACCGCGAGGTGCGGTCCTTCCTCACCGACTGGAGCGGCGGCTCGGGCGCCTGGCCCACCGAGGCGGACATCCAGCGGTATGCCGCCGCGATGGCGCTGCCCTTCGTCGCCCACTCGGCGGCGGAGTATTACCGCTGGATCGGGCGCAACCAGCTGCGCTTGGACGGGCCGACCTTCCTGCGCCGGGTCGCGCAGGCGATCGACGCGCCGGTGTTGCACTTGCAGGGAGCGGCCGACGGGGCGGTGCTGGCCGCGGCCACGACCGGCTCGGAGCGCTTCGTCCGCGGCCCCTACGAGCACCGGGTGCTCGACGGCGTCGGGCACTTCCTCGCCGAGGAGGCGCCTGAGCAGGTCGGGGCGCTGCTGCTCGACTGGCTCGCCACGCTGCCGCGCTGATCAGCCGACCGTGCAGGCGCCGGTGCTCACCGGCGTGCTGGCCGTGACCGCCTGCTCGAGCACGGGCGCCGCCTCGTTGAGGGTGAGGGCATAGCCAGTGAGGTCGTCGTCGAGCGATTTGGCGAAGACGACCCCGATGACCGCACCGGTCGGCGACAGCAGCGGCCCCCCGCTGTTGCCCGGCTCGACCCGGGTATAGAGCGAGTAGATCTCGCGAGTCTTGCCGGGCTGGCCGTAGATGTCCTGACCCGTCGCGACGAGCCGCTGGCGCACGCGGGCGGCATCCAGGCGCAGCGGGCCGTCGAGGGGGAACCCGGCGACCACGGCGTCGGCGCCGCTGTCGACCTGGGCACCCAGCGGCAACGGGGCCGCCGAGAGCGAGGGCACGTCGATGACCGCGAGGTCACGCCCGGGATCGAAAACGACCACGCGACCGCTCAGCCCCGGTCCGACGCCCTTGACCCGCACGGTCACCTCGCCGAGCCCAGCGACGACGTGGGCGTTGGTGACCACCCGATGGGCCGAGATCACCCATCCGCTGCCCTCCTGGCCCTGCCTGCAGGCCGCGGCCACGCCGGTGATCTTGACGACCGAGGCGGTCGCGGCTTGGACCGCTGCGCTGGCCGCCAGCGACCCCGACGGCGGGTCGACCGGTGTGATCGGCTCGGCGGCGAGACCGTCGAAGACGCGCGGAAAGCCACCCTGGTCGAGCATCTGGCGGAATCCGGTGAACAACCCCGCGGTCGCCGGCGGGACGACCGAGTCGATCCCGCGCAGCACCCGCGACTCGCCGACGGCCCGCGCGACGGCTCCGGAGGAGATGCCGCGCAAGCCACCGGCGACAAACCACATGAGCACGGCCACGGCCGCCAGGCTCGCCACCGCGCCGAGCGCCGCGTCGATGCGCAACGCGGGGCGGGCGCGCAGCCCGCGCCGCAGCCGTCGCCCGACCTGCACCGCCAGGCTCTGCCCGATCGAGGCAAAGACGAGGACCAGGCCGACGAGCACGAGCCGGGGCAGCAGGGACGACTGGGTGGCCAAGGACCAACCGCTCATGAGCTTGGGCAGCACGGCCATCCCGAGCGCACCGCCACCGAGGAAGCCGACGACCGACAACACCGAGACGACCAGCCCCTGGCGATAGCCGGAGATGGCATAGGAGGCCAGCAGCAGGACGAGCAGCAGGTCGATGAGCGTGCCGGCACTCACGAGAGCCGCCGCAGGAAGTGGGCCGGCACCGGTCGCTCGTCGGAGGTGTCCCAGGGGCGGGCGAGGCCGGCCAGCTCGATGACCTTGTCGACGATGCCGGCGGTGAAGCCCCACAGCAGCAGGTCGTCGCCGAGATCCCAGGCCGGCCCCTTCCAGCCCGACGGCCCGATGACCGTATGCCGGTGGGCCGGGTCGGCGAGGAAGTCGACCGGGACGCTGAGCACCTGGGCGACCTCGTCGGGGTGACCGACGGCGACCGGCCCCGGCGTGCGCCACCAGGCCAGCACGGGAGTCACGGCGTTGTCGCTGACCGGCAGATAGAGGGTGGGCAGCAGGCCGAGGATCTCGACCCCGGACTGGTCCAGGGCCACCTCCTCGGTCGCCTCGCGCAGCGCTGCCGCGATGACGTCGTCGTCCTCGGGGTCGACCCGCCCGCCGGGAAAGGCGACCTGCCCGGCGTGGGCGCGCAGCGTGTGGGCCCGCTCGATGAGCAGCAGGGCATCCGCGCCGCTCGGGCTGGGCCCGAAGAGCATGAGCACGCCCGACTCGCGCACCCCGGGCGGAGGCAGGAAGCGGCTGAAGAAACTCGGGTCGTGCTCGGCCGCCGCGGGCAGCACCCGCTCGAGCCAGGCCGGGCGCGGCATACCCGCCGCGGTGGCGTGCGGGGCGAGGGCCGCGCCATGGGCGACCGGATGGGCGCTGGCGGTCATTTCTCGGGGGCCAGTTCGTAGGTGAGCAGCGCGCGGGCCTTGACCGGATCGGTCTCCCCCGTGCCGTATGCCGGGCACCACCGGGCCACCGGGCAGGCGCCGCAGGCCGGGCGTCGGGCGTGGCAGGTGCGTCGGCCGTGGAAGATCACGACGTGGCTGAGCATGGTCCAGTCCTTGCGTGGAAAGAGCGCACCGACAGCGTGCTCGACCTTGACCGGGTCCTCCTCCTGGGTCCACTCGAAGCGCCGCGCGAGCCGCCCGAAGTGCGTGTCGACGGTGATGCCGGGCACGCCGAAGGCATTGCCCAGCACGACATTGGCGGTCTTGCGCCCGACGCCGGGCAGCGTGACGAGGTCCTGCAGCCGCCCCGGCACCTCCCCGTCGAAGCGCTCGACGAGGGCCGCACCGAGCTTGATGATCGCGTCGGACTTAGCCCGGAAGAAGCCGGTCGAGCGGACCAGGTCCTCGAGCTCGGCACGGTCGGCGGCGGCATACTCCGCGGCCGTGCGATACCGCGCGAAGACCGCCGGAGTGACGAGGTTGACCCGGACGTCGGTCGACTGTGCCGAGAGGATCGTCGCGACGAGCAAGTCGAGCGGGGTGGTGAAATCCAGCTCGCAATGGGCATAGGGATAGCGCTCGAGCAGCGCTCGATAGATGCGGCGGGCCCGGCGGGTCAGGGCGACCGGCGACTCGGTCACCGCGGCCTCGGCCGGCGCTGATCCGCCCGCTGATCCGCCCACTGATCCGCCCACTGATCCGCCCACAATGCCACGCGTCGTCGGCGCGGGCGCTGCGGGAGTTGGCACGGTGACAGGGTAGGCCCCGCCGGGGACAGGACCAACCGCCCAAGCAACACCCCCGGCGCTCGTGGCACACTGTGCGACGTGGATCACGACGTGGTGCGACGCGCCCCCCTCTTCGCCGCCCTCGACGACGAGGCCGGAGCGGCCCTGCTCGACCAGATGAATTCCTCGCGCCTGGAGCGCGGCGACATCCTCTTCCGAGAGGGCGACCAGGGCGACACGCTCTACGTCATCGGCGAGGGCAAGGTCAAGCTCGGGCGCACGAGCGCGGATGGCCGCGAAAACCTCATCGCGATCCTCGGCCCGGGCGAGATGTTCGGCGAGCTGTCACTCTTCGACCCGGGGCCGCGCACGATGACCGCCACCGCGGTCGCCGAGACCCAGCTCATGGGCCTGGGCAACGAGTCGCTCACGGCGCTGCTCACCGGTCGCCCGGATGTCGCCAAGGCCCTGCTCGCCGCGCTGGCCACCCGGCTGCGCCGCACCAACGAGCACCTGGCCGACCTCGTCTTCACCGATGTGCCCGGCCGTGTCGCCAAGGCGCTGCTCGACCTGGCCAACCGCTTCGGCCGCCCGGTCGAGGACGGGATCATGGTCAGCCACGACCTCACCCAGGAAGAGCTGGCCCAGCTCGTCGGCGCCTCCCGCGAGACGGTCAACAAGGCCCTCGCCGACTTCGCCACCCGGGGCTGGCTCAAGCTCGAGGCCCGGGCGGTGCTGCTGCTCGATGTCGAGCGGCTCAAGCGCCGCGCTCGCTGACCCCTCCTCCCGTCGGACGGGTATGCCGCCCCGCCAGAGGCCTGTCCGTCCGCTGGCGCTCGCC
This sequence comes from uncultured Intrasporangiaceae bacterium, assembly GCA_964558825.1. Taxonomy (GTDB): domain Bacteria; phylum Actinomycetota; class Actinomycetes; order Actinomycetales; family Dermatophilaceae; genus Phosphoribacter. The sequence continues at coordinate 14,283 of CAZLGB010000014.1, forward strand.
CGGTGGTCTGTCCGCCCGGTGGCGCTCGTCGCGACGATCGCCCTGCTCGTGTGGGTCGACCGGTCCCCCTCCGATGTCGCCAATCAGGCCGCTGTGCTCATCCTGCTGGTCGGTGGCCTGGGCATCGGCCTCTATGCACGCGGGCGGTGGTGGATCCCCGCGCTGGCGCTCGGCGCGACGATCGCCGTCGCACGCACGGCATACGTGCTCATGAGGGTGGACCTGCACGACCCGCATGCTCCGCACACCCTGGCGGAGATCGCCACCCTGCTCGTGCTCGTCGTCCCCACGCTGCTGACCGCCGGCCTGGGGCGGCTGCTGCGCCGCACCCGCTGACCGTCGGCGCGAATGCCTCAGCGGCCCAGCTCGTGATCGCTCGCGGGCGCCTCGAGAAAGGCCAGCTGGGCGCGCACGCTGAGCTCGGCGGCGCCCCACACGGCTCGCGGGACATCGGCATAGACGAGCTCGACGACCTCCCGCGCGCTGCGAGCGCCGCCGACGAGGGCGGCGCGCACCTGCTCGAGCCGCTCGGCCCGGTGCGCCCGGTAGTAGGCGACGATGCCGCGGGCGTCGTGCAGGGCCGGGCCATGGCCGGGGAGGATGCGCGTGAGGCTCCCCGACGCGCACAGCGCCTCGAAGCGCGCGAGCGTGCGCAGGTATGCCGCGAGCTCACCGTCGGGCCACGCGACGACCGTCGTGCCGCGCCCGAGGATCGAGTCGCCGGTGAGCAGCGCGGTCTCGGCGGGCAGGAGGAAGGACACCGAATCGGCGGTGTGACCGGGGGTGGTGACGACGAGCACGTCGAGCCCTCCGACGCGCAGGAGGTCGCCGTCGCCGAGGTCGTCGTGACCGCGCCCGATGGCTCGGACGGCGCGCAGCGGTGCTCCGGACAGCTCGGCGAAGCGACCCGCCGCCTCGGCGTGATCGGCGTGGTCATGGGTGAGCAGGGTGAGCCCGACCCGCCCGTCGCCGCTGCCGGGGCCGTCGGCTCCCTCGCCGCGCACGACCTCGAGCACCCGACGCAGGTGACTCTCGTCCAGCGGACCGGGGTCCACGACGATGCACTCGGGTGAGCCCGGCTCGCGCAGCACCCAGGTGTTGGTGCCGTCGAGGGTCATCGGCCCGGGGTTGGGCGCGAGCACGCAATGAGCCCGCACGGTCACCTGCCCGGAGGCCCAGGGGCCCGCGTCGGGTGGCGGTGGGGTCACCGCCATCAGGGCGTGCGCTCCGCGCTGCCTGCCGAGTCGACCCGCAGGACGATCTCGCCCGCGTCGGTGACGGCGAGCGTGGGGGCGAGCCGGCGAATGACTGGAGCGCGGGCGAAAAAGGCTGCGGCAGTGGCCGACTCGGCGAGCTGCTCGAGGCAGACCTGCGTCGGCGGCAGCAGCACCGCGCGCCCGGCCGCGAAGTCGTCGAGCACCTCGGTCGGCGCGAACCATCCCGAGTGGTCGGCCTCGCTCGTCTCACCGTCGAGGTCGCGGCCCTCGGGCATCAGCGCGACGAAGAAGCGCGTGTCGAAGCGGCGGGACTCGAAGATCGGGGTCACCCAGTGGGCGTGGGCGCGCAGCAGATCGGTGCGCAACACGAGGTGGTGGCGCCGGAGCACGTCGGCGAGGGAGAGCTCGCGAGCCACCAGCCCGGCGCGGACGTCGGCCCACTCGGGCGCGCTGACGTCGACGAGCGGGCCGGTCTCGGAGGCGCTGGCGAAGAGCACGCCGCACTCCTCGAAGACCTCGCGGATCGCCGCGACGACGAGCATCCGCGTGGCCTGCTCGTCGGCGTCGAGCCGGGCCGCCCATTGCACGACCCCGGGCCCGGCCCACGGCAGCGCCACCGCGTCACGAGCGTCGACGCCGCCGCCGGGGAAGACCATGGTGCTGGGCGCGAAGGCCATCGACGCGACCCGGCGCAGCATGAAGACCTCGACCCCCGCCGTCGAGGCGGCTGCCGGTGCGCCCTCAGCTGCCGAGCCCTCGGTCGCCGGGCCCCCAACGCGCGCGCTCGCCGGCACGGCCCCATCGCGGACGATCATCACCGTGGCGGCCTGACGCAGCGGCGCGGGCTGGGGCCGGTCCGCCGGCGCAGCCGACAACCACGTTTCCGCGAGTGACCGCAGCGCTGGGGTGTTGGCGGTCGCGAAGTCGCGGATCACGGCATACCTCCTGGCGTCAGTAGGCGACCGAGACGATGAGCTCGACCTCGACCGGCGAGTCGAGCGGCAGGGCGGCCACCCCGATGGCCGACCGGGCGTGGACCCCCTTGGCGCCGAAGGCGGCCTGCAGCAGCTCGCTCGCCCCGTTGACCACTCCAGGCACGGCGCTGAAGGACGGGTCGACCGCGACGAAGCCGACGACCTTGACCACGCGCTCCACCCGGTCGAGGTCGTGGATGACGGACTTGACCGCGGCGATGGCGTTGAGGGCGCACGCGGCGGCCAGCTCTTTGGCGAGGGCCGGGTCCACCAGGCCCTCCCCCTCGCCGACCTTGCCGGTGGCCGGCATGACGCCCGCGCGCATCGGCAGCTGCCCGGACACGTAGACATCGCGCCCGTCGCGCACCGCCGGGGTGTATGCCGCGACCGGCGGCACGACCTCGGGGACGGTCAGCCCGAGCTCGGCCAGGCGGGCCTCGACGGCGCTCATTCGCCGGCCGTCGCTGTGCTGGCCGGCGCGGGGATCGGGCGCTTGAGGTAGGCGACGAGGCCGCCCCCATTGGGGCCGGTGACCACCGTGACGAGCTCCCACCCGTCGGAGCCCCAGTTGTCGAGGATCTGCTTGGTCGCGTGGACGACGAGCGGCACCGTCGCGTATTCCCATCGGGTCATGGGCGTCACTCTAGGGCGCCGCGACCGGTCGGCGGGGGGTGGCGGCCAGTCCCCGGCACGACCGCGGCCGGCAGGACCCCGACCGGGCGGAGTGCACGCACGGCATACGCTGAGGTCCATGTTGTCCGCGGCCGTGTCGACGCACCCACCCGACGGCTTCGCCGACATCCGGCTGCACATCGTCACCGGCAAGGGAGGCACCGGCAAGACGACCATCGCGGCGGCGCTGGCCGTGGCGATCGCCAGCCGCGGCAAGCGCGTGCTGCTCGCCGAGGTCGAGGATCGCCAAGGCATCAGCCAGACCCTCGACGTGCCGCCGCTGCCCGCGACCGAGACCCACGTGCTCAACGCCCCCGGCGGCGGAGAGGTCGTCGGGCTGGCCGTCGACGCCAAGACGGCGCTGCTGGAGTACCTCCAGCTGTTCTACAAGCTCGGTCGCGCGGGCGGGGTGCTCGAGCGCTTCGGGGCCATCGACTTCGCGACGACCATTGCCCCCGGTGTGCGCGACGTGCTGCTCATCGGCCGCGTCTACGAGGCCAGCCGCCGCCGCAAGGACGACCGGCATACCCGCGGCAGCCGCCCCGAGGACCTCGTCTACGACGCGATCGTCCTGGACGCCCCGCCGACCGGTCGGATCCCGCGCTTCCTGTCCGTCGGCTCGGAGGTCGCGGGGCTGGCCAAGGTCGGCCCGATCCGCTCGCAGGCCGACTCGCTCAGCGAGGTGCTGCACGCCGCGACGACGCGGGTCCACGTCGTCACCCTGCTCGAGGAGATGCCAGTGCAGGAGACGGTCGACGCGGTCACCGAGCTGCGCGAGATGGGTATGCCGGTCGGCGCCGTGGTCATCAACCAGGCCCGCTCGGGGCTGCTCGCCGAGCTGCCCGCGAGCATGGCGGCGCTCGTGCCGGGCGAGGCCGCGACCGGCCCTGCGCTGGCCGAGACCGTCGCGGCCACCCTCACGGCCGACCTGCCCACGGTCGGGCTGTCGGCCGCCCCGGAGCTCGTCTCCGGGCTCGCGGCCCAGGTCGCCGCGCACGTCGAGCGGGTCGCGCTCGAGGACGAGCAGCTCGAGGTCCTCCACGGGCTCGAGCTGCCCCTCGTCACCGTGCCCTTCCTTGTCGAGGGCATCGACCCCAACGCCGTCGCCGAGATCTCCGAGATGCTCATCGCCCAGGGGGTGCTCGCATGAGCACCCGGGCCACCCCCCGACTCGACCTCGCCGCGGTGCTGGCGGACCGGCATACCCGCATCGTCGTCTGCTGCGGGTCGGGAGGCGTCGGCAAGACGACGACCGCCGCCGCCCTTGCGCTCGAGGCGGCCGAGCGGGGCCGGGCGGTCGTCGTGCTGACCATCGACCCGGCCCGGCGGCTGGCCCAGTCGCTGGGGCTCACCGAGCTGGACAACACCCCGCGGCCGGTGCACGGCATCGACGCGGCGGCCGGCGGCAGCCTCGACGCGATGATGCTCGACATGAAGCGGACCTTCGACGAGGTCGTGCTCGCCCATGCCACCCCCGAGCACGCCGAGCAGATCCTCGACAATCCCTTCTACCAAGCGGTGTCCTCGTCCTTCGCCGGCACGCAGGAATACATGGCGATGGAAAAGCTCGGGCAGCTGCGGGCGCAGGCCGACCGCGAGGGCACCTGGGACCTCATCGTCGTCGACACTCCGCCGTCGCGCTCGGCGCTGGACTTCCTCGATGCGCCCAAGCGGCTCGGGTCCTTCCTCGACGGGCGCTTCATCCGGCTCATCTCCGCGCCCGCGCGGGTCGGCGGGCGGGCCGGGCTGAAGTTCCTCAACGTCGGCATCGGGCTGGTGTCCAAGACCCTGACGACGGTGCTCGGCGGCGAGATGCTGCGCGACGTGCAGACCTTCGTCAACGCCCTCGACACGATGTTCGGTGGATTCCGCGAGCGCGCCGACCACACCTATGCGCTGCTCAAGGACGGGGGCACGGCCTTCGTCGTCGTCGCGGCCCCCGAGCGCGACGCCCTGCGTGAGGCGAGCTACTTCGTCGCGCGACTGGCCCGCGATGGTATGCCGCTCGCCGGGGTTGTCGTCAATCGGCTACAGCCGCAGGCAGTTTCGGGCTTGTCAGCCGACCGTGCCCGGGCTGGCGCTGAGCAGCTCGCCGACGCCGGCCGCTCGGTGAGCGCCGGGGCGTTGCTGCTGCATGCGTCGTGGAGCGACCTCGCGACCCGCCATCGTCAACTCGTGCGGCGCTTCACCGCCGGGCATCCGGGCGTCGCCATCACCGAGGTCGCCTCGCTGGCGCAGGACGTGCACGACGTCGCGGGATTGCGCGAGATCGGCGCCGCACTCACCGGCTGAGGTGCCGGCACGGCATACAGAATGCGCGTGCCGACGGGTGACGCGTCACGGCATACGTGGAGCCGGGCGTGCGAGCGCGCTCGACTAGCTGGCCCGACTGGCCGTCGCGGCTCGGCTCGCTCCGGCGGCCGAGAACAGCTGCCACCAGGACTGCACGTGCGGGTTGTTGCGCAGCAGGGCCCGGCGCTCACGCTCGGTCATCCCGCCCCACACCCCGAACTCGGTGCGATTGTCCAGCGCATCGGCCAGGCACTCCGCGATGACCGGGCAGCGCTGGCAGACCATCTTGGCCTGCTGCTGCGCGGCTCCCTTGACGAAGAGTGCGTCGGGGTCCCGCTCGACGCACGCACCCAGTCCTGCCCAGTCGGAGCGCAGCCCGCCACTCACGATGGAGGTTGACATTCTCCCTACCTTTCCCGCCTGTCCCCGATGACGGCGACTCTCCCTTTCGCCATCAAGCCCAAGTTAGGCGAACCTTATGAGTGCCTCAATCACCCGTTCGGGTGGTTGAAACGGGCCGATGACTAGTCCGTTTTGTGGGTAAACGCTTGCATTGCCGTGCGGGCCGGCGGGCCCGGCATGCCCCCTCGGGTATGCCGGTCTGCACCGTGGTCGGCCGCGTCGCCACGAGTGCGGGAGCCTGGTGCGTCCCGGACTCGCGGATGCGCGGCATACCCCTGAAGAGTCGGACGTATCGGGCCTGATACACGCGCGCGGGTTACCCTTGTGGCCATGCCTGGACGGACGACGAACGTCAGCGGGGTGGTCAGCCTGCTCGTGGCGTTCCTCGCCGCCGCGGTGATCACCGGTTTCTTGGGGGCAGGCCTGCTGATGCCCACGGTCGGCGCGCTCGGCGCGTCGGTCCGCACGGCAGTCGATCTCTTCGACTCGCTGCCCGAAGACTTCACGACCTCGCCCCTGGCCGAGCAGTCGGTGCTGCTGGCTGCCGACGGGTCCAAGATCGCCACGCCCTATGACGAGAACCGGGTCATCGTCCCGCTCGATCAGATCGCCCCGATCATGCGCACCGCCCAGGTCGCCATCGAGGACCACCGCTTCTACGACCACGGCGGTGCCGACCTGCAAGGCATTCTGCGGGCCTTCGTCTCCAACCGGGCGTCCGGCGAGGTCACCGGAGGTGGCTCGACGCTCACCCAGCAATACGTGAAGATCACGCTGCAGGAAAACGCCCTGCGCGCCGGCGACACCGCGGGTGCGAAGGCGGCGACGGCGCAGAACTACGGGCGCAAGATCCAAGAGCTCAAATACGCCATCCAGCTCGAGAAGACCCTCACCAAGGACCAGATCCTCGAGGGCTATATGAACCTCGTCTACTACGGCGACCGGGCCTATGGCGTCGAGGCGGCCTCGCAGCACTACTTCGGCCACACCGCCAAGACGCTCAACCTGCAGGAGGCCGCGCTGCTGGCCGGGCTCACCCAGAATCCCGGCACGACCGACCCGGTCCACTTCCCCGACAAGGCGCTCAGCCGGCGCAATGTCGTGCTCGACCGGATGAAGGAGCTCGGGCTCATCAAGGACGCCGAGTGGACGGCCGCCCGCGCGGTGCCGCTCGCGGCCATGCTCCATGTCACCCCGGCCAAGAACTCCTGCCAGGCCTCGCCCTATCCCTACTTCTGCGACTACGTCCTGCAGTGGCTCAAGATCGACCCGTCGCTGGATGCCGTGCTCGGCCAGGGTGAGGCCCAGCGGGTGCAGGCCATCTACCGCGGCGGCCTGACCATCCAGACGACGCTCGACCCCAAGATCATGCAGATCACCCGGGAGGAGCTGACCAAGAAGGTCCCGGTCGGCAACACCGAGCAGATCGGCACCGCCACCGCGGTATTGGACAGCAAGACCGGCGGGGTCAAGGCGATCATGCAAAACACCAACTACGACGTGAAGTCCTCCGACCAGTCGGGCACGACGGTCAACTGGGCGGTCGACACGAAGTATGGCGCGAGCATGGGCTTCTCCTTCGGATCGACGGCCAAGGCCTTCACTCTGGTCACGGCGCTGGAGTCGGGGCTGCCGACGAGCTCGAGCGTGCACACCAAGGCCTCCTCGCCTGACCACCCGGCCACTTACACCAACAAGGAGATCCACGGCGACTGCGGCGTCGGCGGCACTCCCTGGTCGGTCAAGAACGACGAGAACATCGCCGAGGGCGACATGACCCTCGCCGACGCGACCGCTGAGTCGATCAACACGGCCTTCGTCGGGCTGGCCATCCAGATCGGCGGCGACCCGTGCAAGATCCGCGAGACCGAGTGGCGGATGGGCCTGCACCAGACCAACGGCCAGAAAATCCCGCCCTATCCGGCCGCGATCATCCTCGGCGCCACCTCGGTCTCCCCGATGACCGTCGCCAGCGCCTATCAGACGCTGGCCAACGACGGGGTCTACTGCCCGCCCACGCCGATCATCTCGATCGTCAAGAACGGCAAGCCACTGCCCGTCCCGGCCCTCGGCAGCGCCTGTGAGCGACGCGTCGACGCCGACGTCGCGCGCGGCGTCACCAGCCTGCTCAAGGGCGTGCTCGGACCCAAGGGCAACTCGCGCAACTCCGCCCTCGCGGGCGGGCGCCCAGCCGCCGGCAAGTCCGGCACCGCCGACAAGCGCAACGAGATCTGGTTCGTCGGCTACACCCCCGAGCTGTCGACGGCCGTCTGGGTCGGCACCCCCAACGACCCGGGCAACAACCGATCGGTCCAGAGCGTCTGCCTGCGGCCGCCGACCGAGGCCAAGGGCTGCTCGGCCTACGGCGGTCCGTTCTACAGCATCGCCCTGCCCGCGCCGATCTGGAAGGGGATCATGGACCGCGCCCTCGCGGGCACGCCCAACAGCCCCTTCACGGCGCCCGGCAAGCAGGTCACCGACGGCGAGCGCATCGACGTGCCCGACGTGACCCGCCGCTCGGTCGACGACGCCAAGGCCCTGCTCAACCAGGCCGGCTTCGTCGCGTCGGTGAGCTCGGTCTACTCGAAGTACCGCGTCGGGACCGTGGTCGGCACCTCGCCGAGCGGCACGGCCATCCGCGGCTCGGTGGTCAGGGTCCTCGTGTCCAAGGGTCCGGCGCCGGCGCCGGTGCCGACCGACACTGGCGCGCCACCGGTGCCGCCGGTCGTCCCGCCACCGGGTGGCTGACCGACTCGCCGACGGGTCGACGGTCAGCCGACGCTGAGCGGTCCGGCCAGCCGACGCTGAGCGCCCGCCGCACCGCGGCAGCGACCTCCGCGCCGTCGGCCCGGCCGCCCACCTTGGGCTGCAGTGCCTTCATGACCAGGCCGAGCTGCGGCATACCCGTCGCACCGGTCTCGCCGCTCGCGGCGGTGACCAGCTCGGCGATCTGCTCGGACGTGAGCCGCTGGGGCAGGTAGGTCTGCAGCACGACGAGCTCGGCCTCCTCGATGGCCGCCAGCTCGGGGCGGCTCGCCGAGGTGTATGCCGCCGACGCCTCGCGCCGCTTCTTGGCCTCCTTGCCGAGCACCGCGAGGACCTCCGCATCGCTGAGCTCGCGCTGGGTCTTGCCGGCGACCTCCTCGGTCGTCACGGCCGCCAGCGCCATCCGCAGCGTGCCGACGACGGTCGTGTCGCGGCGGCGGATCGCCTCGGTGAGGTCGTGCTGCAGGGTGGCCTTGAGGCTCGTCGACGTGCTCATGGCGCCTAGTCTCCCAGCCGACTTGCCGTGTCGCCCCTCGGTTTCGCCCCGGCGCCGCTGGGCTGCGGTGGGGAGGGGCACGGCATACATGGGAGAATCGGGGGATGGACTCGATGGCGCGCGCAGCGCTCGCGGTCGCCGCGCTGGGCGTCGGCGGCGTGGGCTATGCGAGCCTCATCGAGCGCAATCTCTTTGTCCTGCGGCGCTTTTCGGTGCCGGCGCTGCCCGCGGGCGCCGAGCCGGTGCGGGTCCTGCATCTCACCGACATGCACCTCATGCCCGGGCAGCGGCGCAAGGTTGAATGGGTGCGGGCGCTGGCCGACGAGGCGCCTGATCTCGTCGTCAACACCGGCGACAACATCGCCCACCCCGAGGCGGTGGAGACCGCGCTGCGCGCGATGGAGCCCTTCTTCGGGCTGCCGGGGGTCTTTGCGCTGGGGTCCAACGACTACTTCGCGCCGCGGCTGAAGAACCCGGGGCTCTATCTGACCCGTGATCATCGCCGCGGTCTGGGCCGCTCCGAGCGGCTGCCCACCGACCGGCTCGTCGCCGGGCTGGTCGGGGCCGGGTGGCTGGACCTGCGCAACCGGCGCGCCCGCATGGCCGTCGGCGGCCTCGACCTCGAGCTGGTCGGCGTCGACGACCCGCATCTGGACTACGACCGCTATGACCTCGTCGCCGGGCCGGCCGCCGCCGACGCCGATCTCACCATCGGCGTGGCCCACGCCCCCTATCAGCGGGTGCTCGACGCGATGACCGCCGACGGCGCCGGGCTCGTCATCGCCGGGCACACGCACGGCGGGCAGCTCTGTCTGCCGTGGTGGGGCGCGCTGGTGACCAACTGCGATCTCGACACCCGCCGCGCTCGCGGGCTGTCACGGTGGTGGCCGGGGGCGGGCTCGACGCCGTCGTCGCAGGCGCCCGCGGGCGCGGCATACCTGCAGGTCACCGCGGGGCTCGGCACCTCCCCGATGGCCCCGGTGCGCTTCGCCTGCCGCCCGGAGGCGACGCTGTTGACGCTCGTCCCGCGCGTGGCGGGCTGAGGCGCGCGAAGTCCCGCTGCGGGCGGGTCGGAGGCTCTGCGCGTCGGGTGGCATCCGCTCGGCGCTCGCTCGACAGGGGTCGTATGCCGTCCACGTGACGGGCGCTTCCTGGATCGGCTGCCGTCCACGTGACGGCCGATTGGGTGGTGCCGACGCCGGTCGGCTATCCTCTCTCCTTGCTGCCGCAACGACCCTCGGGGCCGGCGCGGGCCACGGGGTGTGGCGCAGCTTGGTAGCGCGCTTCGTTCGGGACGAAGAGGCCGCAGGTTCAAATCCTGTCACCCCGACCATGACGGTCTTACTAGAACCACCGACCCAACGGTCGGATAGTAGGACGGTTTCGGAACTTCGAGAGGACTCGGTCAGATGGCCGAGTCCTCTTCGCATGTAAGGGATTTGGGGAGTCCCGACGCCTTCGCCCCCATGGGATGCGTGGGCACGCTCGGCGTCTCGCAACTCGGCGACGGGTTCGGCGAGCCAGCTGTCGCCGACTCCGTCGATGCCGATGTAGAGCCGTTCCAGGAGTGCGTCATTCAGTTGGCGGCGCTGGGCGTCTGGGCAATGTTCGTAGAGCGCGGCAGGTTCTTGGAGGAGCCTGAGGTAGGTGGCGAGGATTTCGGCTCCCACCTTGATCTGCTCGCCGGTCTCGCGCAGGCCCGCCTCTGCTCGCTGTCGGTCGATGTTGACCTGTCGCAGCCGGGCATGGATCTTCTCGCGCGGCAACGACCCGTCCGTGGCCAAGTCCAGCAGTCGCTCTTCTTTGACGTCCAGTGCTTTGAGCTGCTTCTTGAAGTTGTCGTGCAGGTCACGGATGGCGCGCTGCTCGTCGGACACGGTGTCTTCGATGAGGGCGAGGGTTTCCGTGACGAAGAGTTCGTTCAGCCTGATGTTCGGGTAGAAGCGGATGACCGCGTCCTCGACCTTGGCCACGGGTAGGTGCGGCAGGTCGCAGAGTTTCTCTTGTCGGGCGCGGCACAGGTAGTACGGGTGAATGTTGCCAGTGCGGCCCTTGGCTTCGATGTAGATGAGTCGGGCATCTCGCCCCTTCTGCCGGCACCGTTCACAGAACAGCAGGCCCTTGAGGTAGTGGAAGTGCACCCGATCGCGTTGCCCGCGGCCGCTGCGAACCTCCAACACCCGCTGGACTTGGTCGAAGAGTTCCTGGGTGACGATCGCCGGGTGACGCCCAGGGAAAGTCTCACCCTTGAACACGACAACTCCGGTGTAGTACGGGTCGCTAAGCATCCGGTGCAGTTGACTGGCGGCCACCGGCTGCGCCGGGTTGCGGCGCGTGGCTCGGGTGGTCAGTCCTTGGTCGGCCATGGTGGCGTAGAGCGCCTCGATCGAGTAGCTCCCGGTGGCGTAGAGCTCCCACGCGGTCTGGATGAGCGGAGCCCGCTCCTCATCGAGCCCGATGGTGTTGACCTGTCGGCCCTCGTGGTCGATGCGGATGTTGCGGTAGCCGAGCTTGGCTCGCCCGACGGTGCCGCCGTTCTCGGCCTTGTGTCGCATCTTCACCTTGATGTCCTCGCCGCTCATGCGGACCTGGACTTCGTTGATGATGTCGGTGACGGCCTCCATGGCGTCAGCCATGATGCCTTCGCCGAAGTCCTCCTTGGCCGACACGAGCTTGATCTGCATCCGCTCCAGCCGCCGCTTCGTGATGACGGCATCGCCCAGGTTGCGGAACGCTCGCGAGCGCATGTAGATCACGACGTAGTCGATAGTGGGGTTCTCTGCCAGGTAGGCGAGCATCTGCCGGAAGACTGGCCGCTTCTCGATGGTCTGCGCTGACGTGCCCGGTTCGACGAACTCACGCACGATGGTCGCGCCCATCTTGTCGACCTTGGACTGGCAGACCTGGCGTTGGGTGGCGATGGAGTTGCCTTCTGGGTCGATGTCGGCTGCGGTGTCCATCTGCCGCTTGGATGAGACCCGCAGGTAGACCACGGCGCTGCGCTCTGGCTGGATGGCAGCGAGCCCTCGTGGCGGAGAATCTGCCGAACTCGCGGCGTGGTTCGTCATGCTGCCCTCCAGTTCGATGCGGCCAAGGATCGGAAGTACGCCCGGGGGCGCCAGTGTTTGCGTGTCCCTGCAGTGGGAGCGGTCGCGCAGCGTTGGACGGGTTCGGTGAGCCCGAGTTGGGCGAGGCGGACTTGGGCTGCTCGGGGTGAGACGTCGAAGAGGTCGGCGAGGGCTTCGGGGGTTTGGATGCCGGTGCCCCAGGCGCGTTTGACGAGCCTCTTCGGCATGAGGGCGCAGCCGGCGAAGTAGTCGGCGGCGTGCTCGGCCTGTTGGCTCGTGTTGCTGCTGGAGCGGGTGCCGTAGAGCCGGTCAGCGTGGCCGTGGTCGAGGATGTGCTTGTACTCGTGCAGCAGGGTGAAGTGCTGTCGGGTCTCGGGTTCTCGGGCGTTGAGCGCGATGATCCACGTCTGCCCGTCCCAGTAGCTCATGCCCGACGTGGGCAGGACGCGCCGGACGATCCGGATGCGCGGGAGCCCGGCGATGGCCTCCTCAGGCAACGAGTCGTCGGTGACGTTCAGCAGGGAGCGGAGCCGGGCGGCTTGCAGCTCGGCGATGCGCAGCGCCTCGGTGAACGTGACGGTCCGCTGGGGGGTCAGGGCGCGCAGGGAGGCGAGCACACTTCGAGCCGTGTCGCCATTGTCTTCAGGCTGGCGAGGAAGATTTTCGCGGGGGTGTTGAGATAATGAGTGCATATGCTGCCTCCTTTCTGTTGAGGATATTGTCTGGGGTGGGGTGCTTAGGTTTCGTCTTCGCCGTTCACGGGCCCACTCGTGCCGTGTTCAGCTTGGAGTTTGGTGATGTAGGCCTCGATGTCGTCGAGGGCTTCCGGAGGGAGGTCGCGGTATTTCGCGCGCATGTAGGGACGCAGGTTGGGCAGGGCTCGTGATGTCGGGTAGCCAGCCATGGTCATGAGGTCGCTGGCGGGGATCTTCAGCTCGTCGGCGATCCGTCCGAGCAGGTCAGCCCGGGGTGAGGCGACCTTGCCCTGTTCCAGACGCACGATCTGGGCCATGTCGACACCGACACGGGAAGCCAGCTCCCGGGTGCTCAAGCTGGCGTCTTCTCGTCGTGCGCGGACGTAGGCCCCGATCTCCCGCGATTGTTGTTCGTCCATGTGTCTCCTCGGATTCATATATATCCACCATTGTACGCCTTTCGATGCGCGAATGCATCATAGAAATGACCATTCGCACGAAATTACAACGATCCCCCGTTTCCGTCAGGGAAGCCTTACCATTCTCCCAATCTTGCGTGCGGAGAATGGCACCTCCTCGGTTCACCGGCTCTGGAAGATCCACACCCCTCCACCTGCCTTGTGCACGATGGCGATGTCTCCGGACAGCCAGGCGTCCTGCACCCAGGCGCCGGTGTCGATGCGGACGTAGCGGGCCATGTCCCCGTGCAGCTCGTGTTCCAGCCGTTCTTGGATGCCGAGGTCGTCCATGACGGTCTCGGCCCAGGCTTCGGGTGATTCGTACTCACCGAGGTAGGCCTCGTCGAACTGGTCGAGCATGTCCTGGGCTCCGTCATGCAGGTCAGCCCAGGCGGCGAAGGCGGGTCCGTGGTCGCGGATACCGCGGGCGATTCTTGCGACGTCTTCCAGCCAGTCGTATTCCTGGACCTTGTAGCCGCCGAAGTCGTCGTGGTCGAAGATGCCCCATTCTTCGGAAGGGTCGCCGGTCTCGGTCATGGTGGGTGAGGCCGCGAGGATCGAGGTCACCTGCTCGCGGATCGCGTCGTCTGTCTGGGTGGCGTCGATCCAGTCGCCGTGCAGGATGCCAGCGTTGTAGTCGAGCAGGCTGCCCACCCAGATCCGGGGGTGCAACTGCGTTTCGGCTGCTTCGGGCGAATCGGGATGCTTTGCTTCGGGATTCAGTGTGGGATTGGACGCGCCCTCGGCCGACAGGCTCGTCTCGGGCAGTGGCGCTAGGTCGGGCGTCTCACCCGCCTGCGGCTGCTCAGGTTGTTGTTCGTGTGTGATGGTCACCTCCCTTCGGTTCAGGTTGCTGATGTTGCTGGCAGGGGCGAGGGAGAGACGCGAGGGGCGTCGTCGATCCGTTCGTTCCCCTGCCAGGGGTTCGCACTGAGGTGCGGGTGGGAGGAGTGCTTGTCCCCTGGATGGGGGACAAGCCTCCCCGCTGCTTGCCTCTAGCCCTTGGCGCCTCCGGTTCGTCCGGTGGCCCGGGTGCGGGTCTCCGGCTCGGTGGGAGCGTCGGTGCCGAAGAGGTTGGCGATGGCGGCCCTACGGGCTGCCATGTCGGCCTCGAGGTCGGCGAGGGCTTGGTCGGCGTGAGCCGCCAGCTCGGGTGCGTCTTTCGCGTTGGCGAGGTGGGCATCCAGAGCGGAGCGGATCTCGTCGGTGAGAGTGGTTCCACGGAGCTGGGCGATGAGGCTCAGCTGGGCGTGGGTGGCGGGGTCCAGCCGGATGGCGAGCGTCTTGACACTGCCGTTCTTCTGGTTGGACTCCTGGGTCATGTCCGGTATGGACATGGGGGTCACCTCCTCGGTGCGGGTGCGGCCTACCGACTGCGCGGGGGTTGCGTGGTCTGACAGATAGGTCGCATGACACCGGCGAGGCACCAGGCCGGGAGCGAGCGCCGTGCTCATGGCCCGGCTCCCGTCTCCCGGTCAGATGCGGCACCATCCGGCCGACCGGGTGGGCTGTTCGCCTCCGGCGCGGCGTGCTCGTCGCCCATGGGTTCGGCTGCCCGCTGGTTGGCGGGCTGGTAGTCGGCGATGCGTTCCCGGGCTTCGCGGGCGAAGTGCGGGCTTAGTTCGATGCCGAGCCAGTCACGCTGGTTCTCGATCGCGCCGAGGGCGGTGGTTCCGGCGCCGAAGAATGGGTCGAGCACGATCCCCGGCTCAGCGCTCGCTGCACAACTGCACTGCGGGGTGAGTGCCCCACGGACCGCTGTCTCCCCGATCCCTTTCACCATCTGGCGATGGACCGGTCGCCGGTAGGGCGTCCGGCATACCGTGCAGCGCTGCTCGGGGCAGCCGGCCCGGATGGCCAGTTCAGCCAGGGCGATCGGGAAGGTGGCGTGGTGGCTGCCCCGGTAGTTGCTGGCTGGGATGCGCCAGACATCGCCGGGGTTCTTGCCGAGGGGATGTCCGACCCGCCCGGCGGCCTTCATCCGCGCCAGGCCGGTGGCGTCGTCGGTGTTCGGTCCGAGCCACTGAGCCCGCTTGGTCCGGATGAGTCGAGGCTGCTGGCGTTTCGGGGGTGTGGAGGTGTGCGGGACGCGGACGGCGTCAAGGTCGAAGAAATACCGGTCCGCCCTGACGAAGACGTAGAGCGCTTCCCAGGAGCAGGTCAGCCGGTCGGTGACCGAGCTGGGCATGACGTTGGCCTTCTGCCAGACGATCTTGTTCCGCAGCCGCCACCCGTCCTCCAACAGGGCGAGGGCGAGTCGTTCCGGTCCGAGCAGCAGGCTCTTACGGGCGGCGCCGTCCCGTTCACCGGTGCTGTAGGTGTCGCCGACGTTCAGCCAGAACGACCCAGTCGGGACGAGCACCCGAGCGACCTCGCGGGCGACATCGCGCAGCCCGCTCACCCAGTCGTTGACGGTGGGTTCGAGGCCGAGTTGTCCGGTGACGGCATAGTCGCGGAGCCGGAAGTACGGCGGACTGGTCAGCACCATGTCCACACTGCCTTCAGGCAGCTTGGCAAGCTCGGCCTTCGCGTCGCCGACGATGACCTCGCCCCGAAGTCGCACAGTCCGGGCGTCAAGGCGCGTCATTCGGCACCTCCGGTGATGAGGTCGGTCAGTTGGTCGGGCGTGATGACCCGATGCAGCGCGCTGTCGAGGCTTCGGGTGCGGTGGATACCCGCCCGCAGCTTCTCGGCCCGCTCGTCCGTCGTGGTGATCCAGACGACCAGCGGGTAGACGCCGCGCTTCGCTTGTTCGGTGCCGGTGCGCCGGTAGGACTCGTACTGGGCGCACTTGCCCAGGACGGTAGGTAGGTGTTCGGTACCGAGGTCGACCTCGATGAACCAAGAGTCTTCGTACTGCCCGTCGGCACTGATGGTGGTCAGGGCCAGGTCGGGTTTGAGGATCTCCCGGATGCCGTGTCGCCCGAGGTAGGGGCGCCAGCAGTGCGGCTCCGTCTCCAGACTGCGGATCGCGAACCAGCCCGTGCGAGATGCGTGGTGGAGGCGGACCCGGATGTCGGCGACGGCAAGGGTGTGGGCGACGAACCGGGTGGATGGGTCACGCACCCGAGCCGGTGGCAGATTGGCCCCATCGCCCCGGGTCAGGCTGCGCAGCCGCTGCCCGGTGGGGGTGAGGAACCAGACTCCGGCAGAGGAACCGGCGCCGTACCCTCCCACCCGGCGCGGCAGTTGGGCGATGAGGTGGTGGCGGTGCAGCCGAGCCAGGACGCGGCGGCAGACCCGCAGTCCCGTGCCTTCATTTGCATGCTTCTCTTCAAACAGCAAGATGTAGAGATGAGTAGTGGTGAGAAACCGATGCTCGTGCAGCAGCTCCAATACTGAGACGTCACGGGCGGAGAGGCTGGCCGCGAGGGCGAGCAGCCGAGCAGCTCCGAGGCCCCGCCCCTGCCTCCCACCACGCACAGGAAGGGTTCGGGCCACGCCGGGGCGTTCGGGCGTTCGGGCCGCGCCCACGCGGAAGCTGCCGGGGACTGCCGGGCAGGACTCATTCCCGCCGGTATTCCGTCCCGGATGGCCCGTGGCCTGCGCAGACGTCGTCTCGGACGCGGGAGCGAAGGGGAGCCCGACCGGTACACCCTGGTCGTCACGTGGGTCGGTCATCGGGTGCCTCCATTCGGGGCGTTCGGGTTGGGCCGTCGTCCCGTGGTCGGTTCGTCCCGGGGCCTCCGGGCGTTGCCAGCGAGGTCGGCCAGCTCGGCTTCGATGTCGTCGAGCGGGCGGCCGTAGCGGTCTCGACTCAGCCGGCGCAGCAGTTCCGGTGCGGTGGTCGCGGGTGGGAGTGGTTGGGTGCGACCGGAGACGTACCGGTCGCCTCGCTGCTGGTTGGCCTGGTTGCCTTGCAGGCTTGCGTAGATCTGGAAGGCGCCGAGCGCGGTGAAGTCGTCGGGGGTGAGTTCGGGGTGGCTGAACCCCCCTGGGTTCCTTGGAGGCTCCCGACCTTGGAAACGAGGATGGGACG
>CAZLGB010000015.1:0-30443 GCA_964558825.1 uncultured Intrasporangiaceae bacterium
TCGAACGACTCCTGCTCGGCCAGTCACCCGTTGCCTCCACGGCTTGACACCGCCGCCGTGAGGATTAGATGATGCGTCGGTTTGGCCTTGCGCCGCGGGCTGGCGGATGCAGCCGAGTCACCCACGCCGCAGCGCGATAGCCGGCAAGCCATGAGCGCGGCTCATAACTCACTCCCACTCGATGGTGCCGGGGGGCTTGCTGGTGACGTCCAGCACCACCCGGTTGACCTCACGGACCTCGTTGGTGATCCGGGTGGAGATGCGGGCCAGCACGTCAAAGGGCACGCGGGTCCAGTCGGCGGTCATCGCGTCCTCGGACGACACCGGGCGCAGCACGATCGGGTGGCCATAGGTCCGCCCGTCCCCCTGTACGCCGACCGACCGCACGTCAGCCAACAACACCACCGGGCACTGCCAGATCGACCGGTCCAACCCAGCGGCGGTCAGCTCTTCGCGGGCAATCGCGTCGGCCGTCCTCAAAATGGCCAGCCGGTCGGCAGTCACCTCGCCGATGATCCGCACCCCGAGCCCCGGGCCTGGGAAGGGCTGGCGCCAGACGATCGCCTCGGGCACGCCGAGCTCGAGCCCGACCTGGCGCACCTCGTCCTTGAAGAGCGACCGCAGCGGCTCGACCAGGGTGAACTGCAGATCGTCAGGCAGGCCGCCGACGTTGTGGTGGCTCTTGATGTTGGCCGCGCCCTCTCCCCCGCCCGACTCGACAACATCGGGATAGAGCGTCCCCTGCACGAGGAACTCGATCGGGTGCCCGTCGGCCGACGCCGACCCGACGACATCGCGCGCCGCCTGCTCGAAGACCCGGATGAATTGCTCGCCGATCGCCTTGCGCTTGGCCTCGGGGTCGGTCAGCCCGGCGAGCGCCGTCAAAAAGCGCTCCCGTGCGTCGACGACGACCAGCCGCACCCCCGTCGCCGCGACGAACTCCTGCTCGACCTGCTCGGGCTCGCCCTCACGTAGCAGCCCGTGGTCGACGAAGACACACGTCAGCTGGTCACCGACCGCGCGCTGCACGAGCGCCGCCGCCACCGACGAGTCGACGCCGCCGGACAGCGCGCACAGCACCGCGCCATCGCCGACCTGCGCGCGCACCGAATCGACCAGCGAGTCAACGACATTGGCCGCGGTCCAGTCGGCGGGGATCCCCGCCCCGTGCCAGAGGAAGTTTTCCAGCACCCGCTGGCCGTATGCCGTGTGCAGCACCTCCGGGTGCCACTGCACCCCGAAGAGCCGCCGGGCCGGGTCCTCAAACGCGGCCACCGGAGCCCCGGGAGTCGACGCCGTCACGGTCATCCCGGCCGGTGCCACCGTCACCGAGTCGCCGTGGCTCATCCACACCGACTGCTCGGCCGGCTGACCCGCAAACAAGAGCGAGCCTTCGACGACAACCGACGCCGGCGTGTGCCCATACTCCCCAGTCCCCGTGTGCGCGACGGTCCCACCGAGCGCCTGAGCCATCGCCTGGAAGCCATAACACATCCCAAAGACCGGCACCCCGGCCGACAGCAGCGCGGCATCCAGCGCCGGCGCCCCATCGGCATACACACTCGCCGGTCCCCCGGAAAGGATGACCGCGGCGGGCGACTTGGCGAGCATCGCCTCGACCGACATCGTGTGCGGCACGACCTCGCTGTAGACCCGCGCCTCACGCACCCGGCGGGCGATCAGCTGGGCATATTGCGCCCCGTTGTCGACGACGAGGACGGGATGCGCGGCAAGAGCGTCGGTCACCCGGCGAGGATATCGGCCACGCGCACACGCGACGGCCACGCACAGCGCTCAGCGCAGCGGCTCGACTCAGGCGGCCAGCCACAGCTCAGGCGACCGGCATACCTCACCCAACCGGCCCGCGGCCCAAAGCCAGCGTCAGGCGGTGTGCTCGCCCGGGGCGAAGTAGACCCGCGACAGCAGCGCGTTGGTGTCGGCCGTGACCCGCCGCTCGGCGAAGAAGGGCAGCAGCGGCACGAACCCGGTCAGCAGGTGCAGCCCGATCCGCTTGAGCGACCAGGCCGTCTTGACACCGAGGTTGGCGATCGAGGCGGCATAGATCATGTAGATGAAGCCGTGGATGTAGGACCAGTTCTTCGTGAAGAAGTTCTCCTGGTGCATCCCATATTTCATGATCATCTCGACGACGAGCACGAAGAGCGCGACACCGGCGACGATGGCCATGACCCGGTAGATGCCCAGCGCCTGGCGGATCTGCACGGGCTTGGCCATGTTGGTCGGATACATGCTCACTGCGGGGCTCCTGCGGGCTGCTGCGGGTCGGATGACTCATCGGATGACTGATCGGATGCGGACTGCTGGTCACGACGGTAGTCGTCGCGGACCATCCTCGCCCACATCCACACGACGAACACGGCAAAGACCCACCACTGCAGGGCGTATGCCGCGTTGCGCAGGGTGAGCCCGCTGGGGATCTCCGGCGGGGGCACGAGGCGCAGCTGCGGCACCGCGGCGGCCGCGTCGGCGGGGGTCTCGGAGACGGCGAAGAGGAAGGCGTTGTAGATCTCGCCGCCCCATTCGTTGAGCAGCGAGCCGGTCGTCACCGAGGTCACCTCGTGCGCCCCCAGGGGTGCGCGCGCCGCCTGCGGGCTCTCCGTCGGCGCGAGGCTGCCGACGAGCGTGAGGGTGGCGGTGGCCGGCATACCCACCAAGGGGTATGCCGTGCCGGCGGCGGTCTCGGGCACGAAGCCACGCACGACCGGGATCCGCGCACCGGTCGCGTCGACGACGAACGGCTCGACCACCCAGCGGCCGGCCACCCCGTCGAGGCGGCGGTCGACGACGAGCACGCGCTGCGCCGGCTCGTAGTGACCGACGGCGGAGAGCCGCTGGTTGGAGCCGTCGCTGGGGAAGGCCGCGTGGGGGGTCAGATAGTCGGTCAGGACGAGCACCGGGCGCTCGGTCGCGGTGCGCAGCGCGTCGGCGCGGCCGTCCTCCTCGGCGACCCGCCACTGCCAGAAACCCAGCCACACCATGCCCGCAGCGAGCACCATGACGACGACCAAACCGCCCAGCCAGCGAGGCGAGAAGGCGGTCCGCAGCACCCCGTCAGCCTAGCCCGCCGCCCGGAAAACCCGGTGAGGGGTGTCGGTCACCCGAGGTAGCGTGGATCGTTGTGCGGGCCTTGCCTTATGACGATCCAGGCACCCCGGTCCTCACCAGTCCGATCCGATTTCTCGGGTGGGTGGGCCGGGGGCAATGGCGCACGCTCGCCGTCGGAGTGGTCTTCGGCATCGTGTGGATGGTCAGCCAGGCACTGCTCCCGGCGACGATGTCGCGCGCCATTGACGAGGGCATCATCGGGGCCGACCGCGGGTCGTTGTGGGTCTGGTCGGGGGCCTTTGTCGGGCTCGCTGCGCTCACCGCGCTGGCTGGCGCGGCGCGCCACCGGCTGGCCGTCACCAACTGGCTGAGCGCGGCCTTCCGCTCCGTGCAGCTCATCGGGTGGCACGGGGCCGACACGGGTGAGGCGCTGCCACGGCATACCCCCACGGGAGATGTCGTCGCCTCGGTGGCGAGCGACTCGATGCGCCTGGGCGGGCTCTATGACGTCACCGCGCGCTTCGCCGGCGCGATCGTCTCCTATGTCGTCGTCGCGGTCATCCTGCTGCGCGCGAGCCAGCCGCTCGGGCTCGTCGTGCTCATCGGTGTGCCGGTGCTCGTCTCGCTGCTGACCTTCATCGTCCGGCCGCTGCAACGCCGCCAGGCCCAGCAGCGCGAGGAGTCGGGTCGGCTCATCGGGCTTGGGGCCGACACCGTCGCGGGCTTGCGCGTGCTGCGCGGCATCGGGGGCGAGCGGACCTTCTTGAGCAGGTATGCCGCGCAGTCGGCTCAGGTGCGCGGCGTCGGCTTCCGCGTGGCCGGGGTGCAGGCGGCGCTCGACGCCGCCCAGGTGCTGCTGCCGGGGGTCTTCGTCGTGCTCGTCACCTGGCTGGGCGCGCGCTTCGCCATCGACGGGCGGATCACGCCAGGGCAGCTCGTGGCGTTCTACGGCTATTCGGCGTTTCTCGTCATGCCGCTGCGCACGGCGACCGAGTTCGTCGACCGCGCCACCCGCGCGCACATCGGCGCGCGCAAGATCATCGCTGTGTTGCGCGTGCAGCCCGACCACGTCGACGCGCCCGGTGGCGTTGCGGCTGCGGTCGGCGAGGTTGCCGGGGCCAACGGGGCGGGGGCTGCCAGGGCCAACGGCGCGACCCGGGCTGCTGGGGCCAATGGCGCTGGGGCTGTCGGGATTGTCGGCGCCGGGGCGGCGACCATGGCGCTCGCCGCGATGCCCGCGCCCGATGCGCTGCTCGTCGACGAGCGCTCGGGGGTCGTCGTGTCCCCTGGCCGTTTCCTTGCTGTCGTGTCGGCCCGGCCCGAGGAGTCGGCGGCGCTGGCCGACCGGCTCGGGCGCTTTGGCACCGACGTCGCCGGGGTGACGCTGGGCGGCATACCCCTGGTCGAGTTGCCCCTCGCGGCGGTCCGCGAGCGCATCCTCGTCAGCGAGACCGACCCGCGGCTTTTCACCGGCACCCTGCGTGACGAACTCGACCCGTGGGGCACCCACAGCGACGCCGAGATCCTCGACGCGCTGTCGGTGGCCAGTGGCGACGACGTCCTCGAGGCGCTCGCCGACGGGCTCGACAGCGAGGTCGAGGAGCGCGGCCGGTCCTTCTCGGGCGGGCAGCGCCAGCGGCTCGCGCTCACCCGCGCGCTGCTCGGCGCGGCCGACACGCTCGTGCTCGTCGAGCCGACGAGCGCCGTCGACGCCCACACCGAGGCGCGGATCGCCGCGCGGCTCGCCGAGCATCGCCGTGGCCGCACGACCGTCGTCATGACCGCCAGCCCGCTGCTGCTCGACCAGGCCGACTCGGTCCTGCTCCTGGCTGACGGGCGGGTCGTCGCCTCGGGCACCCACCACCAACTCATGCACGATCACCCGGCGCGCACGGCATACCGTGCGGTCGTCGTCCGCGGAGAGGAGGACTGATGTCGGTCTCTGCCGGCGTCCCCTCGACGCGGCGCACCCTGCCGGTGGCCACGCTCGCATCGGTGCGCGCCCAGACGCGCCACTTGCTGCGCGAGCACCGCCGCTCGCTCGGGCTGGTCGTCGGACTGCACGCGGTCGCGGCGGTCGCGGCCCTGGCTGCGCCTTTCGTCGTCGGGCTGCTCGTCGACGCCGTCACCGGGGGCACGACCCACGAGCACGTCGACCGGCTGGCCATCTGGCTGGCGGGGGCGATCCTGCTGCAGACGGTGCTCGTGTGGGCCGCACGGCGGGAGAGTTTCCGGCTCGGCGAGCGCGTATTCGCCCAGCTGCGTGAGCAATTCATGGGACGCGTGATGGAGCTGCCGCTGTCGACGGTCGAGCGCGCGGGCACCGGCGACCTCGTGTCGCGCACGACCAACGACGTCGAGGCGCTGTCGCATGTCGTGCGTTTTGGCATCCCGTCGATCTTCGTCGCGGTCGTCACCCTCGTCATCACGGTCGGCGCGGCGCTGCTCACCGGGTGGCTCGTCGCGCTGCCGATCGTCGTCGGCGTGCCGATCATGTGGCTGTCCACGCGGCGCTACCTGCGCTTCGCCCCCGACGGCTATCTGCGCGAGCGCGCGACCTATGCCGTGATGAACGGCGTCGTCACCGAGACCGTCGACGGCGCTCGCACGGTCGACGCGCTGCGGCTGTCGGCCCGGCGGCGCCGACGCATCGACGAGGCGCTGCGGGCGAGCTATGACGCCGAGATCTTCACGCTGCGGCTGCGACTCATCTGGTTTCCCCAGGTCGAGTTCGCCTATCTGCTGCCGGTCGCGGTCACGCTGGTGTGGGGCGGCTGGCTGGTCACCCAGGGGCAGGCGACCGCCGGCGTCGTCACGGCCGTCGCGCTCTATGTCCAGCAGCTGGCCAACCCGCTCGACGACCTGCTCATGTGGCTCGACGAGATCCAGGTGGGCGCGACGTCGCTCGCCCGGGTCATCGGCATCGCCGACGTGCCCCCTGACCGCGAGGCCACCGGCGAGCAGCCGGCCGACGGGCAGCTCGTCGTCGACGACGTGTCCTATGCCTATCGAGCGGGTCGCGACGTGCTGCGCGGGGTGTCGCTCGACCTCGCTCCCGGTGAGCGGCTGGCGATCGTCGGGCCCTCGGGCGCCGGCAAGTCGACGCTGGGGCGGCTCATGGCCGGGATCGACGGGCCGCGGCTGGGGCGGATCGACGTCGGCGGCGTCCGCCTGATCGACCTCGAGCTCGACCGGCTGCGCGGCGAGGTCGCCCTCGTCACCCAGGAGCACCACGTCTTCGTCGGGACGCTGGCCGACAACCTGCTGCTGGCCCGGCCCGAGGCGTCGCGCGAGCAGCTGCTCGACGCGCTGACCGCCGTCGACGCGCGCGACTGGGCCGAGGGGCTGCCCGAGGGCCTCGACACCCGTGTGGGGTCGGGTGGCCACGGGCTGACGACGGCTCAGTCGCAGCAGCTCGCGCTGGCTCGGCTGGTGCTCGCCGACCCGCACACCCTCGTGCTCGACGAGGCCACGTCGCTGCTCGACCCACGCGCCGCGCGCCACCTCGAGCGCTCGCTCGCTGCGGTCGTCACCGGGCGCACGGTCGTCGCCATCGCCCACCGGCTGATGACCGCCCACGACGCCGACCGGGTGTGCGTCGTCGAGGACGGGCTCATCTCGGAGATCGGCTCGCACCACGAGCTCATCGCCGCCGACGGGGCGTATGCCGCGCTCTGGCGCTCTTGGCGCGACGAGGCCCCCGTCGAAGCGGCCGAGTCACGCTGACAACGTGGCACACCGCATCGCGCGGGGCCGTTGCCTGGGCGGCAGACCACCCGGCGCGTTCACGGCATACCGCCTGCGCACCGACCTGCGCGTGCGACCATCGGGGTCATGGGACGGGTGCTCGCGGGGTGGCATCTGGCCATGGCGATCGGCGGCGCCCTCTTGATGGTCCTGGGTGCGCGGCCCTTCCGGTCAGGGCCGTGGCTGCACACCAATGGCTTCGTGTGGCTGAGCGTGACCCTCGCGGCCGTGAGCTTGGGTGTTCTGGGCGGGCTGGTCGAGGGGTGGATGCTCAAGCGCCACCTGCCCCTGTTTGCCGCGGTGATCGTTGCGGCAGTGTCGATTCCGATGCTCATGGTGACGATCCTCTTCATCGGACGCATGGCCCACACGGAGGCTTACGCCCTCGCCCCGGACACCGTCGCGGTCCCACTGATCGGGTGGCTGGCCTTCCACGCAATCGTGCTCGCCGTGGCGCGGCGGATGGCGCGCGTCAGGTCCAGCCCAAGCGCTGCGCGATGACCTGCGCAGCCTTGCTCGGGTAGTCACGCCAGCTCGGCTCCAGTTCGTCGCGCGCCACCGCCCAGAGCCCGCGCGCGGCGTCCTCGGCGGGCTGGTCGACCGCCGCGGCCAGGCGCCCGCCCACTTGTGGGTACGCCGTCTCCAGTCGCCGCAGCGGGTCGAAGGCACTGGGGTCGTCGGGGCCGGTGGGAGCGAGCCGCGCCCTGATGACGTGGGCGAGAGCCGAGGCGGCATACGTCCGGATGAGCGTGCCGCCGGAGAGCCGCTCGCCGCGACGCACGCGACCCACGCCGAGGTAGAGCTTGGCGAGGAAGAGGCGAATCTCATTGGCAGGGTTGGGCTGTGGCGGCGGACCGGCGAGGATCAGGTCGCCGCCGTCGATGACGACCTCGCGGTGTGGGTCGCGGATCTCCCAGGGCAGACCCGCGCCGAATTCGTAGACGACGCCGTCGTCGTAGAGGACGACTCCCCCGTCGATGCCTTCGCGAGCCCGCAGGACGATGCGCTCTTGATCGGGCAGGAAGGGCCAGTCGCGGCGCACCCGCTCGACGTCGGCTGACGTGGCGAAGATGTTGGCGTCGAGATCGGACCACTCGTCGCGGCGGGCGGCACCGGCAGCAGTGGCCGAGCCGAAGAGCACGAGGCTGGTCACGCCGGGCGCGCGGCGGGTCTGGGCGATGAGTCGATCACGGTGCTCGGCGAGATCCATGCCAGCCAACCTACGGCTGCGACCCAACCCACGGCTGCGACCCAACCCACGGCTGCGACCCAACCCACGGCTGCGACCCAACCCACGTGCTGCGACCCAACCCACGTGCTGCGACCCATCCCACGTGCTGCGACCCATCCCACGTGCTGCGACCCAACCCACGTGCTGCGACCCACGCGACCCACCCAAGTCCCGCGCACCAAGTCCCGCGCATCCCCTTCCCTATCGACGGACCAGTTGTTGCTGTCATCGGCCCAGATGACAGCAACAACTGGTCCGCCGGCGGGATAGATGGCTGGGGATGGTCCGCTTAGCCTGGCGAGCAGGCTCTGTCGGCCTACCGCTTCCCTCGACGGACCAGTTGTTGTCGCCAAACGCGCCCATGACGACACAAAATGGTCCCTCGACGGGCATGAGAGTATGCCGGGTCGGCCAGGCATGAGGGTAAGGCCGGGTCGGCCAGGCATGAGAGTATGCCGGGTCGGCCAGGCAGAGCTGGTGGCCCCGCCTGCCGGCTCAGCCCTCGACGAGGATGACGTGCAGCGTCCGCGGGCCGTGGACACCCTCGACCCGGTCGAGCTCGATGTCGGACGTCGCCGACGGTCCGGAGATCCAGGTGAGGGGGCGCGGCATACGACCGTCGGCGGCGGTGGGTGGGAGCACCGCCGAGCGCAACCGCGCAACCGACTCGGGCACGTCGTGCACGACCTGCTCGGCCCGCACGACACAGACGTGCAGGTCCGGCACCAGCGACAAAGCCCGCCGCCCCTGATCGGGGCCGTGGTCCAGCACGATGGTGCCTGTGGTGGCGATCCCCAAAGCCGACCCCGTCACGACGGCGGCGATCGCGTCGAGATGCTCGTGCGCGAGACCCTCGTCCGCCACGACTCGCAGCTCCGAGGGCCAGCCGTCGCGCCACGCGGCGGGCAGCCCGGCCGGGACGACCACCGACGGCGCCGTCCGCAGCGCCGCGCCGATGGCCGCCCCCTCATTCCCAGGCTTGACCCGCACGACCGTGGCCTTGTAGTCCACGACGTTGTCGACGAAGAGCTCGATGGTGTCGGCTCGGCTCGCGGCGGCCTGCTCGACCCGGGGCGTCTCCCCCCGCGCCCCAAGCGGTGTGGTGACGTCGCCAACGGCAGCCCGCACCCGGGCGAGGATTTGCTCGCGTGCACTGCTCATCGCCGGTCTCCCTCGTCCTGGGTGGGCTGGTCGGCGCGGACCTGATCCGCACCGGGCTGGGCGCTGCCGGCTCGCTCGTGCTGGGCCCACCAGTCGCGGAAGGTCTGGGTCGGAGGATTGGGCATGTCCCGCGCGCTCAACCAACCGGCAAACGGGCCCGGCATCGAGCGGATGGTGCGGCCGGACAGCATACGTCCGCCCAATTTGGCTGCACGCTGGGCCTTTTCGAGCCGACGATGGTCGCCGAACATCCACGCCATCGCCTTCATCGCGCGCGCCTCCGCCGAGGTGCGACCGCTCTCGTCGACGACCTGCGCCCTCATCTTGACCAGCACGGTGGGGATGTCGATGCGCATCGGGCAGGCCTCGAAGCACGCCCCGCAGAGGGTCGAGGCATAGGGCAGCGACTTGTCGATGTCGCTCGCCGTGCCGCGCAACTGCGGGTTGAGGATCGCCCCGATCGGCCCGGGATAGACCGAGCCATAGGCGTGCCCGCCGGTGCGCTCGTAGACCGGGCAGACATTGAGGCAAGCCGAGCAGCGGATGCAGCGCAGCGCCTGGCGACCCACCGGGTCGGCGAGCACGTGCGAGCGGCCGTTGTCGAGCAGCACGACGTGGACCTCCTGAGGGCCGTCGCCGGGGTGCACGCCATTCCACATCGACGTATAGGGATTCATCCGCTCGCCGGTCGACGAGCGCGGCAGCAGCTGCATGAAGGTGCCGAGGTCCTCCCACGTGGGCAGCACCTTCTCGATCCCGACCACCGAGACGAGCGTCTCAGGGAGTGTCAGGCACATCCGGCCGTTGCCCTCACTCTCGACGACGACGAGCGTCCCGGTGTCGGCGATGGCGAAGTTGGCTCCTGACACGGCGACCTTGGCGCGGAGGAACTTCTCACGCAGGTGCAGCCGGGCGGCCTCGGCAAGCCGGCGCGGCTCGTCGGTGAGGTCATCGGGGGCAGGCCGACCGACGAGCCCCATCTCGCGGCGGAAGATCTCGCGGATCTCCGAGCGGTTGCGGTGGATCGCCGGCACGAGGATGTGCGAGGGCCGGTCGTGGCCCAGCTGGACGATGAGCTCGGCGAGGTCGGTCTCCCAGGCGTGGATGCCTGCGGCCTCCAGCGCCTCGTTGAGCTCGATCTCCTGAGTGGCCATCGACTTGACCTTGACGACCTCGTCGGTGCCCTTGGCCTTGGCGATGTCGACGACGATCTGGCAGGCCTCGGCGGCATCGCGCGCCCAGTGCACCTGGGCGCCGTTGGCGATGAGATTGGCCTCGAGCTGCTCGAGGTATGCCGCGAGATGGGTGAGCATCTCATCCTTGCCGTCGGCGCCCGCGCGCCGGAGATCCTCCCAGTTGTCGAGTTCGCCGACGACCTTGGCCCGCTTGCCGCGGATGACGCCCGTCGCGTGGGCGAGATTGCGCCGCTGCTGGGTGTTGCCGAGAGCCTCCTTGGCGGCCTTGGGGAACTTGGGCATCCCCACGAAGGCCGCCGTGGTCGCCTGCAACGACCCGGCTGCCGATGGGCGGGAGGCCGGCGTGGTCGTCGTCATGCCGGGTCCTCCTCGGTCGACGCGAGCACCTCGGCGAGGTGCATCGTCCGCACCCCGGACCGCTGGCGGCCCAAGACACCACCGATATTCATCAGGCACATGTTGTCGCCGGCGACGAGCACCTCGGCCCCGGTTTCGCGCACGTGCCGGACCTTGTCGGAGGCCATGGCGATGGAGACGTCGGAGTTCTTCACCGAGAAGGTCCCGCCGAAGCCGCAGCACTCCTCCTGGTGCGGCAGCTCGACGAAGGTCAGCCCGCGCACGGCCCGCAGCAGGCGCTGCGGCCGGTCACCCACCCCGGCGACGCGCATCGAGTGGCAGGTCGGGTGGAAGGTCACCCGATGCGGGAAGTAGGCGCCGACATCGGTCACCCCGAGCACGTCGACGAGGTATTCGGAGAGGTCATAGACCTTGGCCGACAGCGCGTCGACCGCCCGGGTCAGCCCGGCGTCGCCCGCCTGCTCGGCCAGGTCGTGGTGCTGGTGGCGGATCGCCCCGACGCACGATCCGGTCGGCGCGACGACGGCGTCGTATGCCGCAAAGGTGTCGACGAAGCCGCGCACGAGCGGCTGGGCCTCCGCGGCATACCCCGTGTTGGTGAAAATCTGGCCGCAACAGGTCTGGCGCTCGGGGAAGACGACCCGCACGCCAAGTCGCTCCAGCAGCTTGACCACCGCGATCGGGGTGCCCGGCCACATCGTGTCGTTGTAACAGGCGGCGAAGAGCGCGACCGTCTTGCCGGCCCCCACGGCGGCGAGGGTGGCCGCGACGCCGGGCGACTGCGCGGGCAGAGGGGAGGCTGGCGCGAGGTGGTCGGCGTCGGCGCTGGGCGGCATGGGCGCTCCTGGTGCGGAAGGGCGTCTTATGGTCTGACCATTATCGTCTTGACAAGACCGTAAGGTCTGACCATTCTCAGGTCAAGTCCTCGGCGCGGGTTTTCGAGGACCGATCGCGGGCACGAGACGACGAGGTGGGGATGGACGCGACGGCGCTGGCCGCTCCCCTGGGGGCTCCGGATGCGCGACCCGAGCCGACCGCAGACCGCGCCGGGCTGCGGGCCTTCGAGGTCGTGCTGGCCTGGGTCGAGGGCCGGATCCTCGCCGGCGAGCTGCGCGTCGGCGATCAGCTGCCGGCCGAGCGTGAGCTCGCCCGTCAGCTCGAGGTCAGTCGCGCGGCGGTCCGTGAGGCCGTTCGGACGCTGCAGGCCCAGGGTGTCGTCCAGTCGAGCGTCGGGGCGGGCGACGCGGGCGGCACGACGATCACGGCCGTGCCGGCGCGGGCGCTGATGCGGCTGCTGCGCCTGCATGTGGCGCTGGCCAACTTCCCCGCCGCCGACGTCCTCGAGGCCCGAATTGCCTTGGAACGCTTGTCGATCCGCCTCGCCTGCCGTGACGCCACGCCCGCGGATCTCGAGGCGATGCGGGCCGCGATCGAGGTCATGCAGACGCCTGGCCTGGACAAGGAGCGCTTCAACGACGCCGACACGGCGCTGCATGTCGCCATCGCCGAGGCGGCCGGCAACCGGCTGGCGGCCGACCTCACCGTGGCCATCCGCGAGTCGATGCGGCTGCCGCTGCTGCAAGCCTTCCGCCAGGTGACAGACTGGGAGAGCTTCATCGCGCGAGTGCGTGTCGAGCACGCAGCCTTGTATGCCGCGATCGAGGCCGGCGAGGCGCGGGAGGCCGAGAGGCTGGTCGAGGAGCACATCCGCTCGTCCTGGCAGGTCCTCGCGCCGCGCTGAGCGCGAGGTCAGCGGGCGACGAAGAACTCGTCGTACCAGCGCAGGAAGCAGTAGATCGTCCAGATCCGCTTCATCTGATGCCCGCCGGCGACATGCTCGTCGAGCAGCGCGATGATCCGCTCTCGGTCGAAAAACATTGCGGCCGTGTCGGATTCGAAGGCGGCGCGGACCTGCCCGGCATACGGCTCCTGGCGCAGCCAGTCGTCGAGCGGCACCGGGAAGCCGAGCTTGGTCTTGTGCGCCGTCGCCTCGGGCAGCTCGCGCTCGGCCGCGAGACGCAGCGCCGCCTTGGTCGAGCCCTTCTGCACGCGCAGGCGGCTGGGGATCGCCTCGGCGACCTTGAGCACCTCGCGGTCGAGGAAGGGCACGCGCAGCTCGAGCGAGGAGGCCATCGACATCTTGTCGGCCTTGAGCAGGATGTCGTGCAGCATCCACGTGTAGAGATCGGCGTATTGCATCTTGGTCAGGTCGTCGGCGCCGGCCACCTTGGCAAAGACGGGACGGGTCCACTCGGCCGGCGCCTTGACCGGCATACCTCGCAGCCGCGGCGCGAGGAAGCTCATCCGCTCGTCGGCGGTGAAGTTGTATTCGTGGCGGAAGAAGCGCTCCTCGATCGGCCGCGCCGCGCGGGTGAGGAAGCGCTTGCCGCGCACGTCGGGCAGCCGCTCGGCGACCTTGCCGAGCGCGCGACGCATGCCGGCCGGCACCCGCCGCTGGTAGGGCCCGTAGGAGAGCGGCTCGAGATAGCTGTTGTAGCCGCCGAAGATCTCGTCGGCACCCTCTCCGGAGAGCACGACCTTGACGTGCTTGGCGGCCGAGCGCGCGAGGAAGTAGAGCGGGACGGCCGAGGGGTTGGGCAGCGGCTCGTCGAGGTGATACTGGATGGTGCCGATCGCGCCGAAGAAGTCGTCGGCGGAGATCTTCGTCGAGATGTTCTCGATGCCGATCAGCTCGGAGAACTCCTGCGCATAGCGCAGCTCCGAATAGCGCTCCTCCTCATAGCCCACCGAGAAGCTCTTGACCGCCTGGATCTTGGCCAATTCGTTTGTGGCATAAGAGGAGTCGACGCCCGACGAGAGGAAGCACCCGACCTCGACGTCGGCGATCTTGTGCGCCCGCACCGACTCGAAGAAGGTCGACTCGATCCGCTCGACCCACTCCTCCATCGAACGCGACTCGTCGGGGTTGAAGTCGTAGTCGAAGTACTTGGTGAGGGTCAGCTCGCCGTCGCAGTAGGTGAAGCACTCACCGGCATACAGCTTGAAGACGTCGGTGAACATCGTCTCGCGCGACGGCACGTATTCGAAGCACAGGTAGTCGGGGATGCGCGCCTCGTTGACCTGCTTGCGGAAGCCCGGGTGCGCGAGGAAGGACTTGATCTCCGAGCCGGCGAGGAACTGGCCGTTGCCCGTGTAGTAGTAGAGCGGCTTGATCCCGAAGATGTCGCGCGCCCCGAAGAGCGTGCGCGTGGGCCGGTCCCAGATCGCGAAGGAGAACATCCCCCGGAGCCGGTCGAGCACCCCCTGTCCCCACTCCTCGTAACCGTGCAGGACGACCTCCGAGTCGGCGTGGGTCCGGAAGGTGTGCCCGGCGGCGATCAACTCCTCGCGCAGCGTGAGGTAGTTGTAGATCTCGCCGTTGAAGACGAGCGCCTTGGTCTCGTCCTCGTTGAAGATCGGCTGCGCGCCGCCCTCGAGGTCGATGATCGACAGCCGCCGGAAACCCAGCGCCACTGCTCCGTCGACGAAGTAGTCGTCCTGGTCTGGGCCGCGGTGCGCGATGGTGTCGGCCATCGCCCGGATCGTCCCGGCATGGTCGAAGGCATCGCCCTCATGGACGGCATAACCCACCCAGCCGCACACGGCATACTCCTCAGTCTTGTTGGGGCCGTAGGGATTTGCCGCTCGCCACGATGCTCGCACGGGCAAGGGCGTCAATCGAGTCGACGACATCGCTATCGCCGATGCGCAGGTCACGAGCGAGGATCGACAACTCGGTGCACCCGAGCACGACAGCCTCGCATCCGCGCCCACGCAGGTGGTCGAGCGCGGCACGGAAGCGCGCCTCGGGCACCGGCCGCCCGGCCTTGACCCCGGCATAGATCATGTCCATGACCTCGGTCTGCATGGCCTCGTCGGGCAGCACCGCCTCGATGCCGCGCGCGGCGCAGCACTCCTGATACGTCTGGGTGCGCGCCGTGCCGTCGGTGGCGAGGATGCCGAGCCGGGTCAGCCCGGGCACCCGCGCCTGCGCCGCCGCGACCGTCTCCTCGACGATGTTGAGGAAGGGGATCGACACCGACGCCGCGAGCGCATCGTAGAAGTGGTGGGCGGTGTTGCAGGGCATGGCGATGAAGGCCGCCCCCGCGCGCTCGAGCGTCGCGGCGGCCGCGAGCATCGGCGGCAGCGGGTCGGCGTCGCTCGCCCCCACGAGGTATGCCGTGCGGTCGGGGATGCTCGGCTTCTGCAGGACGATCATGTCGACATGGCCCTGGTCGGTGTCCGAGTCGGTGAGCTCGATGACCCGCTCCATGAAGTAGACCGTCGCCATCGGACCGAGTCCGCCGAGGACTCCGACCGCGCCACGCATCATGTCCGTCGTCACGCAGGACGCCCGAGATACTTGTAGAACTTGCGAATCTGGTTGGCGCCGTAGGCGGCTAGATAGGCGCGCCGCTTGAGCGAGAGGTCCGCGGCATACACCTGGGGGTTGCTCCAGCGACCAGACTTGAAGAGCGCGAGCGCCTTGTCGCGCAGCGCCCGGTCGGCGACGAAGGTCTTGATGACATAGCGCGGGACGAAGGTGAAGAGGTGCTCGGCCCGGCTGATGACCAGCCCGTCCATCGACTCGTGCTGGACCAGGTCGCGGACGATCCACTCGGCGACATTGTGGCCCGCGCCCGTGACGTAGTAGTTGCTGCGCCCCAGCCGGACGTTGATCTCGAAGAACCGGAAAGACCCGTCGCGCGGGTCGAACTTGATGTCGAAGTTGGAGAAGCCCGTATAGCCGATGTGCTCGAGGAAGCGCTTGGCCTGGTGGACGAGCTGGTCCTCCGACGTCGAGATGATCGCGCACGGGTTGCCGATGGCCGAGGGCGTGTGCTCCTCGAGCAGGGTCTGCCCGACGCTGCCGAAGCGCACCGTGCCCGAGCGGTCCGAATAGCACGTGAGGACACGCATATTGGTGTCGGTGCCTGGGATGAACTCCTGGATGAGGAACTTGTAGTCATAGGAGCTCTGCGCCAGCCCGGCGAGCATTTCGTCGAGCTCGGCCCGCGACTGCAGGATGAAGACCTTCTTCTTCCCGGGGAACTCCGCATAGTGATAGAGCGCCGAGCTCGCCGGCTTGGCGACGATCGGCCAGCCCCACTCCGCGGGGATCTCGGGCAACTCGCGCGTCTCACAGTCGTAGACGACCGTCTTGGGATACGGGATCTCCAGGTCGTCGAGGATCCCGTAGAACTGGTCCTTGAGGACGATCCGGTCGAGCAGCTCGAGGTCGATATAGGGGATGAGGAAGTAGGGCTCCAGCTCGGCCTTGTGCTCGACGAGCATCCGCACATACCAGTCGCCGCAGCCGAGGATGACGAGCTTCTTGCCCGCCTCGGTGCCATAGCGCCGCCCGATGTCCACGAGCGTCGGCACGAAGACCGCCGTGTCGTGGAAGTTGTCGACGAAGATGTGCTCGCTCAACGAGCTGTCGTCGATGACCGGGGTGTGGCTCATGTTGACGACGAGCGCGCGCACGGCATACGCCTCGTAGAAGGTCCGCACCAGGGTGTATGCCGTGATGTCCGCGCCGAGGATGACGGGGCGGAACTCACGCTCGACGAAAGTGGGCATCCCAGCCATCCTACCGGCGCGCGCGCAGGCCCCCCGCGCACGGCATACCGAGCGAGGCGAGCGTCAGTGCTCGCCCTTGATGACGAAGAAGGACCCGCGGATGGTGCCGGCGAGCTTGGAGCGCTGCCGGGCGAACTTGAACCGCGACGCGAGCTCCTCGGGCACCTCCATCCCGTCGGACAGCTTGAAACCCACCGCGCGCTTGCCCGCGTCGGCCAGGGTGTAGAGGACGTTGATCGACAGCCCCGACTCGTAGAAGACGTAGGCCCACTTGATGCCCTCGACCTCGAAGAGGGTCGCCTCGAGCGGCGGCGACGCGATGACGAGGTCGCGCTCGGACGTGAGCACGCCCGCCACCCAGGCGATGACCTCCGCCGCATCGGCCGCGGGCTCTGTGGTGAAGGCGTGGCCGTACTTGTTGGAGAAGTAGCGCGCCTCGTTGGCGCGCAGCCCCGCGAGCGCGTCGGCGACCGGCGAGGACTCCAGCCCCACCGTCGAGACGTTGACGAAGTCGACGACATAGCTCACCCGCGGGCCACCTTCCGGACTCGGACGCTGTCCCGGAAGGCTAGCCCACGCCCGGCTCAGCCGGCTCCGCTCGGCTCAGCTCGCGGCTCAGCTCGCGGCCGCGACCGGCATACTCCCCGCCGCGCCGTCGAGCCGGACGTATGCCGTGCCCTGCGCCGGCCGCGCGTCGGCCTCGCCAGCCCGCGGCCAGAGCGCACAGGCGCGCTCGGACTGGGCGGTGATGGTCAGGGCGGGGTTGACCCCGAGGTTGGCCGAGACGGCCGATCCGTCGACGACGTGCAGCCCCGGATAACCCCACACCCGGTGATAGGGGTCGACGACCCCGTGAGCCGGGTCGTCGGAGATGACGCAGCCGCCGAGGAAGTGCGCGGTGAGCGGCATGTCGACCACCGCGGGGATGTTGCCACCCTCGATCGCCCGCACCCCCGTGGCGGCGGTGAGCGCCCGGCCCATCGCCCGCACGCCCGCACTGGCCTGCGGGAACCACGTCGGGTTGGGGACGCCGTGGCCCTGGCGCGACGTGAGCTTGATCCGCCCGGTGAGGCCGCGCTTGGCCCGCACGGCGAGGGAGTTGTCCAGGCTCTGCATGACCAGGGCGATGATCGTCTTCTCCGACCAGCGGCGCAGCGACCAGCTGCGCAGATAGTCACCCGGACGCCTCAGCGCCAGCCCGAGGAAGCGGATCGGGCGCGGCACCCGCTCGGTCGCCCGGCTCTCGGCACCCCCCGCGCCGGCCGATCCATCGTGCTCGACGTCGAGCATGAGCGTCGTCAGCCCGCCCATGAGGTTGGAGCCCTTGCCATAACGGACGTTCTCGACGTGGGTGATGTCATCGACGTGGAAGCTCGTCGTGATCGCCACCCCGCGCGTGAGGTCGATGTCGGGGACCTTGACGGCCAGCGCGCCGCCGAGCGCCTCGGAGTTGGTGCGGGTGAGGTCACCGAGAGTGTCGGAGATCCGCGGCAGCACGCCGGTGGCCTTGAGCCGATGCAGCAGCTGCTGGGTCCCCCAGGTGCCGCTGGCCAGAACGACCTGCCCCGCGGTCACGGTGCGCCGCTCGCGCTTGAACCACGCGCCGGTCGCCTCGGTGGTCACGGCATACCCCGCCTCGGGACGACTCGCGTCGAGCGGTCGCACGTCGACGACGGTGCGCAGCGGCTCGATCCGGGCGCCGCGGCGCTCAGCCAGCCAGAGGTAGTTCTTGCAGAGCGTGTTCTTGGCGCCGTCGCGACAACCGACCATGCAGTTGCCGCA
Organism: uncultured Intrasporangiaceae bacterium; assembly: GCA_964558825.1. Taxonomy (GTDB): domain Bacteria; phylum Actinomycetota; class Actinomycetes; order Actinomycetales; family Dermatophilaceae; genus Phosphoribacter. Next base: position 18,124 of record CAZLGB010000015.1, read on the forward strand.
CTCGGTGCAGCCGGTGCGCTCGGGCCCCTCGCCGCCGAAGAAGGGGTCGGGCACCCGCCGCCCCGGCTCGCCGAAGAACACCCCGACCGGGGTATGCCGGAAGCTCGCCTCCACGCCGAGGTCACGGGCCGCCGCGCGCATGATCTGCTCGACTGGCCCGTTGCACGGGTTGGTGACGACGCCGAGCATGCGCGAGGCCGTGTCATAGTGCGGGGCGAGCTCGGACTGCCAGTCGGTGATGTGCGCCCACTGGTGGTCCTCGAAGAAGGCCGCCGGGGGCACATAGAGGGTGTTGGCATAGTTGAGCGACCCCCCGCCCACGCCCGCCCCGGCGAGGATCATCACGTCACGCAGGCGGTGAATGCGTTGCACGCCAAAGCATTTGAGCTTGGGCGCCCAGACATAGCGGCGGACATCCCACGACGTCTTGGCGAAGTCGGTGTCCTCGAAGCGGCGGCCCGCCTCGTAGACGAGCACGGCATACCCCTTGTCGGCCAGGCGCAGCGCGGCGACCGACCCCCCGAAACCCGACCCCACGACGACGACGTCGTGGTCCCAGCTGCCCACCGGCGTGTTCATGCCCCCCATCGTGTCAGGGCGCGGACCCGAGCGGAACGGGCGGTATGCCGGTGTGGCGCGCGGCTCAGCCGTGACCGTGCGGCGCGACGACGACCTCGACGCGCTGGAACTCCTTGACGTCGGAATAGCCCGTCGTCGCCATCGCCCGGCGCAGCGCGCCGATGATGTTGGTCGTGCCGTCGGCCGAGCGACCCGGGCCGAAGAGGATCTCCTCCATCGACGTGCGCACGCCCACGGCCACGCGCTCCCCGCGCGGCAGCAGCTGGTGGTGCGCCTCCGGTCCCCAGTGGAAGCCCAGGCCCGGCGCCTCGGCCGACCGAGCCAGGGCCGCGCCGAGCATCACGGCGTCGGCGCCGCAGGCGATGGCCTTGACGACATCACCTGAGGTGCCGACCCCGCCGTCGGCGATGACGTGCACATAGCGCCCGCCCGACTCGTCGAGATAGTCACGGCGGGCGGCGGCGACGTCGGCGATCGCGCTGGCCATCGGGGCGTGCAGCCCGAGCGTGCGCCGGGTCGTGTGCGCCGCTCCCCCGCCGAAGCCGACGAGCACCCCGGCCGCCCCGGTGCGCATGAGGTGCAGCGCGGCCGTATAGGTCGCGGCACCACCGACGATGACCGGGACGTCGAGCTCGTAGATGAAGCGCTTGAGGTTGAGCGGCTCGACCTGCCCCGAGACGTGCTCGGCCGAGACCGTCGTGCCCCGGATGACGAAAAGGTCGACGCCGGCATCGACGACCGTGCGCCACAGCGACTGGGTGTGCTTGGGGCTCAGCGCGCCGGCGACGGTCACCCCGGCGGCGCGCAGCTCGCGCAGCCGCTCGGTGATGAGCTCGGGGCGGATCGGCTCGGCATAGATCTGCTGCATCCGCGCCGTGGCGCGCGCCGGCTCGAGCTGGGCGATCTCGTCGAGGAAGGGCTCGGGATCCTCATAGCGCGTCCAGAGGCCCTCGAGGTCGAGCACCGGCAGCCCACCGAGCCGCCCCAGCTCGATGGCCGTCGCCGGCGACATGACCGAGTCCATCGGCGCTCCGATGACCGGGATGTCGAAGTGATAGGCGTCGATCTGCCAGCTGACCGAGACGTCCTCGGGGTCGCGCGTGCGCCGACTCGGCACGACGGCGATCTCGTCAAAGGAATAGGCCCGGCGACCGCGCTTGCCGCGGCCGATTTCGATCTCGGTCACCGGCACAGGCTATCGGCTGGCGAATAGGGCCTCAGCCGCGCGAGCTGTAGTTGGGCGCCTCGACGGTGATCTGGACGTCGTGGGGGTGGCTCTCCTTGAGCCCGGCGGGGGTGATCCGCACGAAGCGCCCCCGCTCCTTCAGCTGCGGCACGGTGCGCGCGCCGACGTAGAACATCGACTGGTGCAGCCCGCCGACGAGCTGGTGGACGACCGCGCGCAACGGCCCGCGATAGGCGACCTGGCCCTCGATGCCCTCGGGGACGATCTTGTCGTCGCTGTCGACATCGGCCTGGAAGTAGCGGTCCTTGGAGAAGGACTTCTTGCCGCGCGAGGCCATCGCCCCGAGCGAGCCCATCCCACGGTAGGCCTTGTATTGCTTGCCCGAGACGAAGATCGTCTCCCCCGGGCTCTCCTCGCAGCCCGCGAGCAGCGACCCGATCATCACCGAATCCGCCCCTGCGACAAGGGCTTTGGCGATGTCGCCGGAATATTGCAGGCCGCCGTCGGCAATGAGAGGTATGCCGGCCGGCCGGCACGCGCGCGCCGCCTCGTGGATGGCCGTGATCTGCGGGACGCCGACGCCGGCGACGATCCGGGTCGTGCAGATCGAGCCGGGCCCCACGCCGACCTTGACCGCGTCGACGCCGGCGTCGATGAGCGCCTGGGCCCCCTCGCGGGTGGCGACATTGCCGCCGATGATCTGCACGTGTTGGGTGGCCGGGTCCTTCTTGAGCCGACGCACCATCTCGAGCATGAGCCGGGCATGGCCGTTGGCGACGTCGGGCACGAGGATGTCGACCCCGGCATCGACCAGCGTCGTCGCGCGGTCCCAGGCGTCACCGAAGTAGCCGATGGCCGCCGCGACGAGCAGCCGCCCGTCGGCGTCCTTGGACGCCTGCGGGAACTGCTCGGACTTGACGAAGTCCTTGACCGTGATGAGCCCGGTCAGCCGGCCGTGCTCGTCGACGATCGGCAGCCGCTCCTTCTTGTGCTGACGCAGCAGCAGCGTGGCGTCCTCGCGCGAGATCCCCTCGCGGGCGGTGATGAGCGGCATCGGGGTCATGACCTCGCGCACCAGCGTCGTCGCCCACTCGGCCGCCGGCGTGAAGCGCAGGTCGCGGTTGGTGACGATGCCGAGCAGGCGCCCCTCCGGGTCGAGCACCGGCAGCCCGGAGACCCGGTATTGCCCGCAGAGGGTGTCGAGCTCCTCGAGGGTCGCCGAGGGGCCGATGGTGATCGGGTTGGAGATCATGCCGGTCTGGGTGCGCTTGACGACGTCGACCTGGTAGGCCTGGTCGTCGATCGACAGATTGCGGTGCAGGACGCCGAGGCCACCCTGGCGGGCCATGGCGATGGCCATCCGCGACTCGGTCACCGTGTCCATGGCCGAGGAGATCAGCGGGATCCGGATGGAGATCTCCCGGGTGAGCGCCGTCGTCGTGTCGACCTCGCTGGGCACGACATCGGTCTCGCCCGGCAGCAGCAGCACGTCGTCATAGGTCAGCCCCAGCGGAGCGAAGGTCGACGTCTCGTCGAGGTCACCGGTCCCCAGGCTCATTGCCCAAGTCTAAAGGCGCTCACGTATGCCGCCGCGCGGCTGCTCACGGACCGACCGGCGCGCACGGCAGAGCCAGGCTCCGGGGTGGTCGGGCCGGGTCAGCCTTCGGCGCGAATCGCTGCCGCGGTGGTCGTCGCGTTGCCGCTCTGGGCGACGTTGCCAGCGGCTCCGGATTGCGCGCCCGAGCCGGCGGGGGCGCTTTCGGCGGCCGCGCCGCCCGTGGCGTTGGAGGCGGCATTCCCGGGGCTGGGGTTGCCGGCGGTGTTGCCGTTCTTGCCGGTGCTGCCGTTGCCCCCCGGGTTGCCGCTGACGGCTGGGCCGACGTCGTTGTTGCCCGGGTTGCCGCCGGCCACGTTGGGGTTGCCGTTGTTGCCCGGGTTGCCGCCGGCCACGTTGGGGTTGCCGAGGTTGCCGTTGCCACCGGCGTTGCCGCTGTTGCCCCCGTTGCCGTTGCTGGCGTTGCCATTGCCCGCGTTGCCGGGGTTGGTCGCGCCGCCCCCACCCGCGGGCGGTGTCGTCGGAGCAGTCGGCCTGGTCGTCGTCGGAGGAGTCGTCGTCGCAGTCGTGCCCGACGTGCCCGACGTGATGGTGGCGGCCGAGCCGTCAGCAGGCGCATCGAGGGGTGCGGCGGCCGCCGCCGGCGCTTCGGTGTCCGCGACCGGCACCTTGACGGAGAGGTCGAGCACTCCCGATCTCGCGGCGGGGTCGAGAGCCGGCAGCACAGCCGCCGACCCCACGACCGATCCGGGCATCGGCGCGCGCGGTGTCGGGGCGGCCAACCCGGGCAGCCCGATGCCGCGACCCAGCATCTGCTCACCGACCGAGGCCGCGGCCACCGTCGACGCGCCGACGTTGACCGGCCCGAGGCCATTGCTCACCGCAGCGGCGACGCCGACGCCGGAGGCGAGGAAGGCGCTCGTCACCAGCGCGCTGACGACGATCCGACGGCGGGAGCGACCGCGGGCCACGGCGGCATACGCAGGGACCGGTGCGTCGCAGCGGCGCGCGAAGTTGGCCAGCAGGGCGCCGAGCGGGTCGTCGCCGGCATACGAACGATCGGCGACGAGGTCGAGCAGCAGGTCGTCGGCGGCGAGGGCGTCGAGGCGCAGGGGGCTCATGACGCCGCCTCCGCGTCAAGCTTGGACAGCATCGAGCGCAGCGCCGACAACCCGCGATGCTGGGCGACCCGGACCGCCCCGGCGCTCATTCCCAGCGCGGCCGCCGTCTCCTCGGTCGACATGCCCATGGCCACGCGCAGCACGATGATCTCGCGTTGGGCGGCGGGCAGATTGTCCATCAGCGTCATGAGCCGCGACGAGTCGTCGTGCAGGAGCACGACGGCCTCCGGGCCAGGCGCAGCGTCGACGCTCTCGGGGATCTCGGCCACGGGCACCGCCGAGCGGAAGATCCCCCGCTGGGCGTCGGCCACCTTGCGGGCCGTGATCGCGTAGACGAAGGCCTCGAAGGGGTATCCACGCTCCTCGAAGGTGGGCAATGCCGACAACACGGCCATGCACACCTCCTGAGCCACGTCCTGCGCAGCGTCCTCGATTCCGAACCGTCCCAGTCGCGCGCGCGCATAGCGCAACGCCAACTCGCGGACCCGTGCGAGCAGGGCGTGTGTCGCCGCTCCAGGCTTGGCCTGGGCTTCGGCGGCAAGCTCACGCAGGCTCGGCTGGGCCCTTTCTCGTGTCATCGCAGGCGAGGGCAGGTCCGTTACGGCCGTGAGTGGCGACACGGCGGTTGACGGCTCAGGACTGTCCGTGGAAAGGGGGAAAGCGCTGGACTGCATGGCCCCGACGCCCCCCAACGATCCTCGCGGGCGCCTGGAATCAGGCACCGATTTCAGCCTGATGCTATGGCATGCGCCCGGGCCACGGGAGGAAATGGTCCAGAAGGTCTTACCCATTCTTTAACATCTCTTGACTTCGGTCGGGTAACCGGCGAACTGCCAGATCGCTAGCTTTTCAGCAATCCCGGTGCCGTGAGAGCGCCGGGCTCTCGTGTTCCCAGGGACCCGAGCGTTCCGGACGGGGCAGTTCGACAGGGAGGGACCGTGGCCGAGATCTCACGTCTTCCGGGGCCCATGGCGGCTCAGTGGACCTGGCAGCTCGACGGCAGCTGCCGTTCGCTCAATCCGGATGCCTTCTTCCACCCCGAGGGTGAGCGCGGGCGCGAGCGGCGCAACCGGGCGAGTGCGGCCAAGGTCGTCTGCGAGGCCTGCCCCGTGCTGCGCCAGTGCCGTCAGCATGCGCTGCAGGTGCGCGAGCCCTACGGGGTCTGGGGCGGGCTCACCGAGGAGGAGCGCGCCGCGGTGTATGCCGGGCGCACGGCGATCCCGGCCTGACGGCATACCCCGGCACGACGGCGGCATCCGCCGACGTCCACGGCATACCCCCCCGACCACGGCATACCCCCCGACAAACGCGAAGCGGGCTGCACCTCAGGGTGCAGCCCGCTCGCTGTTGGTATGCCGGGTGGCTCAGTGGCCGTGCCCGTGGCCGTGCCCACCGGCGGCCGGCGCCGGCTCCTCTTCCTTCTTCTCGACCACGAGGGTGTCGGTCGTGAGGATCATCGAGGCGATCGACGCGGCATTGCGCAGCGCCGAGCGGGTGACCTTGACCGGGTCGATGACGCCGGCCTTGAGCAGGTCCTCGTAGACGCCGGTGGCGGCGTTGAGGCCCTGGCCGATCGGCAGGTCGCCGACCTTGGTCGTCACGACATAGCCCTGGTGGCCCGCGTTCTCGGCGATCCAGCGCAGCGGCTCGGCGCAGGCCTTGCGCACGATCGCCACACCGGTCGCCTCGTCGCCGCTCGCGTCGAGCGCGTCGAGCGCCGCAGCAGCGTGGATGAGCGCGGTGCCGCCGCCGGCGACGATGCCCTCCTCGATCGCTGCGCGAGTGGCCGAGATGGCGTCCTCGATGCGGTGCTTCTTCTCCTTGAGCTCGACCTCGGTGTGGGCGCCGACCTTGATGACGCACACGCCACCGGCCAGCTTGGCCAGCCGCTCCTGCAGCTTCTCGCGGTCCCAGTCGCAGTCGGTGCGCTCGATCTCGGCCTTGATCTGGTGGACCCGGGCGTCGACGTCGTCCTTGGCACCCTGGCCGTCGATGACGGTCGTCGTGTCCTTGGTGATGACGACGCGGCGGGCCTGACCGAGCACCGACAGGTCGGCCTGGTCGAGCTTGAGCCCGACCTCCTCGGCGATGACCTGACCACCGGTGAGGATGGCGAGGTCCTGCAGCATCGCCTTGCGGCGGTCACCGAAGCCGGGCGCCTTGACCGCGGCGACCGTGAAGGTGCCGCGGATCTTGTTGACGACCAGCGTCGAGAGGGCCTCGCCGTCGACGTCCTCGGCCACGACGACCAGCGGCTTGCCGGTCTGCACGACCTTCTCGAGCACCGGGAGCAGCTCCTGGATCGAGGAGATCTTGCCCTGGTTGATGAGGATGTAGGCGTCCTCGAGGACGGCCTCCATCCGCTCGGTGTCGGTGACGAAGTAGGCCGAGATGTAGCCCTTGTCGAACTGCATGCCCTCGGTGAACTCCAGCTCGGTCGCCGTCGTCGAGGACTCCTCGACCGAGATGACGCCGTCCTTGCCGACCTTGTCGAAGGCCTCGGCGATGGTCTCGCCGATCGCGGTGTCCTGGGCGGACAGCGCGGCGACCTGACCGATCTCCTCGGTGCCCTCGACCTCGCGGGCGTTGGCCAGCAGCTGGTCGTTGACGGCGGCCACGGCGCGGTCCATGCCGCGCTTGAGCGCGGCCGGAGCAGCGCCGGCGGCGACATTGCGCAGGCCCTCCTTGACCATCGCCTGGGCGAGGACCGTCGCGGTCGTCGTCCCGTCACCGGCGATGTCGTTGGTCTTGGTGGCGACCTCCTTGGCCAGCTGCGCGCCGAGGTTCTCGTAGGGGTCCTCCAGCTCGATCTCCCGCGCGATGGTCACGCCATCGTTGGTGATCGTGGGGGCGCCCCACTTCTTGTCGATGACGACGTTGCGGCCCTTGGGACCCAGCGTCACCTTGACGGCGTTGGCGAGGGCGTCGACGCCCCGCTCCAGCGACTTGCGTGCGGAGTCGTCGAACTCCAGCGTCTTTGCCACGGGTGCCCGCCTCAGCCGACGACGGCGAGGACGTCACGGGCCGACAGCAGGAGGTATTCCTGGCCGCCGTGCTTGATCTCGGTGCCGCCGTACTTGCTGTAGATGACCCGGTCGCCGACCTTGACGTCGAGCGGGACGCGGTTGCCCTTGTCGTCGATGCGCCCGGGGCCGACGGCGAGGACCTCGCCCTCCTGCGGCTTCTCCTTGGCGGTGTCGGGGATGACCAGGCCCGATGCGGTGGTGGTCTCGGCCTCGAGCGACTTGACCAGGATGCGGTCCTCGAGCGGCTTGATGGAAACCGACACGTCGGTGTCCTTTCGCGATTGTCGACGGAATGTCGAGGGTTTCGAATGTCCGGTGCGCTGATCACCATGCGGCGTCGCCGTCGCGGGGGTCGACGCCGGTGTCGTCAGCGACTGTCAGCACTCTCGCGGGGAGAGTGCTAACGCAAATCTAGGTATGCCGTTAGCACTCGGTCAAGTCGAGTGCCAACCCGACGCGGCATCCGTCACCCGATCGGGTCCAACCTCTCGCTGTCCGGCCCCGCCAGCCAAGCCCGCACCCGAACTCCGTGTTGGTTCAGATCGGGCGGCGGCATCTCCCGCGCTGGCTCGTGGTCGGAGAAACGGATGGGGTTGCGCACCTGTGGCGCGTGACCGTCCGCGCCGGGCACGGCATACGTCGGGTCGAGGCCGAGCTCGGTGGCGAGGCGGAAGGCGGAGTCGAGGTCCCCCACCCGGCCCGCCGGGACCCCGGCCGCGCCGAGGCGCTGCTCCCAGTGCTCGGCGGAGGCCTCGCGCAGCCGCGACTCAAGGGCGCTGGCGAGGGCCTCGCGGTGGGCCACGCGCAGGGCATTCGTCGCGTATGCCGGGTCGCTCGCGACCGCGGGGAGGTCCAGCGCCGCGGCGAGCCGCTGGAACTGGCCGTCGTTGCCGCAGGCGATGGCCAGGTGCCCGTCGGCGCAGGCGTAGAGCTCGTAGGGGGTGATCGACGGGTGCCGGTTGCCCATCGCCGCCGGCGCCCGGCCCGTGGTGAGGAAGCCGGAGGCCTGGTTGACGAGCGAGCCGAGCAGGCTGGAGAGCAGGTTGACCTCGACATGCTGACCACGGCCGGTGTGCCGGCGGACGGCGAGCGCGGCGAGGACGCCGATGACGGCGTCCTTGCCGGTGAGCACGTCGACGAGGGCGACCCCGACCTTCTGCGGCTCGCCGTCGGGGCTGCCGGTGATGCTCATCAGCCCACCGAGCGCCTGGACGAGGAAGTCGTAACCGGGCCGATCCGCCCCGGCTCCGCTGCCAAAGCCGGTGATCGAGGCGTAGACAAGCCGCGGGTTGGAGATCGCCAGCTGGTCATAGCCGAGGCCGTAGCGCTCGAGGGTGCCGGTGAGGAAGTTCTCCACGAGCACGTCGGCTCGCCGGGCCAGCTCGTGGGCGAGCGCTCGGTCGCCGGGGTCGGTGAGATCGAGGGTGACGCTCTGCTTGGAGCGGTTGACCGACTCGAAGTAGCTGCTCGTGTGCTCGGTCCACGGCGGGCCCCAGGCGCGGGTGTCGTCGCCGGTGCCGGGGCGCTCGACCTTGACGACGGTCGCGCCGAGGTCGGCGAGGTACATCGTCGCGAAGGGGCCGGCCAGCACCCGGCTGAAGTCGGCCACGAGGATGCCCGACAAGGGCGCGGACGGCATACCCCCAACCCTAGAGCCCGCCCCCCGAGGCCGGGTCGAGGTACTCCGCTACCTCCACGTGGTAGCCGAATACCTCGACCCGGCGGCAGGAGCGGGCGCCTGGGAGGATGCCGGGCATGGCTGGCACCGATCCCGAGCTCGTGACGCGGCTGACCGGCCCCGCGGGCCGCGAGTTGCTTTCCCGCCTGGCCGAGCTCATGCCGACGTATGCCGCCGACGCAGCGCTCGGGGTGACGACGCGACTGCGCGCCGACGGCTTCGACCCTGAGCTCGTCACGGCTGCCCTCGCCCAGGCCCGCCTGCGCGCGATGGCCCACGACAAGTTCGGGCCGGCCACGGCAACCTTCGGCGCGAGCGCGGCTGATCTCTACTTCACCGCCGACGGCCGCGAACAGGCCACCCGGCCCGAGCTCGCGGTCCGTCACGCCGAGCGCTTCACGGCCGCCGGTGTCACCGCCGTCTTCGACCTCGGCTGCGGCATCGGGTCGGACGCGATCGCCTTGGCCAGCGCCGGGATCGCCGTCAGCGCTGTCGACGCCGACCCTCTCACCGTCGCCGTCGCTCGCGCCAACCTCTCCCCCTGGCCCAGCGCCGCCGTCATCCTCGGGCGCGCCGAGGACGTGGCGCTGCCCACAGGTCCTGAGGCACGGCATACGGGAGTGTGGGTCGACCCCGCGCGGCGGGAGAGCAGGGCGCGTGACGTGAGCGGCCGGGCCCGACGGCTGTGGTCGCTCGACGCCATCAGCCCGAGCTGGGCCCAGGTGCAGGCGTGGGCGGCGCAGGTGCCGGCCACCGGGGCCAAGCTGTCGCCCGCCTTCCCCCACTCGAGCGTGCCGGCGGGCGCCGAGGCGCAGTGGACCTCGTGGCGCGGCGAGGTGCTCGAGTGCGCGCTCTGGTGGGGACCGCTGGCCCAGGTCGCCGGACGCACGGCGGCCGTATGCCGTCCCGGCTCACCACCCGCCGTCGTCACCGAAGCGGACCTGCGCGATGAGCCAGCCCTCGCCGCGCTCGACGAGCTCGGCCCGTGGCTGCACGAGGCCGACCGCGCGGTCGTCCGGGCGGGGTTGTCGGGCGCGCTGCCGGGGCGAGCGTTGACGCCCGGGATCGGCCTCGCGACCAGCGCCGCGGCCAGCGTGTTGCCGTGGCTGCGCTCGTATGCCGTGATCGACGCGATGCCGTTGCGCCCCAAGGCGATCCGCGCCTGGCTGCGGGCGCGCGACATCGGCCGGGTGACGCTGAAGAAGCGCGGGTCCGCAGTCGACCCCGACCGCCTGCTCCGCGAGCTGTCAGCCCGCGGAGCCGGCGCCGCCACTCTCGTGGCGACGTCGATCGCCGGTCAGTCGGTGGCCGTCATCGTCGAGCCCGGTGGCGTCGCCGCCTCGATGACGACCTGAGCGGCCTTCGCCGCATCGCGGGCAGCGACCTGCCCGGCTCGGTCCCCCGCCACCACCGGGGCGGTGACCCGATCCCGACTCGGGCTGCCCGCGGGCCGCGAGCCGTCATCACCCCATGCCGGCGCATAACCAGCGCCCACGAGCACAGCAGACAGCATCCCGACAGCGCTGCCCGCCAGCCACGACCAGCCATCGAGCCCGTTCACAGCGCAGGGTCGCGCTGCGCTCCACGGTGCTGCACGGCGGCGGCCCCGGCGCGCACGGCATACGCCATCGCGGTCGAGCGGTCCGCGCCCCTCGCCAGAGCGGCGGCGAGGGCCCCGCAGAAGGCATCGCCCGCTCCGGTCGTGTCGAGCACGTCCTGCGCCGGCACGGGTATGCCGTCCACCCGCTCGCCGTCCCAGCTCGCCCCGGCCGCGCCGAAGGTCACGAGCAGCGACCCCGGCAGGCTCCCCGAGTCGGCCAAGGCGCTCGCCTCGTGCTCGTTGACGACGAGCGGGTCGGCGGCGGCGACGACGTCGGGCGGGAGCACGGCATACGGCGCGGCGTTGATCACCACCCGCGCACCGACGGCGACCGCTCGGCGCACCGCCTGGGCGACGACCTCGAGCGGCACCTCGAGCTGACACAGCAGGACGTCGTCCGCCGTGAGGTCGCCGACATCCGCCCGCGCATGCGCGTTGGCTCCGGGGGCCACGACGATGGTGTTCTCGCCCGCGTCGTCGACGCTGATGTATGCCGCGCCGGTGGGCGTCCCGTGCGCAATGGCCAGCCGTGGGAAGATGCCGCGGCCGGCGAGGCGCACGGTGTAGGCACGCCCGGGCTCGTCGTCGCCGACGGCTCCGACCATGACGACCTGGGCGCCTGCCTCCGCGGCGGCAACCGCCTGGTTGGCCCCCTTGCCCCCGGCGAGGCGGGTCACCGGCTCGGTCGCGAGCACCGTCTCGCCCGGTCGGGGGATGCGCTCGACCCGGGCGACATGGTCGACGTTGAGTGCGCCGACAACGAGCACCCGGCCCATCAGCGGCCGCCGCTCGGCTGGCTGCGCAAGGTGTCCGCCCAGAGGGCGGCATACCGCGCACCGTCGATGCGCAGGCCGACCTGGACGGCGAGCGGGGCGACCCCGTGTGGGTCGTGGGCGAGGTCGCCCGACCAGTCGCGGCGGTCGACGATCGTGCGCCCTCGCGACCACGTGCCCGCCAGCTCGACGCGGATGGGCAACTGCTCGCAGCCCAACCCCTCGGGGTCGATGACCGCGCACACCGCCCCCGCATCGCCGATCGTCGCGGTCTCGGCGGCAAAGCGGTCGCACTGGAAGTCGATGAGCCGCCCGCCCAGCTCGGCGGCCGACCCGCCTCCGGCCGCCGTCAGCTCGGCGGCCTCGGCGCGCGAGACGGTGGGCTCGTAGAAGACGTCGAGGCCGTACATCGTCACGGGGATGCCCAGGTGGGCCGCCGCGTCGAGGACGATCGCCGCGGCCTCCGGGTCGTGGAAGACGTTGAACTCCGCCGAGGCCGTCGCATTGCCGACCTGCGCCGCCCCGCCCATGAAGACGATCTCGCGCAGCCCGGCCGCCGCCTCGGGGTAGGTGCGCAGCAGGAGGGCGACATTGGTCATCGGCGCGGTCGGGATGAGCGTAATGAGCTGGTCGCGGTCGCCGTCGGCCGCGGTCGCCGACGCGGCCGCCTCCAGCAGCAGATCGCGCAGCAACTCGACGGCATGGCGCCGATCAGGGGCGCGGTCGGGCACGGGCCAACCGAGGTCGCCCATCCCGTCGCCGCCGTGGACGTGGCGCGCGTCGCGGGCCGGCTCGAGCAGCG
>CAZLGB010000016.1:0-28672 GCA_964558825.1 uncultured Intrasporangiaceae bacterium
TTGGACAGCGGCATGATGATCGGCCGCTCGCAGTGGGCGGCCATCTCCTTGACGACCGTGCGGCTGAAGGCCCCGCCGATCGTCGAGGTGCCGATGAGGATCGTCGGGCGGACGTTGCGCACGACATCGGCGAGGCCGATGCCCTTGGCGTTGCCGTCGACGAGGGACCACTCGTCGACCTCGGCGCGGCTGCGGGCATAGGGCCGCTGGAACTCCCGCAGGGTGGCCATGTCGTCGACGAAGAGGCCCCGGCTGCCGAGCGCATAGAACTGCTTGGCCGCCTCCTCGGGCGACACACCGTGGCGAATCATGGTGTCGCGCAACAGATCGGCGATGCCGATGCCCGCCGTGCCGCCGCCGTAGATGACGACGCGGTGGTCGCGCAACGGCATACCCGTGATGTCGACACCGGCGAGGACCGCGGCCAAGGCGACCGCCGCCGTGCCCTGGATGTCGTCGTTGAAGGTGCAGTGGGTATGCCGGTACTTCTCGAGGATGCGGTGGGCGTTGCTCGCGCCGAAATCCTCCCAGTGGAGCATCGCCTTGGGGAAGAGCCGGGTCGCCGTCTTCACGAAGGCGTCGATGAAGGCGTCATAGCGCTCGCCGCGGACGCGCGCGTGCCGCTCGCCGAGATAGAGGTCGCTGTTGAGCAGCCCGAGGTTGTCGGTGCCGACGTCGAGGATCACCGGCATGACCCGGCGTGGGTGCAACCCGGCCGCGGCGGTATAGACCGAGAGCTTGCCGATGGCGATCTCGATGCCGCCGACGCCCTGGTCGCCGATGCCGAGGATGCCCTCGGAGTCGGTGGCGACGATGAGATCGACGTCGTCGGGGCCGAGACCGTGGTCGAGCAGCGACTGCTCGATGTCCTCAGGCCGGTCGATGGAGACGAAAACCCCACGCGGGCTGCGATATTCGACCGAAAAGCGCTCGATCACCTCGCCGATCGTCGGCGTGTAGATGATCGGCAGCATCTCCTCGATGTGGTCGGCCAGCAGCCGATAGAAGAGCAACTCGTTGTGGTCGCGCAGGCTCGCGAGGTAGTTGTGCTTGGCGAAGGGCGTCTTGGCCGATTGGTATTGCTGATAGGTCCGGCGGACCTGGTTGCCCATGGGGGTGACCTCGCTCGGCATGAGCCCGACGAGGCCGAGATAGCGCCGCTCTTGGACGGTGAAGGCCGTGCCGCGATTGGTCATCGGGTTGGACAGCACGGCTCGGGCTCTCGCGGTGATGCGCAACGGCGCATCCCGGCGGGTTGTGTCGAGCTCGTAGTCCTGGTTGATCATGCCCTGCCTCCATGTCACGCGGAGCAACCGCAGGCGGTCTGCGGTTCACCCGATGGACACCATCGAACTCTAGGCCCCCCTGCCCGATTGGTCACCGGGCGGCGGGTATGCCGTGGCTCAAAGCCGCTCGACGACGGCCGTGAGCAGTCCGGCCCGCAGGGGCGCGGGGCACGCGGCGAGCAGGGCATGGATGGGTGCCATGCGGGTGGGCAGTCGCAGCCCCGCCTCGACCTCACCCGACGAATACCTCGTCGACGTGCAGGGCGTCCCCGAGGCCCGGCTGCGGATCCATGTCGGGGAGCGGCTGTAGGACTGCCATCGGCGCCCACGTGAGTCAGGTCACGGGGCGCTCGCCGCACTGGACAATTCCTTGACAGAACTGGCCAAGGCGCTTCCCCCCGAAGCTCGCCGGTCAGCACGATGGGCAACGGGTCGGCTATCCGCCAGCCGACCGTCTCCCCTCCCTTCGGAGTCTCCGTCATGCCTACTTTCGTGCTTGACCCTGCCCTGTCCGAGCTCGTCTGGTGGGGCACCCGCACCCTCCGACTCCGGGCCCACGCCGCCCGCGGCTGCATGTGCTGTCCGACGCGAGTCGTCCCCTACGGCCCAGCCGATCCGGCGGCCCGACAGCTCCACCTCCGGTGCCGTGACGATGGCTGTCTCGGCATCGTCCACACCATCTATGCGACGACCATCGAGCGGTTGCGCGGCCACGACGAGCCCACCGAGCGGGATGCCTGGCGCCGCTATGCCCGGACCGTCGTCAGCTCGCAGGTCGCCGAGATGGAGCGCAAGGCCCGCGTGAGCCGAGGTATGCCGGCCCGCCCGACCCGGGGCGACGGGCCCGCCGGGCGGGTCAACGACGCGCTGTCGGAGAGCCTCACCGACCCGACGGAGATCGAGTGGACCGTGCAGCTGTTCCGGATGATGCGCGGCTACGCGTGTCGAGACCAGCGCACCCGACCGGGGTGGCCGCTGGATGCCTGGGCCGCCGAGAAGAGCCGAGTCGACGGGCGGATCCGCGCGTTGGGCACCCGCAGCGTCGCACAGGAGATCAGCCAGGACATCGCGCACATCCTCGAGGTCGCCGACCAGGTCGCCGGGGTCGGCTGGGTCGACGACAACATCCGCCGTCCGCTGGCCGTGCTCGTGCCCGTCCCCTATGACGAGCCGGATGCGCTGTCCGCAGGGGTGGACGACCCGGTCGACGCGGTGCTGCTCTCCGACTTCGTTCGACGCTACGCCCGCTGGCGCGTGCGCGGCGTCCCGCCAGAGCCCGCCTTCCACCGAGCCACGCACCAGGTTTTCGGTTGCGCGCCGCATGGCGATCTGTCCGAGGCGATCGCCGACCTCGAAGGACGCGGACTGCTGGCCTGACCGCGCTGGCTCACTCCGCCCAGGTCCACCCGATGCCATAGCCCAGCCCGCGCCGGACGGTGTTCCACTCCGCGGTGAGCGGGCTCGGCCCGTCGAGGTCGAAGAGCTCGCCGATCGGCACGCCGTCCTCAATCGCCGGGGGCGGCACCGCCACGCACGCGTGAGCTGCCCGGGCGCGGCATACACCTCCGCCTTGAACGAGCGCGTCCGGCGGACCGGCACAAAGCCGTTGTAGGGCTTGATGAACGAGCGGGACGGCATGGTGATGGAGACCCCGAGCCGATGCCGCTGACCGATGAGCAGCGTCTGGGGAAGCCGCAGCCAGACCTTCCAGGTGCTGGGGCTCATGCGCTCGAGCCGGTCGAGCTCGCATCCCTCGGTGGCCATGACGAGCAACTCGGCCGGCTGCGCCTCGCCGGGTGGCTGGGGGATGCTCAGCGACTCACAGATGTACTCCAGGCCGTCGAGGGTCACGAAGATCTCGCGCGTGCCGACGAAGCGCGGCAAGGCCTCGCCGAGGTATGCCGTCGACTCCAGTCGGTCGACATACCACCCGCGCCCCGCGAACGGGTTGTCGTCGACCGACACCGACGTGCGCCGATCCACCCCCGCTGCGACGAGAGCGTTGGCCTCGCCGAGCCGGCGCATGATCGTCCGGGTCGACAACCCGGTGCTGTCGGCCAGCGACATGAGCCGTTCGGTCAAGAAGGGCTGCTGGTCGGCGAGGCCGCTGGCCCGACGGAAGACGAGGCGCAGGTCTGGCGGCAGATCGGCCGAAGCCGTGGTCAGCCAGTGCCTGATCGCCTCGTCGGCACCAGTCTGGTCCGGCCCGACGTCGCCGAAGACGATGACCCTCAGGTGTGGTCCGAGTCGGGCCGGGAGGTCGTCGACGTGCACGCCACGACCGCGGTGAAGCCGAGCCAACTCCTCGGCTATCGCCCCTACTCGATCCATCGACGCTCGCTCGTTGTGGCTGTGTCGCCGCCCCCTGTGCCCCCGAGCGCGGCTCATGCGGCAGCGTTTCCGCCGCCGGTGTCACCCTACTCGCCGGTGATCGGCCATTCGGACGAACGTTGCCGCCGCCGCGTGCCCCGGTCAGCCCCCGGTCAGCCCCCGGTCAGCCCCCCGGTCAGCTCCCGGCGACGACGATCAGGTCCGCTCCGTCCGCGTGCGCCCCGACGAGCTCGGCGTTGGGTTGGTCGACCCGAGCGATCCACTCCTGCGCAGCCTCCGGCGTCTTGCCGAAGGCCACGTGGCGCGCCAGCAGCCGGGCCAGCCGGGTCGGCTCGTCGAGCTCGACCAGCCAGATCTGGCTCATGTCGCGGCGAGCGACGGCCCAATCACCCTCGGGCAGCAGCAGATAGTTGCCCTCCGCCACGACGATCGCTGTGCCGGCGGCGATGACCACAGCGCCCGGCACGGCTTCCTCCACGACCCGATCGAAGCCGGGCGCGACGACGCCCGCCGTCGCGTCGCCCGCCACCGCCGCGACGGTCCGCGCGAAGCCTGCGCTATCGAAGGTCTGCGGCGCCCCCATCCGGTCGCGCAGGCCGAGCTCGCGCAGCCGTGCCTGCGACAGGTGGAAGCCATCCATCGGCAGGTATGCCGCGAAACCCTCACCCTCGCGAGCGTGCAACGCGGCGACCAGCGCGGTGGCCAGCGTCGACTTGCCGGCGCCGGGCTTGCCGACGATGCCGAGCACGACCCGGCGGCCGGGGATGGCCAGGCCGAGTGCGCGCTCGACGAGCGACTCCAGCGTGGCGCCCACCCTCGACGCGCTCACAGGCGCCGCAACGCGGTGGCCAGGACGACCAGCTCCCCAGCGGCGTCGCTGGCGTCGAGGTCGACCTCGGCCTCGATGACCCAGTCGTGGTCATCGGCCGGATCGGCGAGGGTCTGGCGGGCCAGCCACCGTCTGCCTCCCTCGGGGTGCGCCTCGATGTGCAGGTATGCCGGTCCCCGCGCGTCGGCGTCGACCCCGATCTCGTCGTGCTCGGCCCAGTAGCTCCCGAGCGCCTCGTCCCACGCGGCCCGGTCCATGACGACCGGTGCGGCCGGATCGCACAACGCGGCGGCGGCGAGCTCCACGGCATACAGCCCGGCGAGGTCGTCGCGCGCGGCCAACTCGACGCGGCGCCACATCGCCTGCCTCGTCATCGTGCGCACCGCCCGCTCGTTGGCGGTCAGCGGCCGCGGCGGAGGCGGACCCGCCTGCACGGAATCCGACTGGTGCGCAAACCGATCGGGGTCATTGAGCGCCTCCCATTCGTCGAGCAGGGAGGAGTCGGTCTGGCGGATCGTTTCGCCGAGCCACTCGATGAGCTCGTCGAGCTCATCGCTGCGGTGAGCATCGGGCACGGTCTGACGCAAGGTCCGATAGGCGTCGCTGAGATAGCGCAGCACGACCCCCTCGGAGCGGCCGAGCTTGTAGCGGGAGATCAGCTCGGTGAAGCTCAGCGCCTGCTCCCACATGTGCCGGACGATCGACTTGGGCTCCAGGGCGTCCTCGGGCAGCCACGGGTGCGCGCTGCGATAGCTCTCGTATGCCGCTTCCAGCAGTTCGGCGAGCGGCCGCGGCCAACTGACCTCCTCGAGCGCTTCGACGCGCTGCTCGTAGTCCATCCCGTCGGCCTTCATCTCGGCGACGGCCTCACCACGGGCCTCCCATTGCTGGGCCATGAGGACGGGCCGCGGCGAGTCGAGCACTGCCTCGATCACCGAGACGACGTCGAGCGCATGCGCGGTGTCGGCTGGATCGAGCAATTCCAGTGCGGCCAAAGCAAAATGGGCGAGCGGCTGGTTGAGGGCGAAGTCGTCGGGCAGCTCGACGGTGAGCGCGAGGGTGCGGCCGGTCGGGTCCGGCTCCGGCAGTCGCACGACGACACCGGAGTCGAGCAACGAGCGGCCCAGGCGGATGGCCCGACGGGCCAGCCGGGCTCGCCCCGCGGCGTCCTCGTGGCTTTCGCGCAGCAGCCGCGAGAGCGCACGGACCGGGTCGCCGGGGCGGGCGATGACGTTGAGGATCATCGCGTTGTCGACACGCATCCGGCTGACCAAGGGCTCCGGCGGGGCGGCGACGATCTTGTCGAAGGTCGCCTCGTTCCAGACGATCTGCCCCGCCTCGGGCCGGACCCGTTGCACCCGTTTGAGTTTCACCGGATCGTCTCCCGCGCGGGCGACCCGCCGGGCGTTCTCGATGAGGTGGTCGGGGGCTTGGACGATGACCTCGCCCGTGGTGTCGAAGCCGGCGCGACCCGCACGGCCGGCGATCTGATGGAACTCGCGCGCCTTGAGCAGCCGCTCGCGGGTGCCGTCGAATTTGGTCAGCTGGGTCAGCAGCACCGTGCGGATCGGCACGTTGATGCCGACGCCGAGGGTGTCGGTGCCGCAGATGATCTTCAGCAGCCCGGCTTGGGCGAGCTGCTCGACGATGCGCCGATAGCGGGGCAGCATGCCGGCGTGATGGACGCCGATCCCTTTGCGCAGCAACGCCGACAGGGTGCGTCCGAAGCCGGTGGCAAATCGCACGGGACCGAGCCGTCGGGCGATCTCGTCGCGCTCGGCGGCGCTGAGCAGGGCCAGTCCCTTGACCGACTGGGCGTGCTCGGCGGCCGCAGCCTGGGAGGCGTGCACGACATAGACCGGCGCTCGCCTGGTGGTGACGACCTCCTCGACGACCTCGGCCAGCGGCGTGAGCGACCACGTGAAGGCCAGCGGGACCGGGCGCTGCGCCGTGGTCACCTCGGCGACCTCACAACCAGTGCGCCGATGCAGATCGTCGGTGATCCGGCTGAGGTCACCCAGCGTGGCCGACATGAGCAGGAACTGGGCCTTGGTCAGCTCGAGCAGAGGCACCTGCCAGGCCCAACCACGCTGCGGGTCTGCGTAGTAATGGAATTCGTCCATGACGACGATCCCGTCGAGCCCAGGACCGTCCGCGCCGGAGCGCAAGGCCATGTTGGCCAGCACCTCGGCCGTGCAGCAGATGATCGGGGCCTCGGGATTGACCGACGCATCGCCAGTGAGCAGCCCTACCCGCTCGGCGCCGAAGACCTCGCACAGCGCGAAGAACTTCTCGTTGACGAGGGCCTTGATCGGCGCGGTGTAGAAGCTGCGCCGGCCCACGGCCAGCCCGGCGAGGTGACCAGCTGTCGCGACGAGCGACTTGCCCGATCCCGTCGGCGTCGCCAGCACGACGTGGCGCCCGGAGAGCAGCTCGATGACGGCCTCGTCCTGATGGGTATAGAGGGTGAGCCCCTGACCGCCCGTCCAGGCGAGGAGCACGGCATACAGGGCGTCGGCGTCGGCGCCAGGCGGCGGGTCGAGGGGCGGCATGGTGACCCCATCCTCGCAGCCGTGGCCGGCCGCGCCGGCCTCAGCCGGCCAGCTGCTCCAGCGCCCGGCCGATGCGCTCGCGGGCGTCGGCCGCGATCGGGCCGAGCTCGGCCTGGCCGCTGACCTCGACCATGTAGCCCGGGTCCATCGCCTCGACCTGGGTGCGGCCTGCGCTCAGGCTGCGCACGACGACATTGCACGGCAGGAAGACGGCGATCGACGGATCGGCCTGGATCGCGGCATACGCGAGCGGAGGGCGGCACGCCCCGAGGATCGTCTGCGGCGGGATGTCGACGTCGAGCTTGGCCTTGAGCGTGGCCTTGAGGTCGATCTCGGTGAGCACCCCGAAACCGTTGTCGGCCAGGGCCGCCCGCGCGGCGGCGACCGTCTCGTCGAAGTCGCGGTCGATGTCGATGCTCATGCAGAAGCCCATGAGGGCCTCCTTTCGCAGGTCGGTCCGCTCCCTAGTCTCCCCTACCGATCGCCCGGACGGCGCGGCGTCACAACCTCGGGTCGACCGGCTCGGACTCCAGGGCGAGGACGGCGAAAACGGCCTGGTGCACACGCCACAGCGGCGCCCCGGTGACGACGCCCTCGAGCGCGTCCAGCCCGAGACCATGCTCGCGCAGCGCGAGTTGCCGCTTGCGACCCAGCGACCGCTCGCGCAGCGTCGGCAACGCGTCGAGATAGTCGGGGCCGTAGATGATCCGCAGGTATTCGCGGCCGCGGACCTTCAGCCCCGGTTGGATGCGCGCTGAGGTGACGTCGGCGGGCTTGACGACCATCCCCTCGCCACCGGTCGCGGTGAGCTCGAGCCACCAGTCGGCGGCCGCGGCGCGGTCGGCCTCGGAGCTGAGGTCGACGACCCGGTGACGGGTCGGCGTGATGAAGTCGTCGGTAAGCAGCGCGAGTTGGCGCAGCTGCCACTCGTGCGACTCGGTCAGGGCCAGGACGCGGCCCTCGGCCGCGAGGATCTGGAAGGGCGCGACCGAGAGCCCGTCGAGTCCGTCGGTGGGCCGGCAATAGGGGGCGTATGCCGCCCGGAAGGCCTGCGCGTTGGCGAGCCGCTGGTCCACGCGCGCGGCCAGGCCGCCGACGTCGAGCCCTCGATGGCCCACCGCATCGAGGATCCGCGCAGCCTCAGGGAGCGCGGCCGCGGCGGCCGCTCCCACCGACGCATACTGCGAGCGGATGAGCTCACCCGCCTTGGCCGACCACGGCAGCACCTCGCAGTCGAGGGCGAGCCAGTCACTGTCGAGCGCGTCGAAGAGCGGCGCAACGGCGACGCGCAACCGGTCGACGAGCGGGGTCGGGTCGGGGAAGAACGGCCGTCCGGTCCGGGTGTATGCCGTGCCCGCGCTCCCGTCGGCCACGCCGAAACGCTGCGCGGCGACCTCGGCATCGCGACAGACCACGACGACGGCGCGCGAGCCCATGTGCTTCTCCTCGCAGACGACCCGGCCCACACCCCACCCGGCATAGTCGGCAAACGCCTGCTCCGGATGCTCGAGGAAACCGTCTCGCACGCATGCGGTGGCAGGCGACATCGTCGGCGGCAGATAGACCAGCCACCGCGGGTCGACGGCAAATCGGCTCATGATCTCCAGCGCCGCAGCGGCATTGTCCTCGGGGATCTTGACCTTGCCCGCGTGGGGCGACTCGAGCCAGCGAGTGCCCGCGACGTCGCCGACCTTGAGGACAAACGGCTCTCGCGTCGGATCAGGCTGCGCCGCACCCTGATTCGACGCATCGCTGGCTGTCGCCTCGGCGTCCGCAAGTGCCTCGAGCGGGCGGGCGGGCGCAAACCACTCCCGCTCGGCGGGCACCGAGACGAGCTCGCGCTCGGGATAGCGCAGCGCCGTGAGGGCGCCGCCGAAGACCGCCCCGGTGTCCAGACAGATCGTGTTGTTGACCCATTCGGTCCGCGGGACGGGCGTGTGGCCGTAGACGACGGTGGCCGAGCCCCGATAGTCGCTCGCCCACGGATAACGCACCGGCAGGCCATAGTCGTCGGTCTCACCCGTCGTGTCCCCATAGAGCGCGAAAGACCGCACCCGACCGGACGAGCGCCCCTGATAGCTCTGCTTGAGGCCCGCGTGGACGACGACGAGCCGGCCGTCGTCGAGGACGTAGTGGCTGATGAGCCCGTCCATGAAGGCGAGCGCCGCCGCACGGAAGTGCTCGTCCTCGCCCTCGAGCTGAGCGAGCGACTCGGCCAGCCCGTGTGAGATCCGCACCCGCGCGCCGCGCAGCGCCCGCACGAGCTTGACCTCGTGATTGCCCGAGACGCACAGCGCCGAGCCCGCGGCAACCATCCCCATGACCAGCCGGAGCACCCCAGGAGTGTCGGGGCCGCGATCGACGAGGTCTCCGACGAAGGCCGCCGTGCGCCCCTGCGGATGGGTGGCATTGACGGCCCGCCCCGCGGCGTCGCGCTCGATGCTCCATCCGAGCTCGGTGAGCAGCGCCTGCAGCTCGCCGAGGCATCCGTGGACGTCGCCGATGACATCGAAGGGACCGGTCAGCTCCCGCCGGTCGTTCCACGGGCGCTCACGGCGCACGACCACGGCGTCGATCTCGCGCTGACCATGCAGGACGTGGACCCGATGGAAGCCCTCCTTGCGGATCCGCCCCAACGAGCGGCGCAGCTCGCGATGCTGGCGGGCGATGACGTGCGGCCCGAAATCTCGATCGGCGCGGGTGCTGTTGCGCTCGACGGCCACCGACTCGGGCACATCGAGGACGACGGCACTGACGAGCACGTCGTGGCTCTTGGCCAGCCTGACGAGAGCGGCGCGCGCCTCCGGCTGGACGTTGGTCGCATCGACAACGGCGAGCAGTCCGCGGCGCAACCGCACGCCGACGATGTAATGGAGGACGTCGAAGGCGTCGGGCGTCGCCGACTGGTCGGTCTCGTCGTCGGCGACAATGCCGCGGCACGCGTCGCTCGACACGACCTCGGTGGGTGTGAAGTGCGTGCGCGCGAAGGTCGACTTGCCGCTGCCCGACACGCCGACGAGCACGACCAGGCCCATCGTCGGGATGACGATCTCGGTGGTGTCACGCGTCTCAGCCACGGACGAACACCGCCAGCTGAGTCGGGGATCCGTGCTCGGCGTCCACAGCCCCGATGCCACGGCGGCTCACGGCATATCCGTACGCCGTGGCCACCCGCTCGCTCCACGCGGCGAACTGCTCGCGATCCCACTCGAAGCGATGGTCGGCGTGACGCATGCCGGTCAGCTGCGGATAGTAGACGTTGTAGTCGCTGTTGGGTGTGGTGACGAGCACGAGGCGCGGGCGGGCCGCCCCGAAGACCACCCGCTCGAGCGCCGGCAGCCGCGACTCGTCGACATGCTCGATGACCTCCATGAGCACCGCCGCGTCGAAGCCGGCGAAGCGCTCGTCCTCATAGGTCAGCGCACCCTGGAAGAGCGTGATCCGCTCGGCCTGGCGCTCGCTGAGCCGGTCGAGGTGCAGCCGGCGCCCGGCATACTGCAGCGCGCGGGCGGAGACATCGCACCCGGCGACCCGAGTGAGTTGAGGGATGCGCACGAGCTCGGCGAGCAAGTGGCCTGGCCCGCAGCCGAGATCGATGACCGACGTGGCACCCAGATCGACGAGCGCCTGCAGGACGGCCTCGTGGCGCTGGGTATTGAGGGGCACACGCGGCTCGGGTGCCGACGCCTCCGTCGCGCCGTCCGGCTCGCCCGCGGCCGGCGCCGTCTCCGTCTCTTCCTCGAGCGGCGGCTCGAGCGCGTCGTCGAGCTCGTCGCCGAGCTCAGCGAGGCGGGCGAGGGCGACCCGGGCCAGGCCGCTGCGACGGCCGAGATAGCGCCGCGCGATGAGGCCACGGTCGGGGTGTGTCGCGAGCCAGCCGGCACCGGAGCGCAGCAGCTTGTCGACCTCGTCCGAGCCCTGCCAATAGTGCTTGGCCTCGTCGAAGACCGGCAGCAGGACATAGAGCTGGCTCAGCGCATCGGCGAGGCGCAGCGTGCCGGTGAGCCGGACCCGCAGATAGCGCGAGTCGCCCCACTCGGGGAAGCGCTCGTCGAGGGCGATCGGGTCGGCCTCGACACTCCACCCGAGCGGCTCGAAGACCCGCCGCACGATCTCGGCACCACCGCGCGCCGGCAGGACGGGTATGCCGATCTCCAACGGGATCGCCGTCTCGGCGAGCTCCGGCCGCGCGGCACAGCGCCCGCCGCGAGCCGTGCTGAAGACGTCGCCGAGGGCCACCGCGAGCAGCGAGGAGGCGGCATACGGGCGGTCGTTGACATATTGCGCGAGGGAGAAGTCGGGCGTGGCGCGCCCGCGGGTGCGTGCGAGTCGGATCGGATCGACCTCAAGCAACAAGGCTGCGGTGCAACGACTTTCGCTGGCCTCGGGGTAACAGACGGTCACCGTCCCGAAGGATTGAGCGAACTGCTGGACCCGGTCGGGGTGCTTGTGCAGCAGGAAGCCCAGCTCCGTCGCCGGAGCGTGAGTGGTCGTCACCGTCAGCAGCACGCGCCCCAGTCTGCCTGAGCCGGGAGGCCAACTCACGGGGGATTCGCACCCGCGGAGTCTTCCTCGACACTCGGCAGCCCGGGCCAGATGAGACCGCAGTGGCTACGCTGACCCTCGTGAAGCTGCTCAAGTCGACATTTCTCGTCATCGGCGTCATCTTGGTGCTCGGCGCCGGCGCGCTGCTGCTCAAGAACATCTACGACGTCAACATCATGCACGAGACCATGCGCACCTATAACAACCCCAAGGACAACCCCAGCCCGCTCATCGCCGTGATGGCGGGCGTGGCGGCGATCGGGGGCGTCCTGCTGGGCATGGGCATCGCCCTGCCCAGGCGCACCCGCCGCAGCATCGAGGCCGAGGAGCGTGCGATCGCCGAACGCGCCGCCGAGGAGCACTGACCGGCACCACGACAGGTCGTGCGCTGTCGTGGCCGCATCGCATGTCAGGACGGGCGACTGGTACGGATATACCCCCTGGGGTATAGTGACCGGACGGTCACGACGATGTGGAGCGCCCGATGATCTTCACGCAGTACTACCTCGACTGCCTCTCGCACGCCTCCTACTTCGTCGGTGACGAGACGACGGGACAGGCCGTCGTCGTCGACCCGCGCAGGGACGTCGAGGAATACCTCGCCGACGCCACCGCCCAAGGCCTGACCATCGTCGGCGTCGTGCTCACCCACTTCCACGCCGATTTCGTCTCCGGCCACCTCGAGCTGGCCCGCGCGACCGGGGCATGGATCGGCTACGGCGACAAGGCGGTTGCCGACTTCCCGATCAGGCGTCTGCACGACGGCGAGCGGATCTCCCTCGGTGCGGTCACCCTCGAGATCATGACGACGCCCGGGCACACCCCCGAATCGATCAGCGTGCTCGTCTACGAGCGGGCCACCGACGACGTGGCCTACGGCGTGCTCACCGGTGACGCGCTCTTCATCGGCGATGTCGGGCGCCCCGACCTGCTCGCCTCGGTCGGCGTCACCGCCGAGGAGCTCGGCGCGATGCTCTATGACTCCGTGCAGCACAAACTCATGGGCCTGCCCGACGCGGTCCGGGTCTTCCCCGCCCACGGCGCCGGCTCGGCCTGCGGCAAGAACCTCTCGACCGAGCGGGCGTCCACGATCGGCCAGCAGCGCGCCCTCAATTACGCCTGCCAGCCGATGACCGAGCAGGAGTTCGTCGCCGTCGTCACCGAGGGGCAGCCGGCGGCCCCGGCATACTTCGTCTTCAACGCGACCCTCAACAAGCGCGAGCGGGCGACCCGGGAGCTGGAGACGACGATTCCTGGGCTCGACGACGACACCGTCTTCGCCGCCCTGGGACGCGGTGCCGTGCTCCACGACGCCCGACCCAACCAGCAGTTCGCTGCCGGGCATCTCGCCGGCTCGCTCAACGTCCCGGCCGACGGCCGGATGGCCGAGACCGTCGGCATGGTCGTCGGCCCGCACGACGAGGTCGTCGTGCTGGCGGAGCCGGGCGAGGAGCAGGCGGTCGCCACCCGGTTCTCGCGCATCGGCTTCGACCACGTCCTGGGCTACGTGCCCGACCCCGAGGGTTTCCTCAAGCGGCACGCGCAACGCGTCGTGCAGGCCAGCAGGCTCACGGCCGTGGAGACAGCTGCGGCGATCGAGCGTGGCGGCGTGCAGCTCGTGGACGTCCGCAACTCCGGCGAGTTGGCGGGCGGAATCATCCCCGGTGCCACGCATATCCCGCTCGCCGAATTGCAGCGTCGGTTGCCCGAGCTCGACCCGACGCGCTCGGTCATCACCTATTGCGCAGGCGGCTGGCGCAGCTGCGTGGCGGCAAGTGTCCTGCGCGCCAACGGTTTCGACGATGCCTCGGATCTGCTGGGCGGGTATGCCGCATGGGTCCTGCTCAACCCGCTGGCGAGCTGAGCCGGCCGGGCCTTCGGCTTAGCCGGGCAACCAACCCTCGCCGGGCACGAGCTGTGCTCGGCGCAGCCGGGTGCAGGGGATGTCCGAGCGTTATCCCTTCCACGCCAATGCCGCCGGTGAGCTCGCCATCGCGGCCGCCCTGTTGCCCGAGCTCGCAACGCTCACGGGCGCTGATGGCCCGCTCCGAGCCCGGGGGTCACGGCGCCGGCTCCGGCAGGTCCGCCTCGGCGATGGACGTTTGCAGGGCCGTCGCGGGGAGCACCACCTCGCCGACCAGGCGCGCCGGTGCGTCGAAACGCCAGTCACCGTGGACGCGCAGCGACGTGCACTCGTGCAGCGAAGGGATCACGGGGACGCGCGACTCGAAGTCGTGGAGCATCCGATAGAACGGGGCGGCCAGATCCACCTCGGGGATCGGCCCCGTGGTGTGCAGTTGGGCGTCCTCGCCCAAGGTGAAGACGTCCGAGCGGATGAGCATGAGCTCGTTGGTCGTCTTGACCGGGCGGAAACGGTCGCGACCGACGGCGATGGCCTGGGCCCCCTCGAAGAGCTCGATCGCCGCCCCCATGGCCGACTCCAGCTGCACGACCGGGGTGGACGTCGGGTCGGTCGGGTCGACAGTCTTGACGTTGCGGATCAGCGGCAGCCCCAGCGCCCCCTGCCCCGCTGCGAGCGCGTCACGCAGGCGCGAGAGGTCCAGCCAGAGGTTGTTGGCGTGGAAGAACGGGTGGATGTGCTCGTCCTGAAAGCTGGCCTGATCCTCGGGCGCCGTTTGCGCCGAATCGCGCAGGATCAGTCGTCCGTCGGATCTGCGGATGGCCAGATGACCGCCCTTGCGGTCGTTGGGGGTGCGCGGGCACACCTCGGCGGCATACGCCGCCCCCGACTGCGCAAACCACGCAGCGAGCCGGGCGCTGGGCGCCGCCCCGAGATTGTCGCCATTGGCGACGCTCGCATGGCGGTAGCCCCGGTCGAGCAACCGATCGAGCAGCCCGGACTCCCAGAGCGCGGCATAGAGGTCGCCGTGGCCAGGCGGGCACCATTCCAGGCTGGGATCGGCCGGCCAGCTGACGGGGTGCAGATCGTCGAGACGGAGCTTGGGCTCGAGGCTTTGCAGGAACTCCACCGGGAGATCGGCGACGGCCAGGTCGGGATAGCGACGCAGATGAGCGAGGGTGGCGGCGCGGGTGCGGAAGCTGTTCATGAAGATCAGCGGCAGCGAGACCCCGAAAACGGAGCGGGCGTGCCGGACCTGCTCGACCATGATGTCGAGGAAGGTCAACCCGTCGCGCACCGGCAGCAGCGTCTTGGCCGTGTCCAACCCCATCGACGTGCCGAGCCCGCCGTTGAGCTTGATCATGACCGTGGCGGCCAGCGCGGCGGCCGCTTCGGGTGATGACGTCGGCGGGATCGCAGCCAGGCTCGGGGGATCCACGAGGGGCTCGATGTCGCGCTCGGCGATGAGCCCGGTGACACCGCGCTCGCACTCGTGGTAGGCGTGCTCGAACGCGCGGCGCGCGGCCAGGCCGACTCCGGCGGCGTCCATCTTCGCCAGGCTCTGGGCGAGCCCCGCTTCCGACATCCGCCTGTCCCTCCCTCGTCTCGCCGAAATCGTCATGCAGCGTGCCTCCAACACCTGGGTCGGTTCACCCCTTGGTCGAGCCGAGCGTGAGACCGGACACGAACTGCTTGTGCAGGACGAAGAAGATCACCAACGTGGGGATGGCAGTGGTCACTGGTCCTCCCGCATGACGATGCGCAGATAGATGACGATGAACACCGACGAGATGAGCAGCATAATCGTTGCGAGCGCCGAGCCGAAACCGAGCCGGCTGGCCTCTCCCACAACGTTGTTGGTCACCAGCGTGGCAATGAGCTCAAGGCCGTTGCGGCCCTTGTTGATGACCTGTCGAGGGTGCCCATGGCCGGCCGGGCGTCCTTGTCTGCGAAGGCGATCGGGACCAGGCCGTCGGCCTTCATCTTGGAGCCGAGGGCGACGAGCTCGTCAAGGGTCTTGGGCGGCGTGTGCCCGTGCCCCGCGCGCGAAGTGCGCGCGAACCACGTGAAGAATCGTCCGGAGCACCGTTGAGATAGGTGGTGATCTTCCCCTGGAGGGTGTTGTGGTCGATCGTGTTGATGCTCACGGTCGCGTCCGGGTTGGACCTCCGTGCACGCCGGGACGAGCAGCTTCGGCTTCGGTCATGGTGAGGTCTGGGGCGTGCACGTCGGCTGGATCGGCAATCACCTGTCGTATGCCGAGCGGGTTCTCCACCGGGGCTGCCGTCCTCAGAGGCGGCGAGTCGCCGTGGCCGGGTGACGGGCGACTCGCGGGGGGCACGGCATACACCTCGCCGTGGGTGTATGCCGCCTACGGCACCGGACTCGACGGGGTGGCCGGGCGCTTCCACGACTACCTGCGGACCCGGCCCCAGCATCCGGGCACTCGGCGGCCGGTGCCGATCAACGTCTGGGAGGCCGTCTACTTCGACCACTCGCTGCCGGCCCTGCTCGAGCTGGCCGAGATCGCCGCCGAGGTCGGCGTCGAGCGCTATGTGCTCGACGACGGCTGGTTCGGCTCGCGCCGCTCAGACGCATCCGGGCTGGGTGACTGGGCCGTGTCGGCTGACGTGTGGCCCGACGGGCTGCACCCGCTCATCGACCGGGTCCGCGAGCTGGGGATGGAGTTCGGGCTGTGGGTGGAGCCCGAGATGGTCAACCTCGACTCCGACCTGGCCCGGGCTCACCCCGAGTGGGTCATGGGGACCGGAGGGCGCACGCCACTGCCGGCTCGGCGCCAGCAGGTGCTCAACCTGTCGATCCCCGCCTGCTACGACCACATCCGCGACGCCCTCAGCGCGCTTTTGCGGGACTATCCGATCACCTATCTCAAGTGGGACCACAACCGCGACCTGCTCGACGCCGGCACCGCCCCGGGAGGCGAGGCGGCCGTGCATGCCCAGACCGAGGCGGCATACCGACTCATCGCCGAGCTCAAGGCGACCCACCCCGGCCTGGAGATCGAGTCGTGCTCGTCAGGCGGTGCGCGAGTGGACCTCGGCATCCTCGAGCACACCGACCGCGTCTGGGCCTCCGACTGCATCGACCCGCACGAGCGCCAGCAGATCGTCCGCTGGACTCAGCAGCTCGTCCCGCCCGAGCTCATCGGCACCCACATTGCCTCGGGTGTCTCGCACACGACCGGCCGTGCCCACACGCTCGGATTCCGAGCTGCCACAGCGATATTCGGTCACCTGGGCATCGAGTGGGATCTGCGCCAGGCCTCGGAGGCCGAGCGCGCCGAGCTCGCTGCCTGGATCGAGCTGCACAAGACGCACCGCGAGCTGCTCTTCACCGGCACCCTCGTGCGGATCGACCATCCGGACACCTCGCTGAGCGGCTTCGGCATCGTCGCGGCCGACCGCAGCGAAGCGCTCTATTCGCTGGCCCGACTCGATCGCTCGGAGGTCGTGTCACTCGGGCGGATCCGCTTGCCCGGCCTGGATCCCGATCGCACCTATCGGGTGACGCCGATCCAGATCGGCGCGGGTCCGGCCGGCCTGACCGTGCCGGCCTGGTGGCGGGAGGGCGGGGCGGAGTTCTCCGGCGCTGTGCTGGGCCGGGCGGGCCTGGTCGACGCCCGGGTCCATCCCGACGAGGCCGTCATCTATCACTGCGAGGGCATTGCATGACATCCACCCACGACGGAGGCCAGGGCGGCATACCCTCGGCCGGATCGCCGGCCGCGCCGACCTCGCCGACCGACCCGACTCGGGCGGTCTCTGTCGACGAGGTGGTCGGGCGCTTCGCCGACCTCACCGGACATGCCCCCGAGGGCGTCTGGGCCGCACCGGGGCGGGTCAACCTCATCGGCGAGCACACCGACTATCAGGACGGCTTCGTCATGCCCTTCGCGCTGGCGCAGCGGGCGCTCATGGCGGGGGCGCGGCGACCCGACGACGTGTGGCGGATGGTCACCCTCCAGGGCGGACTGCTCGCTGAGGTGACCCCGGCGCAGCTCGTGCCCGGGATGAGCGGCTGGGCGGCATACGTCGCGGGGGTCGTGTGGGCGTTGCGCGAGGCCGGCCACGACGTAGGCGGCGCGGATCTCGTGCTGAGCTCCGACGTGCCGCTCGGTGCCGGGCTGTCCTCGTCGGCGGCCATCGAGTGTGCGGCGCTCGCCGCGCTGGCCGATCTCTACGACCTGGACATCGAGCCGATGACCCGGGCGGTGCTGGCCCGACGCGCGGAGAACGCCTTCGTCGGCGCCCCCACCGGGCAGCTCGACCAAGCAGCCTCGACCCTGTGCACCGCGGGGCATGCGCTCTTCTTCGACTGTCGCAGCTTTGCCCACGAGCAGGTGCCTTTCGACCTCGCGGCCCATGGGCTCGAGCTGCTCGTCGTCGACACGCGCACACCACACGCGCACGTTGACGGGGAGTATGCCGCCCGCCGCGCCAGCTGTGAGGCGGCCGCCGCTCTGCTCGGGGTCGCGACCCTGCGTGAGGTCACCGATGTCGGCGCGGCCCTCGACCGGCTCAACGACCCGGTGCTGCGTCGGCGGGCCGAGCACGTGATCACCGAGAACGCGCGCGTGTTGCAGGCGGCTGAGTTGTTGCGCGCCAACGATTTCCGTGGCCTCGGGGCGGCCATGAACGCCTCTCATACCTCGATGCGCGACCTCTTCGAGATCACCGTGCCCACCGTCGATCTGGCGGTCGAGACGGCGCTCGCACACGGGGCGCTCGGGGCCCGGATGACCGGTGGTGGCTTCGGCGGGTGCATCATCGCGCTGCTCGAGCAGGGTCGCTCGGAGGTGGTCGCGGACGCCGTCGAGCGCGCCTTCCGCGATGCGGCGTATGCCGTGCCCGCCCATTTGATCGCCGTCGCCTCAGCCGGTGCCCACCGGGTGCACTGACGCGGATCTCGCGGGGCCCGTCACCCAGGCCCCAGCGGGCTGGCCACCCTGCCCACGAGGCACTCCTGCGTGCGCACCACCCGCCGCAGCCCCCAGGCAAACCAGCCGGGGAAGTGATGCGCGGCCTCGCCCAGCGACACGAGCTGCGGGTCGACCAGATGTATTCGCTTGCCGCGCAAGGTGATCCAGCACTCGTCGGCGGCCAGGACGTTGCGGACCCATTGCGACTGCGGGCCGAAGTTGACCCCGATGGCCACGGTGTCGCCACGGCGGAAGGCCCGCACGGGCGTATGCCGCACCAGCCCGGAGGTGCGCCCGCGTTGCTCGAGGTCGGCGAGCGAGCCGACCCGCCCGGCCATGCGCAGCGCCGCCGGGTCACGCCAGCGGTGGAGGTGCCCCATGACGGCAGGCCACGGCATACCTGCGATTGTCGCGCGCGCGAGCCCTCCTCGCGCGCTCAAGACCCCGGACGCCGGAAAGTCAGGTGCGTCGTGCCGCTCTCGGCGGTCGCCGCCGTCACCTCGTAGTCGGCCTCCCAGCCGCGCAGGTCGTCCCAGAGCCGAATGCCGCGCCCCAACAGGATCGGCGCGATGGCGACGTGCAGTTGGTCAACGAGCCCGGCCTGCATGAAGTCGCGCACGACCGTCGGCCCGCCGCCGATGCGCACGTCCTTGCCGCCCGCGACGGCGAGGGCACGATCGAGCGCCTCGGCGGGTGTCGCGGACAAGAAGTGGAAGGTCGTCCCGCCCGCCATCTCGATCGACGGGCGCGGCGCGGTGTGCGTGAGCACGAAAACCGGGATGTGGAAAGGCGGTTCGTCGCCCCACCAGCCGCGCCAGTCCGGGTCGTCGGGGAAGTTGTGCAGGCCGAACATTCCGGCCCCCATGATCTCGGCGCCCAGCTCGGCGAAGTAGGCCTCGGCATAGTCGTCGTCGACCCCGGTCGTCCCGCCCCCGCTGGTGTCGTGCAGGACGCGCGCGCGGAAGGTGCGGGTCGCGACGTATGCCGCGACGAGCCGACCCCAGTCCTGCCCCATCGGTTGCTCGGGGGTCTGGTCCGTCGTCGTCGCGAACCCGTCGAGCGAGATGTTGAGATCGACTCGGACCGCCATGGGTGTCCTCCCGGCATCGGTGGGTGGGCCGCGGGTGCGTGCCACCCCGCAGCGACGTGCGTCCCTCCATCCTCCCTCGTCCCGCGGACTGACGGTGCCGTGCGCCGTGCTGGGGAGGGTGCCCGGCCGGCTGGGCTGCTCCGAAGGCAGCCCACGGGCACCACTCCCCGACCGTCCGCGGCCCCGGCCCACGCCCCGAAAACGGGGATCGGTTTGCAGCGCGCAAGGCCCGCTGCAAACCGATGGGAGACACACGATGACTTGGCACTGCTCGATCGGGACGGACTTCTGGACCGAGGTTCTCGACCTGCTCTACCCGCTGGTCAAGGGCTGCTGACACAGCCAATCGCGAACGCGCTGGGCGGCTTCGCCTGGCGCGTTCGTCGTGTGAGCTGGCCAGTCGCACTAGGCGGCGAGCGGCAGCTGGCGGGCGGGAAGATCGGGTGGTGCGGTCGCCCATGTATAGCGCGAACGCCCACGAGAGCACCCGCGGCGAGGTGGTCTCGCGACCGGGCAACGGCGCGGGCCAGCGGGCGGACCGTCGGCAGGCCTCCGGCTCGGCGCCTGCCCACGGAGGCAACCGATCTCCGCCGCCGTCAGGACGACCTCGGGCCACCCAGCGCCGTGCACGGTCCGCGCATGCAGCTCGTACGCCGTGCGAGCCGCGGCCCGGGCGACCGGGTCCACACCGACCAGATCGCGGGCCTGGGCGCCGAGACCAGTCACGAGCTCCACGGTCGCCTCATGACGACGAACGGACCACGGCTGGTGCGCCGCGATGGTCGGCCAGGCGCGCACGGCTTCGGGGAGCTTGCGGTCCATGACCGTCTTCATGAGCCGGTTGAGGGTCGGTCGATCGGTCGTCGCGTCGTTGCGTTGCTCGCGTCGCAGCAAGCCCATCCACATGCCGCGCACGAGCGCCCAGTGGAGCTCGTCGAGGATGACGGCGACATCGGCATGGGCCTGGCGGACGGCCCAGGCCGAGGGCGAGTCGTGCCAGAGGCGCAGCTTGGCAGACGCAGCCAGGGTGAGCTCCCGGTCGGACGTGCCGGGCGGCAACGTCGCCAGGGGTGCTGGAGCCGAGCGCCAGGCCTGCTCGATGCGGGCGGCCGCGACCCGTGGTTGGTCCGGATCCAGTTGCGCGACAGCGAGACTGACGAGGGCGGTGCGATGCTCTGGCCTGCTGAGGCCGTAGCCCTGACACGCCCGCTTGATCTCCGCGAGCGCTGCCTCATCACGGTCGAGCCGATGGGTGCCACCTGGGCCAGCCGCCGACGCCCGGAAAGAGAGCCGATAGCGGTGGTAGACAGACCGATCCGTCCCGTCGAACCAACTGCGGGCGGTCCGTCCGATGACGAGGGGCGGCCGTTCATCACTGCCCAGGAGGATCTCGCTGGGCGCGTAGTCGCGCAGCGATCGCTCGCCGTCACGCTCCCACGACGACAGGAAGTGGTCGCTGAAGGCCTCGTAGAACTCGTCGGCGGCATACGGAGCGCCGGTCGCCGCCGCGGTGGGCCGCGCCTTCACCTTGCCGGCCAGCTGCTGGGCGAGCGAGGTGCGGTCGATCGGTCGGCCGGGGTGAGCGACGAGGTGAGCACCGACGAGCACGAGCCCGGGCTCACTGAATTGGCTTCGTTGGCGCAGATGGCCTTGAGCGGCCAGCAGGCCGGCCGCGTTGTCGACCATGGCGAGATGGTCGTCGAGGCCACGCGAAGCTTGCGCGGCAACGCCGGCCCACACCGTGCGGGCATGTGCCTCGCGGTCACCATCGAGCAGGTCCCGCTCCCGGGGAGCCACCCCGGGGCCCTGACCCCAATTCGCCCGAATGAGCCGCGCCCCGAGATGTCGCGCGACGTGGGACGGTTTGGCGCCCCTCCCCCGCACAAGTCGACTCGCCCACTGCGGGTCGGCCAAGGTGTCGAGCACCACGCTGACCAACGTCCCACGCCCCCTGCTCACCAGGCACCACTCCCCTGTACGCGCCACCAGCGACGTCCATGTCGCTTTGGCGTGTTGCTGACGGACGGGAGCGTTCTGGGCGCTTTTCGGAGCGCGGTGAACGCCCCGGGACCGGGTCAGCCGTGCAAGGTGATGCGTGCAGTCAGCACTCGATGACGTTGACGGCGAGGCCGCCCTCGGAGGTCTCCTTGTACTTGCTCTTCATGTCGGCACCGGTGTCGCGCATCGTCTTGATGACCTGGTCGAGCGACACGATGTGGTTGCCGTCGCCCAGCAGGGCGGTGCGCGCGGCGGTGACGGCCTGCACGGCGGCGACGGCATTGCGCTCGATGCACGGGATCTGCACGAGACCACCGACCGGGTCGCAGGTCAGCCCGAGGTTGTGCTCCATGCCGATCTCCGCGGCGTTCTCGACCTGGGCCGGTGATCCGCCCAGCACCGCGGCATACCCTGCGGCGGCCATCGAGCACGCCGAGCCGACCTCGCCCTGGCAGCCCACCTCGGCGCCGGAGATCGACGCGGTCTCCAGATAGATCGTGCCGATGGCGCCGGCGGTGAGCAGGAAGCGGATCACGCCGGCATCACTGGCGCCGGGGACGAAGCGCTTGTAGTACTGCAGGACCGCGGGGATCACGCCCGCGGCTCCATTGGTCGGCGCGGTGACCACGCGGCCACCGCCTGCGTTCTCCTCGTTGACGGCAAGGGCGAAGACGGTGAGCCAGTCCATGCCCCGCAGCTGGTCGTCGCCGGCTTGTTGGTGGACGAGTCGCTGCATGAGCTCGGGCGCGCGGCGGCGCACCCGCAGGATGCCCGGCAGCATGCCCTCGGTCTGCAGTCCGGCCTCGACGCAGTCCTGCATCGCCTGAGCGATGATCAGCAGCCCGTCGCGCACCTCCTGCTCGGGGCGGAAGGCCGACTCGTTGTCCAGCGCGATGCCGGCGATCGACTTGCCCGTCGCCTGGCAGATCGCCAGCAACTCCTGGGCCGTGCGGAAGGGGTGCGGCACCTCGCGGCGGTGCTCGACGATCCGGTCCGGGCCGTGAGCCTGCTCGTCGACGATGAAGCCGCCGCCGATCGAGTAATAGCTCGCCCGGGCCAGCTCGGCGCCCTGCGCGTCACGGGCGATGAAGGTCATCCCGTTGGGGTGCAACGGAAGTGACTGCCCGAGCATGAGCCGCACGTGGTCGTCGAGCTTGAAGTCGACTTCACGTATGCCGTCGAGGGTGAGCCTGTGCTCGCGGCAGGCCGCGTCGACCGCCGCCTGCCCCGCGCGCGGGTCGACCGTCTCCGGCTCCAGGCCCATGAGCCCCATGACGACCGCGCGGTCGGAGCCGTGGCCGCGCCCGGTCGCGGCGAGCGAGCCATAGAGCTCGGCGGTGATCGAGTGGGTCTGATCAAGTTGGCCCGCCTTGGTGAGCCCGCGGACGAAGGTCAGCGCGGCCCGCATCGGGCCGACGGTGTGCGAGCTCGACGGCCCGATGCCCAGGGAGAACAGGTCGAAGATCGAGACGGTCAACCTGGTCCTCCCTCTTCGAGGCGTCGGGGTGCTGGATCGGGACGGCGAGGCTTCCCGCGCGCCTGGCCACCCCCTGGACCAGGGATCACGGATCGAGGAAGCCTAGTGCGGTGGACTCTGGATGGCGAGGGTGGCTGCCTTCAGACGTGATCGCGCGACGGCTCTCGGCCCGTGAATCCCGAGCAGGTCAGGCCGGCGGGTCGCCGGGCAGGAGGGCCTCGCTGGTCTGGGTGAGGGTGTAGCCGACCTCTCCCACCGTGAACACCAGCGCTGACCAGAAGTCGTCGTCCGGCCAGTCGGTCGCGTTGGACGGCAGCTCCGTCGTCACCCCGAGCGCCTGCGCCAGCGGCCCCGCGATAGCCGGGATGCGATGGTGCTCCCAGCACAGCAGCACGTGCGCACCGTCCTGCCCGGCCAGCCAGGTGGCGAGGTCGGCCTCGGTGTCCTCGGCATAGGGCGTCTGGATGGCAGCAGGGAGCGCCTGCCCCGTGGGCATCAGCGTCTGATAGGGACGTCGATGGGTCTCGTGGCCGTCGTAGTTCGGCGCCACCAGCACGGTCGGCCGCACAAAAGGCGGCCGGACCTGCGCGGCGAGCAGGAGCTCGGCCAGTGCCTCAGCGCGCTGCCACCCCAGCGGCGTGAGGGAATGTGTGCTGGCGAGGCCCTCCGGGTCGACGCCGAACGGCGGCTGGGTGGGGTCCTCGGCGGGCTTCTCGCCATGCCGGATGATCGTCACGCTGGCTGGGCCGGCCACGTCGGCTCCTTTGGGTTGGCTGGGCGCATCATCGCGGATGCTCCGGGCGGACGGCATACCACTCAGGGGTGGGCGTAGCCCGCGCGCAGGTGCGGCGCGGACAGCACCCGCCACACGACGACGAGCACCGCGCTGAAGGCCAACTGCTCCGCGATCATCCATCCCGGATAGAGGCCGGGGATGAGGCACGTCGACACGGCGATGACCGGGAAGACGACGCTGAACAACCAGAGGCGCGAATAAGCCCACCAATAGCCGAGTTTGGCCCGCCAAAGGAAGTAGAACAGGGTCGATGCGATGGCGAAGATCACCAGCAGCCGCCACCACACGACGCCCGACACGCTCGCGCCCGAGCGGGTCTGCAGGATGGCCTCGATGACCGCGGCCGCCCCGAGCGCGAACACGAGCACGAGCATGCGCGCGACGACCGAGAAGGATCGCCGGGTCCGGTCGTCGGCGCGCACGGACTCCTCCACACGGTATGCCGCGTGCCGGCCGCCGCCGATGCGGTCGAGGACGCGCGCGACCCGCTCGATCTCCACGCTCCCCGCCTCGACTCGTCCAATCCGATTGTGTCGCCACAGTATCCGACACGGCTGTGGGCAAGAGCGGTGCGGAGCTCGAGGCCTGCTAGCGCCGGACAGTCGGCGGGAACTGGACGCCGACAGCGGTAGGTTTCCACGGACACGTCTCGACCCGGAAGGACGCCATGCCGCTCGACGCCAACGCCCACCGCCTGGCCACCGGACCCAACCTCGCCACCGTGGTGACGGTCATGCCCGACGGCAGCCTGCAAGCCCTGCCGACATGGATCGACTCCGACGGCGAGCACCTGCTGGTCAACACCGAGCCGCAGCGGCAGCGCTCGCGCAATGTCGCCCGCGACCCGCGGATCACCGTGCTCATCCCCTCGGCCGACGACCCGTGGGACTGGGCCGAGGTGCGCGGGCGCGTGACGTCGACGATCACCGGCGAGGAAGCGCTCGCCCACATCCACGCCCTGTCGCGGCGCTACCTCGGCCGCGACTACACCAATGCGGTCGGCCCGCAGGGTCGGGTCATCCTCGTCGTGACTCCCGACCGGGTCAACACCCCACACTCGGTCCGCCGCCGCTGACCGGACTGGGCGCCGATTTCAGCGAGCGCCAGTCGTCAGCGCCGCCACGGGCACGGCCGCTTGGCACACTTCCGGCATGAGCCGGGTGTCGCAAAGCTGCGCCACGAGTTGCACCGGCATCCCCGCCGCCGCGGCCGGGACGGAGGACTGCCACTGCATCGCGCCGGCGGGACCTGTGGTCAGTCGCGCTGATGCCAGGACGGCACCCGAAGGCCCGACGACCGTCACTTTGGCCACGGCATACGCGGGTTGCGCACCGGTCACGGCCACGGTCACGACCTTCTTGTCGGGATCATCGACCAGGGTCCCGCCCAGGGTGGGGAATCTGGTGGGCAGGGCCAATGTCGTGACCTCCTTGGGCACGCACATCACCTGCTCCGAGCTGAACCCCGCACACCGCGCCACGTGCACGCTATTCCAGTCGCCGTCGGGGATCTCAGTGGTGACGGTGACGGGAGCGGACGCCGATTCGGCAGGCAGCACGTGATTCATCAAGTCAAACCGGCCACCGGGTGGGTCGGTGAGATAGGCGATGACCAGGACAGGCTCACCAAGCGACACCGGCGTCATGGTGACCGTCACGGTGGTGGCGCCTTCTGCCTGCTGCACGGACGCCACAACCGGGGTCGCGACCTGACGCACGCTGTCCTGGACGAAGAGTTTGGTTGCGGCGTAAAGGCCTCCGGCCACGCAGGCCACCGCGACCACAATGGCGGCGGCCTTCCAGGCCAGGTCTTTCACCCGCAGCTTCTTGCGCTTGTTCTGGATGAACAGCACGAGGCCAACGATCGCGCCGACGGCGACCGGAAGGGCCAGCCCGCCCCAGCCTGGGACGAACTCACCCGCGGCGAGGTCAACGGCGGTCCACGACGTCACGAACCAGACCACCGTCAGGGCCGCCACCACCCAGCCGATATTGATCTTCCAGGTCTCCACCACTGCCGGGGCGAGCAGGGCCAACACCAGTCCGACGCCAAGCAGGGCGAAGATGCCCACGGTCTGGAGGGGCGCTTCGCGCACGACCCTGGCGACAGCACCATCCTTGACGCCGAAGAAAGCCGCCACCCCGCCCAGGAGCACGAAGGCCTTCGCCGACCATTCGGTCGCGCTCTGCAGACCCGCCTGATCGAGGGCGGGTATGAGGCCGCCGCTGCGATCCCCTGTGTCCTTGCGGGGCCCTTCGGTTCCTGGCGCAGCGAGGGTCATGACACGTGACCTCCTTGGGAGAGCAAACCACCACCAACAGGCTAAGGACGGATGAGTCAGAACGCATTCGGACGTGCCTGTTGGCGCAGCAGGAGGCGTCCTCCATCACAAGTCCGGTGGCCTTCGTCCGTGGCTCGACCGGCCCGCCGCCGTCGGTCAGGTCGTCAGCCGGGTCCGTGCGTAGTCGGACAACCGGGTATGCAGCGTGGCCGGCTCGGCGCGCTCGCCGAGCGCGTCCCGGAGCACGTCGGCCTGGGTGCGAGGGGACATGCCGCCGATCGGCGGGTCGCGGTCGAGGTTGGTCGGGAACGCATAGCCCTCGGCGGTGGCGGCGACGACGCAGTCGACCTGGTGGGGCGGCATACCCGCCGCCACTCGGTCGAGCAGGGCCGGATAGACGGCCTCGACGACGCGCCGCCGGTCGACGGTCTCCATGGCCCGCCCGAAGGGTGAGGAGATCTGCAGGAGGTTGGCCATCCGGCGGATGTCGCTCGTGCGGTTCGTGCCTGCCGCGTGGAAGAGCGCGGGGTTGAAGAAGACGGCATCCCCCTTCGCGAGCGGGAGCTGCACGTGGTGGCCGCCGAACCAGTCCTGGAACTCGGGCAGCCAGTAGGCCAGATAACCCTGCGGGTACTTCTGCGAGTGAGGCAAGTAGAGCGTCGGCCCCGAGGCGAACGGCATATCGACGTGAGCCACTGCCCCCTGCAGGGTCAGCGCAGCCGAGAGTGCGTGGACGTGGGCGGGGAAGGTCGCCGAGACCTTGGGGTCTTGGAAGCCGAGGTGGTAGTCGCGGTGGACCGTCTGCCCGGCGCCCCCGGGGTTGACGACATTGACCTGGCTCGTCACCTGGTAGCCAGGGCCGAGCCACGCCGACGCGGCCCACGACACGATGTCGTTGGCGTAGTAGTCGACGAAGGCCTCGGGGTCGAGCAGGGCGAGCTTTTCGAGGGCGTTCCACACCCGGTCGTTTGCACCCGGGGCGGCGAAGTGGTCACCGGCCGCGGCGCCGGCCGCCTTCTCGTCGTCAATGAGCCGCTGGAACGCCGCGCTGACCCGGTCGAGCACGTCGTGCTCGAAGGCGCCCTGGAAGACGGTGATCCCGGGCCCATCGGCATACGCCCGAGCGAGCTCGGCACACAGCGCCTGTCGGTCCGCGTCGGTGACCAGGCGCTCCCTCAGGGCCGCCGCGTCGTAGAGGAGCACGCCGCTCTCGATCCGGGCCGCCAGGGGGTATGCCGCCGGGTCGAGCGCCGCCGCCTCCGCCTCCAGGATGCCGACCAGGTCGGGGAGGTGACAGTCCTCGACGGAGTGGAAACCGGCAGTGGAAGGCAGGGTCACGGCGGTCTCCTCGTAGCGCGAACATTGTCAGGACATTTACACTAGCGAACATGAGGTTCAACGGGAAGGTCCGAACATGAGTGAGCGGGGCAAGCAGGGTCCTTTCATCCTGGCCGTGTCGTCCGAGATGGTCTTTCGGGATCTGCCCCCGGTCGAGCGGATGCGCCGCCTAACGGCGCTCGACGTCCAGTGCGAGATCTGGGACTGGACCACGCACGACCTCGACGCGCTCGAAGCGCTGCGGGCTGAGGGTGTCGTCTACTCGTCGATGACGGGATACATCCGCGGCGGTCTCGTCGAGCCGAGCGCCGTCGCCGACCTCCTCGAAACGGCGGCCCAGTCCATCCCGGTGGCCAAGCGGCTCGGCATACCGCGGCTCAATCTGCACGGCACCGGCCTCGACGGCGATGGCCAGGCGGTCGTGCCGGCCTCGGTCGTCACGGGGCGGATGTGGCTGGCGGCGCGCGACACCCTGGCCCGGATCGCCGACCTCGGCGAGCAGCACGGGGTCCAGTTCGTCCTGGAGAACCTCAACCTCCCGGTCGACCACCCGGGGGTGCCCTTCGCGCTCGCGGCCGACACCCTGGCGCTCGTCTCCTCGGTCGACCACCCCAACCTGCGGATGATGCTCGACCTCTACCACGCGCAGATCGGCGAGGGGAACCTCATCGAGCTCTGCCGCGAGGCGCTGCCGTGGATCGGCGAGATCCAGGTGGCCGACGTGCCGGGGCGCTGCGAGCCGGGGACGGGGGAGATCAACTATCCGGCCATCGCGCGGGCGCTCGCTGGGATGGGGTATGCCGGCACGGTCGGCCTCGAGGGCTGGGCCTCCGGCGACCCCGAGGTGGCGGTGGCCCGGTTCCGCGAGGCCTTCACGGTGTCGGGCTAGGGCTGGGAGAGGGCGAGCCGGGCTCCATCGATCAGGGCGACGTCGGGCAGACCCGGGCTTGACGGCGAGATAGCGATGGACGCTGCCCTCCGCGGATCAGCGGAAGCGCGTGCCCCAGCCAGCGACGCCACAGCGGGCTCGCTTTGACCACGACGTCATACAGCCTGGCGAAGCGGGCGTAAAGGCGATCGTTTCGGGCCGTGTGGCCGCGGGGATCTGCCGGCTCGTCGGAATACGCGGGTCGGGCAGTGGCCACTCCCCCAGCGTGACACTCGGCGTGACCCTGTAGGCGCTAGTCGCCCCGCCGACACAGCACAAAGCCCCGGCAGCGTTTCCGCCAAGCCGGGGCCTTGATCTTCTGTCTCAACACAGAGCGCGCCCGAAGGTGGGCCCGTCGGGGGCGCTGAGTTTACGAAGCGCGCCCGAAGGGATTCGAACCCCTAACCTTCTGATCCGTAGT